>CAYUJW010000001.1:0-1731 GCA_964445135.1 uncultured Gammaproteobacteria bacterium
AAAAGTCGTGCCGATATGCTTGGTGCATTTGAACAACAAAAAGGTGCGCCACTTACTGATGTTGAAAAAGAATTGCTTGAAGAGCGAATTGTTTATGCGCAGCTGTATGTCAAAAATATTCATGGCGAAGAAACAAGCTACCAAATGACAAAGACACTACCTGCGGGTTTTGCGTTGGATGAAAATCAGCGATTGTTTTTGGGTGAGCTTGCGACTCAGCTCGAAGGACGCATGAACGATGATCGAGAAACTATTCAAAATGCAATATTTTCATCAATGAAAGCACATGATTTGAAGCCTCGTGAAGTCTTTAGCTCGCTTTACATGGTATTAATAGCAAAACCAGCAGGACCAAAAGCAGCTGATTTAATTCTGGAGTTTGGGCCGTTAGTTGTCATTAAACGGCTCAAAGAAATCCTTTAGTCAACCGCCAAAAGGAACGTGACACCCTCATTTATCGAAGTGAGTTGATGAGGTTTTGAAGTTTTTGTGTTTCGCTTCGTGCCGCCTGTGCAAAATCCTGCTTCGCCGATGCATAAAGAACGCTGCGCGATGCATTCACAATAACGCCACGTCCGGCCTCAGTCAGACCGTTTTTTATCGCATCAACGGCCCCACCCTGCGCCCCGATCCCGGGAACCAGCATGTTCATGTCACCTATTGCAAGGCGGAGATTTGACATTTCTTCAGGGTATGTTGCGCCTGCCACAATTGCTACATTTGAATTGGTCTTATACATGTTGAAGCATTCCTTGGCTACATGCATATAGAGCGGCTTCCCATCAACAATCATCTCTTGAAATTGTTGTGCTTCTGGATTTGAAGTGTGACAGAGAACGATAATTCCACGCCCCGTGTGCTTTAAAAATGGAGCAAGTGCGCCAAGTCCTTGATACGGATGAACGGTAATTGCATCGACCCCAAGGTATTCAAAGGCAAATTGCGCATAGCCCTCATTCGTGTTTCCAATATCTCCACGCTTGGCATCAAGAATAATTGGCACTTCAGTCTGCCCAGAGATGTAGTCACATATTTTTTTCAACTGCACAATCCCCACCTCACCATGTGCTTCAAAGAATGCGCTATTTGGCTTGTATGCACAGACGAGATCTGCGGTTTCGTCAATAATGGCTTTTGCAAACTCGAAAAATCCCCCAACTGTTGGAGTGACCGGAGAGGGAAGTTTTTCAACCACCGGGTCAATACCAACACAGACAAGAGAATTTGCCTTCTGTTGGGCGCGTGTTATTTTTTCAGAAAATGACTGCATAGAGAAAAATGTTTTTGCTATCGGTACTCATCCCAAGACTTAATCTGTAAGTCATCAATTGTCTTATCATGCATGGCGCGAATGTACTGCCACGCTTGGATCATGTTGGTAATTAAATAGACATTATTATCAATTGCACCGCGGCGGATACGCGCGCTATCTTCAACTTCTATTTGCACATTAATATCAGTGATATTAATTGCCAAATCAACTTTGCCATCTTCAAATAATGTAATTGCATTGGGCGCTTTCTTGTCTTGCAATTTATTGACAAATTGAGCTGGAATACCGTTGTCTTTTAAAAACTTATGAGTGTTTCCCGTGGCATATAATGGAAGTCCAAGTTGCTTCAGCCTTACGATGCTTGTAAAGAATCGCATTTTATTGTTTAATCCAGCCATTGACAAAAAGATACCAACTTTCGGTGGAATACTTCCCCCAACGCTTAGCACTGCCTTATA
>CAYUJW010000001.1:1831-36020 GCA_964445135.1 uncultured Gammaproteobacteria bacterium
GGAGGAAACATGATTGTTGCGTCTCCCGAATGAACTCCTGCGTTTTCTATGTGCTCACTCATTGCATACGTAATAATCTCCCCTGCTTGTGCCACACCATCGAGTTCGATTTCTTTTCCTTCAAGAATGTATTTTGAGATGGTGACTGGGTAGTCTTGACTGATTTCAGTCGCCTTTTTGATAAATGTAATGAGATCTTTTTCATTTCCACACACGCGCATTGCGGCGCCAGACAAGACATACGACGGCCTGATGAGCACCGGATAGCCAACGCGCGATGCAAACTCAGTTGCCCCATCCATTGAGTCAACGCGCATCCATTCAGGCTGTTTGATATCTAACTTGTCGCACAGATTAGAAAATTTACTGCGATCTTCCGCTTTATCAATTGACTCAGGCTGGGTCCCCAGAATAGGAATATCACACCGATCAAGTTGCGCCACCAAATTGTGGGGGGTCTGTCCGCCAACAGAGACGATGATTCCTTCGGGGTTTTCAAACTCATAAATGTCTGCGACGCGCTCAAACGTGAGTTGTTCAAAATACAAGCGCTCTGACATGTCGTAGTCAGTTGATACCGTCTCAGGATTACAGTTGATGATGATTGATCGACGATTGTACTCCTTTAGAGCAAGCGCCGTTTGGACACACGTCCAATCAAACTCAACTGAAGAACCAATGCGATATGGACCAGACCCCAGAAGCACCACTCCACGTCGACCAAGCGGCTCAACATCATTATGTGATCCGTTATACGTCATATAGAGATAATTTGTTTTGGCGGGAAACTCGCCGGCAAGTGTATCGATTTGAAACACGCTAGGCGTAACGCCTAGCATTTTGCGATATTTACGAACTTCAAGCTCTTGGGTGTTGGTAAGCGTTGCAATTCGACGATCAGATACCCCAATTCGCTTTAAGGCTTTCATCTGCTCTTTTGTATAGGTGTGTAGTGGTATTTTTTCTGCCTCATGTTCGCACTCAACTACTCGCCTTACCGCTTGCAAAAACCATTCATCAATTCCGGTAAGCGAGTGCGCTTCTTCAACGGTCATTCCTCGACGCATTGCTTCAACGATTGCAAACAATCGAATTGGCGTTGGACGGATCAAATACTGCTCCAGCTCCTTATCTGATTTGTCTGCTAAGCGCCGACTACTTAGTCCATCCTCTCCAATCTCAAGCATACGAACCGCTTTTTGTAGCGCCTCATCAAAACGTCTCCCAATTGCCATAACTTCTCCAACCGACTTCATGCTCGATCCAAGCGTATCATCCACTCCGCGAAACTTTGACAAATCCCACCTTGGCATTTTTACAACCATATAATCAAGGGCAGGCTCAAAGCAGGCTTGCGTGACGCGGGTTACTTGATTTTGCACTTCAATGAGTGCGCGACCAAGAATGAGTTTTGCCGCAATATATGCGAGTGGGTATCCTGTTGCCTTAGAAGCCAGAGCTGATGAGCGAGATAGGCGTGGATTAAGCTCAATCACTTGATAATCAATAGCGTCTTTCACTTGATGTGTCCATGGCTTTTTTGGGTCGGGTTTCTGTACACGCGGTTGTGGATTCAGTGCAAACTGAACATTACACTCCCCCACAATATTCAGGCTTCGCACAAGCTGAATTGAGATATTTCGCAGATGCTGAAATTCATCGTTGGTCAAGGTTTGACTTGGAGCCACGACAATTGAGTCACCTGTATGAACGCCAAGCGGATCAAAATTTTCCATATTACATACGGCAATACAGTTGTCAAATTCGTCGCGCACAATCTCATACTCGATCTCTTTCCAATGATGAAGATACTTTTCAACAAGCACTTGCGGCGCAAAGGCAAATGCTTCTTTCACAATATGTTCAAATTCTTGCATCGTGTGCGCAACTCCCGATTTTTGACCTCCAAGCGCGTATGCTGCGCGAATCATCACCGGGTATCCGATTTTTGAAACGGCAGTGAGCGCTTGCTTGTAGGTTGAGACAGCACAACTAGGCGGAGTGTTAATCTTGAGTTTATGTAGGTGTTTGGAAAAGAGTTCTCGATCCTCAGAGACTCGAATTGACTCGATCGAAGTTCCCAATACTTTGACATTATACTTTTTGAATACGCCGTTTTTATCAAGCTCAAGCGCCGTGTTTAATGCAGTCTGTCCACCAAACGAAAGCGCCACTGCTTCAATTTTTTCTTTTTTAATTATTGCCTCAACAAAGTGTGCATTGATTGGGAGAAAATATATTTTATCGGCTACTTTCACGTTGGCCAGTTTTCCCGATGTCTGGATTGTTGCAATATTTGGATTAATGAGTATTACCTCATGCCCTTCTTCCTTAAACGCTTTAAGTGCCTGCGAGCCAGAATAATCAAACTCACCGGCTTGTCCGATCTTGAGAGCTCCTGACCCGAGTAATAATATTTTCATGGATTAGATATGGGAAATAAATTCATCAAAAAGCCACGTTGTGTCTTCGGGGCCTGGCGTTGACTCTGGGTGAAACTGCACCGAGAAAATAGGCAATTTTTTATGTTTAATACCTTCGCACGTTTGATCATTTGCATTTACAAACCATGTTTCAAAGCCGGCAGGAACCTTACCTACTGCAAACCCATGATTTTGCGTTGTCATATAGCAACGTTTTGTGCCACTCATTACACAAGGTTGGTTTTGAGATCGATGACCAAATTTAAGCTTGTAAGTATCTCCACCTGCGGCCAACGCTAATAACTGATTCCCTAAGCATATGCCAAACGTTGGGATCTTTGCCGCAATCACTTTTTGTATCGTTTTAATAGTTTCTTTCACAATTTTTGGATCTCCCGGACCATTTGAAACAAAAACACCGTCAAACTTTTCGGGAAGGGAAAAAATATCATAATTCCATGGAACACGTATGACACGGACCCCCCGTCGAAGAAAGTTATAAAGTATCTCGCGCTTTCCACCACAATCAATATATACGATGGTTTTTGCCCCATTCTTTCCATAATATTCAACCTGTTTTGGGGATACTTCTGCCACCATGTTGCGCAGGTTTGGATCATCCCACTCCAACCGTTGTTCATCTTGTGTATCAAATACAATCTTTGCAAGCTGCGCCCCACCATCTCGCAATTTTATGGCGAGCAGTCGGGTATCGACCACTTCAAGCCCACACACATTCTGCGCCTGCAGCCACTCATGAAGCGGCTGTGTACTATATGCCGATGAGGGTTCGTAATGATATGTTGATACAATAATTGCGCTCGCCTGTATTTCATCTGACTCCCAGGCGCTTTTGTCCGGCACTCCATAACTTCCAATGATGGGATACGTGCACACCATGATCTGTCCACGATATGAAGGATCGGTCAAGCTCTGTGGATACCCAACCATGCCAGTTGTAAACACAAGCTCACCAACTCGTGCCTGGTGTGCTCCAAATGAACGAGCCTCAATGCGAGTGCCATCTTGCAATACGAGTGTCGCTGGCTGGAATAAAGTTGTGCTATGAGTTGCCATTAAAAAAGAATGGGTAAAATAAATGTCGCGAATGGTATTACGTAATACCTGGCTCGCCCCAAATTAACGCCAAAAGTGCTTGTCGAATATAAAGACCGTTTTGTACTTGTTCAAAATATACCGCGCGGGGGTCTGCGTCTAGCGCCTCATCAATCTCCCCCACACGTGGCAACGGATGCATAAAGAGCGTGTTTTTTCCTGCATATTTTTTCGCAAGAGCTGGGGTGAGAATGAAGCTATTTTTCACCTCTTCATATTCGTGCATATTCGTAAAGCGCTCTTTCTGTACGCGTGTCCAATACCAAAAATCACAGTCTTTAGGAATATCTTCAACACGGGTAATAGGCTTTATCGTAACGCCTGAACTCGCAAATTGCGCTTGCTGTTCAGTGGAGAGCTGAAGGCCTTTGGGGGCGAGCATATAGATGATTGTGTTTTTGAAGTTTGACAGACCTTTGAGAAGGGAGTGGACAGTGCGTCCATTATATAAATCGCCCACAATGAGCCCCGTTAGCCCATCCATATTTTTCACATGTTTTCTGATTGTGTAAATATCAAGCAAGGCTTGCGTTGGATGTTCACCAATCCCATCCCCTGCGTTTACCAGAGGCTTATTTATGACACCTGCTGCGCGAAGTGCCGCGCCAGGCATGTGGTGTCGCATAATAATGCCATCGCTATAACATGCAAATACTCGAATGGTGTCTTCCAGACTTTCACCTTTTGACGTTGATGTCGAAGCTGCGTCATGAATCTCTATGGTTTGTGCTCCAAGCCTCTTTGCGGCTGAGGAAAATGAGCCAAATGTGCGACTTGACGGCTCAAAAAAAAGGAGGGCAAGAACCCTCCCGGCCAATATCTGACTGTAGTGCGGCGCATGTTTTGGATCTGCCATGCGATCGGCGAGATCAAAAATCCGCGTCATTTCAGAAATACTATATTGTGAAAGGGAAATGAGAGAAGAGCCAAAAAAGGAGTTGTGAATCGGTTGGTCAACCGCGCGATCAATCATAGTCAGGAATAAGTCTAGCACACATGAATGAAAATGCAATTGCGCAAAGACGTGCGGCACCTTATGATTTTCTCCGTCTGTTCTGCTTGGCCTGTTCTCTCAAATTGGGACACTGATACAATGTCTGGCGTGACGAACTGGGGATTGTGTTTTTTGGAGTAAACCCACCGGCCAGCCCCAATTCTCCACTCGGATTCACCTGTGGCATCTGGCGATGAAGGTGTGGACCATATTCGGGTGGGGTGTGTTTGGCACTCAGACGCCGTACGTCGTCCTGACTCAGTATCGCATCAATTCCTGTTGCGTCTTCCCGATAGAAGGTGCCAGAGACAACAGCGGCAACTCTTGCCTCTCCGTTCTCAACGGTAAATACGCCTGACCCACTGGCTCCCGCGCGCAGAGGATTTTTGCCGTTTAATGGCTCAAATCGCGCGACAATCGCATCTACTCCATTTATTCCAGTGTATGTGCCAGTCACGACGCCCCTATACATTTGTGTGTCAACGGCCATTGGTAACAAGTATAGCTCCTGGTCCATTTGAAGTGGCTGACTGGCGGGTACGGCCGCCTTGAGCGGAAAGGCGAGTTTGCCATCTTTTCTTCGAAGCTCAATGCTGTCTGGCTCGCCTGGCGTCACGCCCACCAAGTGATTGCCTTGAGGTAGATTATTCTCAAACAAGGTTGTTGAACGGGGAACCATCATGGGAAGCGCTCCATTTCGATCAAACGGAGTCACCGTCGCCGTATTAAAGCGACTTGCAAATCCGGCGCGCGCAATCGATGTACTCCCGCGCACAGCAAGGTCTGTTGCAAAGCAATGTGCGGCAGTTTCTATGCCCCCACCAATTACATAAGTTCCTCCACATTTCTGATTGGCAAATGTGCCTTCCACTGCTCCATCAACATTCACATCAAGCATCACTTGAGATTGAGCAATATCATCAGCAACTTCCGCTGGGATTCGGCTATCTACCGCAGTCACGGAAAGTGGCGGCGCTGATGACCCGATAATATAATCCATCTTTGGCGAAACCCCATGTGGGTCGATGATATCGGCACCAGCTGATATGGTATGAGCAGAGAATGCTGCAATGGTCAAAATACCAAGCGTTTGGCGAGCGCGGTGGGCTCTTCGCACTTGTTCTGTGCGCCCTCTGGTTGGTTGTGATTCAGCTGCTTGTTTCATAGAGAATAAGTGGACAGTATACCAAATGGAGCGCTTCATGAGCTATACATATCACTGTCATAACAGTAAAAAGCGGTAATCATCCCTATACGCCCTGCTCCAATGATGACTTGCAAAGTAAGCGACTGTTCTCTATAATTCTATATGGTGATCCCCAATCAAAGTACTCACCCAGTCTACGAACTTCCCGAGCTTCACGCGCATGTAGCTTCTTCAATCCCGCCGAATGCACTCTGGCATATCGCACACAGCGAAGGCTACAAACTTCCCAAACGTGAATATCATGAATTTGTAAACCATGTGGTACTATCCCCAACACGCAAACTCACCCTCAAAGAATATTTGACCGACATATATCATCCCATATTGGACAAGCTTTCATCTGGCGCAGTAGCACTTGAAATGGCAGTTTTTGAAACATTATCTGGCGCTTATCGCTCAAGCAACATTACCCTCTATGAGTTGCGCGGCAATCCCATGAAGCACAACAAGGAAGGTGAAGTGGATTTGGATCATGCAATCATGGCCATGCTTCGTGGTATGGAGCGCGCACTTCTTGAGTACCCAAAACTAAGAGCCGGTTTGATCTTTTGTATGGATCGCCATTTTTCGCTTGAGAAAAATACCATCATTGTTGATAAAGCGATTAAATATCATCGTCGCGGAGTCATAGGCATTGATTTTTCAAATTATGGATCTTCAGATTTTCATTACCGCGATTATGCAGCGCTTGTTGAGAAAGCTCGTGAAGCGGGCCTCAAAGTTACGGCACACACGGGCGAAACAGATGATACAAATGACATGTGGGAATGCGTGACTCATATTAAACCTGATCGTATTGGCCACGGCATAAAGGCTGCATATGATAAAAAGCTCATGTCGCATCTTGCCCGTCATAAGATCCATCTTGAGGTATGCCCATTCTCAAACATTATGACGAAAGCCGTAGCAGACGATGTGCAGATGAAAGAAATACTCAATACGCTCTATGATCATGGCGTTCAGTATTCTATCAACACCGACTGGCCAGAGACGATTGAAAATGCGCATTTGAATAATCAAGTGCAGTATATTTTGAATAATGAAATGCTTGCGCCACAACAAGTTCAACAAACAATCAAATGGGGATTTGAGGCAACTTTTATTCCCAAAAAAGCAGGTATGGAAAATCTTTATTTATAACCCGACTTGGGAAAACTTATCAATTATCTTTTTTTAAACATGAACAAGCCAATGATGCAAGGACTGACATTTGATGATGTGCTTTTGGTCCCAGGATATAGTGATTTTAAGCGCGAAGAAATTACCCTTAAAACAGCGCTTTCGCCCACCCTTTCGCTTGATGTCCCACTCATATCATCACCCATGGATACAGTGACCGAACACAAACTTGCGATAGCACTTGCGCAAATGGGCGGCATTGGCGTAATCCACCGCAACTTGACGATAACTGGCCAAGCTGATGAGGTGGCACTTGTGAAAAAGGCCGGGCACCGCGTCGCAGCAGCAATCGGAGTAAGCGATGGCTATGAGCCGCGACTTGCTGCGCTTATGAAAGCGGGAGTCGATATGATTCTTCTTGATAGTGCACATGGTTATACGTCGTACATGATTGACGTATTGCGTCACATCAAAAAAACCCAGCCCACACTTACTGTGATGGCCGGAAACATCGCTACATATGCTGCGGCAGAAGCGTTTGTCAAAGCGGGGGCCGACTCGCTGCGAGTTGGTATGGGGCCAGGGGCAATCTGCACGACACGCATAGTATCAGGTATGGGTATTCCTCAAGTGACGGCGATCATGGAAGTTGCAAAAGCGACAAAAGGCAGTGCAGTTTCTGTCGTGGCAGATGGAGGTATAAAATACAGTGGAGACATGATTAAAGCCCTTGCTGCTGGCGCCTCGGCAGTTATGATGGGAAGCTACTTTGCCTCGTGTGAAGAAGCACCCGGAGAATTGTTTCAGCTTCACGCAAATGATATTCCATCAAGATTTAAAAGTATTGTTGATGCCAAGGACCCCAATAAGCTCTATCAATTCAAATCATATCGTGGAATGGGATCAATTGGAGCGATGCAAAGTGGAGCAAAAATTAAATCAGAAGATGAATATCACGGAAAAAGCTATAAAGATCGCGTACTTGTGGCCGAAGGCGTCGAGGGGCTCGTGCCAGTTAAAGGCAGCGTTTCTCGATTAGTTGAACAGGCAATTGGCGGGATGAAATCTGGCATGTACTATGTTGGCGTAAAGACCATCGAGTCACTCCAGCAAGAAGCGCAATTTATTCAAATAACTCAAGCATCACTGACCGAGTCACATCCACACGACATACTCGTCACAAATGCTGGGGAAAATTATAGTTAATATGTAAGTGTGTAAATTTGTAAATGCGAAAATATGAAAGCAGAAAATCCTGTGCGTGATAAAAGCTATTTATTTGCGCTTAGAATTATTGATACATATAGGCAACTTACAGAACAACGACGGGAATTTATATTGTCAAAACAGTTACTACGTTCAGGAACATCCATAGGAGCAAATGTTGAAGAAGCATTAGGTGGACATTCTCCAAAAGATTTTCGTTCTAAAATGTCAATAGCCTATAAAGAGGCGCTTGAATCAGATTACTGGATCAGACTGTTGAGAGATTCACATTACCTTACTGTTGAGCAATCAGATGATTTGTTATGTATGCTGTCTGAACTATTGAAAATACTTGGTAAAATTCAACAAACTATGAAGGCAAAGGTATTATGACACATATTTACACATTTGCATTTTTTCACATTTACACATTATGATAATAATTCTTGATTTCGGAGGACAAACATGTCATTTAATTGGACGCCGACTTGCTGAGCTTGGAATCAAAAGCACAGTCATTGAGCCAGAACATGCAATTGAATATCTCCACAAGCACACGACCACAACGGGCGGCATTATCTTGTCTGGCGGACCATCCTCCGTCTATGAAAAAGGTGCGCCATCTGTTGATGAGAGAATCTTTTCACTTGGCATCCCGGTGCTTGGCATCTGCTATGGGCAGCAGTTGATGTCGCATATTCTCGGCGGGCACGTCGCCCCCGGGCATAAAAAAGAATACGGACCAGCAACGGTGACAATTACTAAGCCGTGTGAACTTCTGACAAAAACCTCCTCTCCATTTACGGTATGGATGTCACATGGGGATGAAGTAAAAAAAGTGCCAAACGGCTTTCACACGTATGCGACAACTGAAACCATTCCTCATGCTGTCATGGCTGATCCTTTGCGCCAAATGTATGGAATACAGTTTCATCCTGAGCTTATTCACACACAATTTGGACTTCAAATACTTGAAAATTTTGCATCGCTCATCTGTGGACTTCCCATCAACAAACAGGGAATTGACACAGCACATGTGGAGTCGATTGTTGAAATTATTAAAGAATCAATTCCCACCGGTCATGCAATATGCGCCTTGTCAGGTGGCGTTGATTCATCTGTTGCCGCCCTACTTGTCCACCGTGCAATTGGCCGACGACTTACCTGTGTATATGTCGATTCAGGCCTCATGAGAAAGGGAGAGACTGAACAATTGCGAGCGGTATTTAAACAACATCTTCACATGAATATTCGCATCATCAATGCACGACGCTTGTTTGTAGACCGCTTAAAAGGAGTCACAGATCCTGAACGAAAACGCAAAATTATTGGGCGGGCATTTGTTGATGTATTTCAAAAAGAAGCGCTAAAAATCAACGCGACATATCTTGTCCAAGGGACAATTTACCCAGACGTCATAGAAAGCGCTGGCACAAAGCACAGCAAGAACATAAAGAGTCACCACAATGTGGGTGGGCTCCCAAAGTCCCTCAAACTTACCCTTGTTGAGCCGCTTCGAGAATATTATAAAAATGATGTGCGAGAAATAGGACGTGTCCTTGGACTTCCCGCCTCGATTGTACAACGAAAACCATTTCCCGGGCCCGGCCTCGGCATACGCATTATCGGCGAAGTGACAGAGGCAAAACTCAAGATTTTACGAGAAGCCGATGCGATAGTGCGCGAGGAGTTGGAACGCACTGAAAGCACAATCTGGCAGATATCTGTCGTATTTACGGGAATTAAGACAACCGGTGTTCGCGGAGACAATCGAGCATATGGCGAGACGATTGGCATCCGAGCAGTTGAGGCAATTGATGCCATGAGCGCACACCCATCACCAATTGACCACACGCTCTTGCGACGCATCAGCTCAAGAATCGTCAATGAAGTCCCAGCCATTAACCGCGTAGTGTATGATATTACAGACAAGCCTCCGGCCACTATTGAATGGGAGTAATCTATATTACGTATGATCGATACAATTCTTCATTTTGCAACAATCTTTGGACTGATTGCACTTCGTGTGTATTGGCTACAAGCCGAACAACAATCAAATCGCCGCCTCCCATCAACTACCACTCGAAGACGTCGCTTCATTCATATACTCCACATGATTGAAATTACGTTCTATTTTGTTCTTGTCATCCAACTGATGGGTGTTCGAGTCGCAACGTTTGAACCAAACTGGCTCACGAGAATCCTTGGTGTTGCTATGTTTGGAAGCGGTGCCGCCCTCTCCTTGAGTGGGCGCTTTGCATTGCACGACAATTGGTCACATATGCTTGATTATCAAGTAAAAGAACAACAACAATTGGTTACTGATGACATTTTTAAATATGTGCGTCACCCCATATACGGCGGCGTCCTTTTGTTGTTTACTGGTGTTGAAGTGATTGTTGCTTCATGGCTTGCTATCCCGTTGTTTATTGGACTATTTTTACTCTTTTATTCACAATCAAAAAAGGAAGAATTTGTCTTAGCTCGACACTTCGGAAAAGAATATTTACGCTACGTACACCGCACCAAAATGTTTTTCCCATACATATTTTAATGCGCATTCACTGACCTATTTTTGAATAGGTGGTCGAATATGTCCTGCTTGTCGAAGCGCCCAGTAGGCAGCAGGACTCACGTGCGCCATCTCGCGCACGATAATCGAGTCGCTCGTGCGTCGTGACACACGAACCGCCATCAATTCCTCAACAATGTTCAGCGCGCCTGGCGGGAGAATAAATGTATCTTCGTGATATGTGTTCATATCTACTTTAAGATTCGGATGAGCTATATGGGTAAATAAATGAGCGCCATCCGTGTCACCAAATTTAAACGCACGGATTTGCATATTTTGCGCAGTAAGTTCATCGATCAACCGCAACTCGCCACCATCAACCTCCAAAAAATGAGCGATATACTCATGCCACCCACCTTGCCTGTCTTGACATATTCGCGAGCGTGAGTCTCGGCGGATGACGTCCTCTTTTTCCATTTCGTTATATAGTGAACGTATTTCTTGAGTCGGGCGAAACGGCATATATCCTGCGCTTTGTTCAATTGTCATAAGGGAAATAGAAACGGATAAATCAAATATAATTGGTGATAGGCAGTATAATGTCCTATAGAAAGAAAATCAATCATGCAAATACTTATTGCCACACACAATCCTGCAAAGCGTGACGAACTAGCGCTCGTATTTGCCAAATTTCTACCCACCACGCTCACATTCGTCACACTGGCTGATGTGGGAATCACTCAGGATGTTGAGGAAACAGGAAAAAAATTTTTAGAAAATGCAATTTTAAAGGCGGAAACATATGCCCATCTCAGTGGTCTCCCAACCATTGCCGATGATGGAGGAATCTGTATCGAGGCCCTACATGGGGAGCCAGGTGTACACAGCAAACGATGGATGGGACGTGAGGCAACCGATCACGAGCTTATCGCGTATTGCCTTAAGAAGCTTGAGCCATTTGAGACAGATAAAGAGCGCAGCGCATATTTTGAGGTTGTGTTAGCGTTTTGTGCAAGTTCCACAGCAGTTGGTCAACAGAATCCATTTATCCACACGACCAGTGCAAGAGTGTCTGGCCACATTGCACACACGGCACACAAGGCGGTTATTCCCGGTTTTCCATACCGCGCACTCATGGTCGTTGATAAATACCACCGCTACTATGATGAGCTAACACCACAGCAACACCGGGAAGTGAATCATCGTTATATGGCGGGGCAACAGCTAGCAAGTGCAATTCTTGCGTGGTACAATAGAGTGTCTAGAACGTAATTCAAAATTAATAGCACATATGATCTCGCTTGATATTATTCGCCAAAATCCCCAGCTAGTCCAAGAAGCCGCAAAAAACAAGAATCGTGTTGTGGATGTGAAACTCATTTTAGAGCTTGATGAAAAACGAAGAGCGCTGATATTGGAAGTAGATGCAATTCGAAAAGAGCGAAATGATGTTGCAAAAAAACCATTATCAGACGAAGTAAAACTCCAGGGTACTCAGCTGAAAGAAACACTCAAAATAAAAGAAGGGTTATTACGCGACGTGGAAGCACTGCTTGAAACCGAGATGCTGCGGGTACCAAACATTCCACTTGATGAGGTGCCAGTTGGTCATGACGAGCGTGATAACGTGGTGATTAAAACCGTTGGCACAATCCCCACCTTTTCATTTACTCCCCGCTCACACATTGATTTACTTGCCCTACACGATCTTGCCGATTTGGAGCGTGGAGCCAAAGTCAGCGGCTTTCGAGGCTACTTTCTCAAAGGAAAACTTGCCGCAATTCAAATGGGACTCATGATGTATGCTATGCAGTTTTTAATGAAAAAGGGATATACCCCACTTATTGCACCATCACTTGTTAAAGGCTTCACGCTATATGGGAATGGCCAATTTCCATGGGGTGAGGAGGAAGTGTACAAAACAAACGACGATGATTCATATTTGGCAGGAACCGCAGAGGTGCCTGTTACTTCATATTTTGCTGGCGAAACATTAAACGAAGAAGATCTTCCTAAGAAGTTTGTTGCATTCTCGCCGTGTTTTCGAAAAGAGGCTGGATCGTATGGAAAAGATACGAAAGGACTCTATCGTGTCCATGAGTTTTGGAAGATTGAGCAAGTCATTGTTGCACCGGCAGATATTGATCGGGCAAAAGAACTTCATGAAGAATTACAGCAAAATAGTGAAGAGCTTCTACAAGGATTGGACCTACCATACCGTGTACTGCTTATGTGTACCGGCGACATGGGTGAACCGCAGATAAAAAAATATGACACGGAAGTGTGGATGAGTGAGCGACAGGCGTACGGGGAGACCATGTCAAACAGTATCATGGGTGATTTTCAAGCCAGACGTCTGAAGCTGCGATATAAAACGAAGAGTGGACAGGTAAACTATTGCTATACGCTAAACAACACAGCTATTGCATGTCCAAGAATTCTTATTCCACTTCTTGAGAACAATCAGCAGGAAGATGGCAGCATCACGATTCCCCTGGCGCTTCAGCCATATGTCGGATTTGACAAAATCGGAGACAAATCGTGAGATTTGAGCTTTGACTATTGAACTGGTGGAGTCACGGGGATTGGAGCCGCGCAATTGCGAGCACTCCCTTCGGTTCCTGCAACAAAATACTCCATACGACCGGCACAAGGTCGACTTACAATATTTTGAGGAATGTTATACCACGTGTTTTTTTGACTATATGTTTTCAGAATGTGCGTCATAATACGATTCCAAATAGGAGCAGCTCCTGTGACACCTGAAGTCAGCTGAGGATTCATTGGCGTACTGTCGTTATTTCCGACCCACACTGAAACGAGATATTCTGGCGTATACCCAATAGTCCAGTTATCTTTTTTATTGTCAGTTGTTCCGGTCTTTACGGCAACACGGTACCCTGGAATCTCAAGGGCAGAACGCGGTCCAAATGCTGCAACACGAGCCGCATTGTCTGAGATGATGTCAGACACAATATAGGCGACTTCAGGTGACACAGCAGACACTGGTTGTGGATCCAAGCTTTCAACGAGCACATTTTGGTAATCTAAAATTTTCTCAATTGGCGTGACATCTACGCGATTTCCCTGGTTGGCCAATACCCCAAACGCCGTTGCCATGTCAACCATTCGCACTTCTCCACCACCGAGCGAAAGCGAGAGCCCATACCGCGTTGGATCTTCAAATGTTGTGATGCCCAGCCGCTTGGCAAACTCAATAAAGCTTCCTACACCAACTGACTCGATCGTCTTCACGGCTGGTATATTGTATGAGTTGGCAAGCGCTTGACGCATGGTAACCATACCATGAAACCGCCCATCATAATTAACTGGTCGATACACCTCGGTCGCCCCCGGTGACGTAAAGGTTGTTGGCGCATCAACAATGGTCGTTGCTGCAGTTTGTCCGTTTTGCAAGGCGAGCGCATATACAAGCGGCTTAATTGAAGAGCCAGGCTGTCGTTGTCCAGTCGTCACATTGTACGATCCAAACGGTTGCAAATAATAATCAATTGATCCAGCCATCGCAAGAATTTCACCCGTTTGCGGCTTCGTTACAAGTACGGCGCCGTTTGTGACATTGAGATATTTGATTTTTTCAACTTCCTCTCTGAGTATTTGATCAACCACATCCTGCAAATCGCTATCAATTGTCGACTGAATATTGAGCCCCCCTTCCTCAACCATTTTCGTTCCGTACTTTTGCTCAAGCACTTGTTTGGTATAAAAAACGAAGTGAGGATTACGAATTGCAACAGTTGGGGGCACAATATCAAGCGGCACATTTCTTGCCTCGTTATATTCCTTTAATTGTATGTATCCTTGCTGATACATCTTTTGAAGAACTTCGTTTCGTCGCTGTGTCGCATACTCTGGATTGGTATATGGTGAGTAAATTGAAGGGGCCTGCGGCAATCCAGCTAAAAGCGCTGCCTGATCAAGGGTTAGATCTTTTGCCTTTTTGTTAAAAAATGTTTTTGATGCTTCTTCAATTCCATAGGATGAGCCGCCATATGGAACTTGGTTTAAATACATTTCCAAAATTTCATATTTGTCATACATTCGTTCGGTCCACAAGGCCAAGACCATCTCGCGGACCTTTCTCGTTATCGTCTGCTCAGGTGTCAATAATGCACTTTTGACGAGTTGCTGCGTAATTGTTGATCCACCTTGAATATTGTCGGACTTAATATTCTCCAAAAATGCACGAAATATTCCCCCAACTAGCGAGACGCCTTTATGCTTAAAAAAGTCTTTATCCTCAATGGCGATTGCTGCTTGATACACATACGGCTGTAGGTCACGAATGGCAATCGGAGTTCTATTTTGATCGCGGTAAAATACGTACAACAGCTTTCCATTGCGATCATACATATGTGAAGTGAGGGAATAATTCACTTTTCCGATGTTTGCAGGCGACGGAAGGTATGAGAAAAACAAATATCCCTGATAAATTCCATACCCAACGCTGCTTGAGACAGAAAGAATGAATACACAAAGCAGGCTCCATTTAAAAATATTTATACGGTGGCGGGCGGTAGTATAGCGAGACGACACAAAATGCAATGGCTGCTTGTGTGATTGTTGACGCTTCATGTGTTTCTTCTGAATGGGCGTAAAATTGCGTGAGCGCGAAGGAAAGCGGGTACGGAAACGAGCGATTATTGGAGCTAAGTGGAGGAACCGCAAAGCCCGTGCTGATGCCTTTTTTACAAACCTATAGTTTGCCATGACCGCTCCAGATACGACAGCCCCAATTGCTTCAAAAAAATGGAATATTGCGTTTATAATCATGGAGAAAAGACTCATTGGGGCACATTATACCACGTATGAGTTTGGTATATCAATGAAGATGCTTACCCAATGATTGACCGCACTCCCCCACTTGTCCAGTAGTAATAATACTTAAAAGTGAACAATAATACGAGTGCGCAATGTGGTGACTTCGGCTTATTACAACGCAGTAGGCTGCCGAACCAGCTTCGCCTTTACCACCAATCTGTTCCAATATGTGCCAGGTGGAACACAGGTAATGAGCGTCAAATACGAAGCGTCATACTGTTGATCAAGCACTGAAATCTGATCCGGTTTTACCACGAACATGTCATACACTTCGTATTCGTAGGAAGTGTTTGCCACCTCAGCCATCACACGATCTCCTTTTTCAAGCGATGGTAAATAGGTAAATATAGACCTATAGTCTCGCGTGTCATATAGTTGCGGTAGCGTTGAGTGCCCAAACAACACTACATTTCCGTTTTCCCCGGGGAATGAGACAGGTAAAAAATGAATAAGGCTTTTTGACAGATCTTCGCCACCTACTTCGACCAGCGCATTTTGAATATTGAGTCGCGGTATTGTAAGGCTATACTCTTTAATGAGCCCCGTTTGTGTAACCACTGAACCGGTATTTGAAATGACAGATGGAATCTCTGAAACCTGCTGTTGAACAGGAGGTGGATTGGTCGCGCTGATATCGCCTTTTGCATCGATCGTTCTGGTTAAGGGAAACCATTCACTCGCATGGGTGAAGTCTTGCACATTTCCAGCATACGCATAAATATTGGTATCTATGCTTTGGGACATACGAATGGCAGTTGCAATTTGTGTTGACGGGACAGGTGTCGTGATAGTCTGGCGAAAGAACAATCGCGAATATAACTCAAATGAAAGGATTGGATATATTGCCCAAAACAGAAGGAGAGAACCGCCAACAAATGACATGTACGAGATGAACGTGGCTACTTTTTTTCGTTTGGGATGAAAATCCTTCTTATATACACGAAGCGACATATCCAATCATAGTACCAGATATCGACATCAATATTCAATGGTCAGCTCAATGCGAGACGCAGCAGGAAGCCACAAAGGAAGAGGTGGAAATTGGGTGATTTTTACGTTCTGCGCTTGAAAGGAATTGATCAGATATGACTCTGCCTCTTGAGGGAACTTATGCTCAACACCGCTTTTTACTTCTGCCTGATCATGTCGTGCGACTGCTTTAATTTTTCCCTGAACTGACACGCGTGCGGTAGGTGACGTCGAGGTATTTTTCTGTATCACAAACTCAAACGTCTCAGGCAACAGCTTTTTTGAGGAACCCACATCGTCCACAAATATTTTTTCAAAAAACGACAGCGCTTTCTCTCGACTGATTGCAGTGTATGAGATCCCAGATGCCGCTGTGAGGGAAACCTCAGATTCTTCGTCACCAATGTCTGCCGTATACACCTTCTTACTGAGCGTCGTTTTAGTCATATCTGGGATAACCACCAAATCCGAACTTCCGGTCTCTTTCAGTTTTTGAGCAGCAAAGTCGGCAGCTTGCTTTTCAATTTGCTCCTCAAGTGTCGCGTAGTCTTCTTCACTCACGACCGTCACTTCCTCTTTTGTTCCGCCGGTAATCTCACTTTCATTTTTGCCAACAACATCTGATGATGAAACGCCGTCGACCGTAAACTTTGCACCTTGCTTAATATTAAATTCTGTCCCAATTTTAGAAGCAGTCACTGAGGCTTTGGCAGTACTTGACGTAATACTACTTGCGTCCCCTGAGGCGGACGCCACCTTCACACTGTCATCTAGGGTAAATGTAAGCCCATCTGATGTGCTAATTGCCTGACCTTTTTGAAATGAAACCGAGCCAGATGTATCGCTGTTGTAAAGCGTCACTACCCCTTTTGCTCGCTCCCCAACAAATGTTGCGCCAGTTGCCTTTGTTTTTGCGGTGAAATTACTTGAAACACTTGCTTGCTTGTATTCAAATGTTTGGGGCAAGCGCACAGTTTGTGATAATTGCTCTGAAGGAAGCGTCATAGAAATAGTTGCCTTATGAACCGTTACCTCAAAGACGACAGCGAGAAAGATCAAAGCAGCAATGGGTAACAATATCATGGCTGGTCGCTTTGCACCACCTTGACTTGAAAATGTTGCTTTCATAGTTGTTGATATAGATTGCATAGTGGAGCGAATTTTTGCAAGAATTGGTGCTGCAGAAATCGCGCCATGTGCACTTTTATGTGATGGTTCGGATGTATGGAGTGGGGACGCATGATCGCGTCCAAAATCGTGCACTGCAGGAGGCGGCATTGTGTAGGCAGGCACACTTGGCACCGGTTCATCTTGGTCAATGGGCACATTTTCCCCAACATGAAAACCGAGAGACTCAACGAGCCCATCTTCACTCATATTATTTTGCGGCATGTCTGATGCAATGGGCGAAGACTCAGGCACTTCACGCTCAACATGAGGTTGCTGAATTACATTGGGCGCGGCCACCGCACCGGGCGCGGCCGATACCTGTGGGAACAGCTGATTCGCAAATGCCTGAAGTAATGCTGCCTGCACCATTTCGTATTCATACAATACGACAGCTGGCTTTCCTGAGGCAAACAAACCCTCGGTCCATTCGTATTCTTCAATTGCCGAAACGTCTATTGCCGTTGCGTCAGGTGAGTATGCAAGCACCGTTTGAGGTAATACTTGTTTGTGCTTCAAAGAAGCAAGCGATGTATTGATTGAGCCCAACCAGTCGTCAAGCCGGGCAATTTTGTCATGATGCACCACCGCGTCAGCAACAACCACCATGACCGACACGTGCTCTTGTTCAAATTCCAACATAATTGCGTGCCGGGCATCTTGCAAATTGCGTGCACGATAGTTGCGAAGCACTGCCTCATAGCACTCAATAAAACCGATGGGCTGTAGGTCCAGATGCTTCGTAATGTCCTTAATTGTTTTTGAAAAGGGCTTATGGAGAACGCGCGTTTGCACTTCAACATGAAAATCGGAGACAAACAAGATGAGCTCATTTACCCGCACCTTATGTGTCGTATCCAAGTTGTATAAAGCGTCATCCAGATCGTCAATGAGCCCATCCCAACCTGCATGAAGACGGAGCTTCTGCGTTCCCAATACTTGCATACCGGTTGCCCCATCCGGTTTGATGTAGAGCACGCGTCCTGAGGACTCACTTACCAGCAGCGCCGCATACACAGTATCTGCCTTTTTCTTGAAGAGTGATTTGAGTGAAAAATTCATGATGTATTGAGCAGATTACCTACGTTTCTGTGAGGCATTACTCAGAAATATTATATTTATTAAGCACTTGTGACACTCCAGATTGCGCAGTCTTCATGGCGCGAGCATAGTCGACGCCATTTGCCGATTGGGTAACTGCTTGCTCGAGGTAACTGACGATTTCGTCGTTGAGCCCCTGATCGTAGGTGCGTGTGACCATTGGCAGGGTGATATACCCGTCATTTTTCGCCTGCAACAGCACTGCGCCATAAAACGGATCCGATAAGAGCTTATCTCCAAGATCGCGTCGAGAATACGCCGTTGCAAAAAAGCGAGATTTCTTTTGTAACTCAAAGGTCTTCTGCATTACCTCAGCACTGCTCATATATTGAAGCAACTTCCAGGCTTCTGGCTGGAATTTACTATAACGAGAGACTCCTTCTACCCAATATGAACTGAGTGAAAGTGGCTTTGCAGCGCCGGGCAATCCAGGAACCGGCGCAGTCTTCACCTCAAGTTCCGGGTTTTGAGCGCGTATGGTGGCAAGCTCCCACGAAGGGGCAATGATCATGGCTACTTTTTCTTGAATAAATGCGCTTACAGAATTTGGCATCGCCTCATTCCAAGTGGCATCTGGTTCTTCGGCAAAACGACGATATTCCTCAAGCGCTCCTGCCGCTTCTGGACTATCGAGATTAGTAAGACGCGCACCATTGAGTGTGAGGAAGAGTCCAAAAATATCTGAAAAATGCTCAATATTCTCAGAAGTTCCAAGCGCAATGGTCGACAACACAATCGTTCCAGTTGTTGTGTCTTTGATCGTTAAGTCGCCAGCATATGCCACCGTATCAATAAGGGTGGCAGGTGGACTCGTCTTCCCCGCCTTACGAAGCAACGCATCGTTGTATATCAACACCAATCCATCTGTCATAAGCGGCATGCCCACTAGAGCATTTCCTACTTTCAGATCCTTGGTGTGGATTGGATAAAAGGTCTCTTCAAATGTTGCCGTATTCATGACGGAAGATGGCATTGGCGAAAGCACTTCCTTCATCTGTGGCACCCAGGTGTTGTGAAAGCGAAATATATCTGGACCGCCTTGCTGTCGTGCGATAATCTTCTGCAAATAGCTATCTTTGGGATCCATTTTCTGATATTCAACCTTAATCGTAGGATTTGCTTTTTCAAAATCATCAAGTATTGGCTGCATCACATCAGCATCTTCCCACAATCCCCAATAAATAAGAGTTGCCGATCGGGCTTTTGTGCCAGCTGAGCGTCCAAAAAGAATCCATAGCAAAAGTATGAAAATCAATATAAAAAAGATGATTGCGCCTCCGATGACCACATACTTCATGCGATTATCACCGCCTGAGGATTCAACAACTGGCACAAACGGTTGACCGTCACCTACAGCTTCCAAAACGACATCATCTGGAGTTTGTTCAACTTGCATATCAGAGGCTGTTGTAGCTGGCTCAACTGTTGCGGTAATAGGTGTCTCAACAGGTGTCGAATCAGATGGAGGAGTTGCCGCATCGTAAAGCGGAATCGGGTGCTCGCTGTCAGTTTGATTTTGAGCCGGATTTTTATTATCATCCATAGTATTCATGATAGCAAAAAAACAATCAAAAATTCCAATAGGAAGTAATACTCAAGATATCATCCCATCAAAATCACTTCACCCAGCACTCATTGTGGGACTCGTTGTGTTGGTTATGATTGTTGGCGCAGTGCTTGCTGCCGGCCAATACCTCTATGAGCAGCGTGTGAGCCTCGCCGATCGCATATACCCTGGGGTACGTATTGAGAATGTTGATGTTGGTGCGCTTACTCCAAGCGCCGCACAAGAAAAACTCCGAAACCACGGTTTTGACCCATCAACTTCATCAATTACGATCAAATTTCGCGATGAAAAACTTGCCACATTCTCCGCACAAAAACTCGGACTTAAGCTCAATGTGGACACGGCAGTTGAAGAGGCGTTCATGTATGGTCGGCGGGGAAGTTGGGTAAAAAGTGCAACCGATATGGCCGGCGTGATTTTGGGAAAAAAAGAAGTGACTATCCCACTACTACTCACCTACAACACAAATATCATAAAAGAGTACGTTGCTACGCTCGCTACAGAGCATGATGCTGAGGCGCAAAATGCTCTCTTTTCATTTGAAAACGGTCGTGTGAGTGCGTTTACTATCGAAAAAAATGGTTCGCGCATCAACCAAGAGAAGGTGATGAGCTCAGTTGAAAAGGAAATCCAGACACTCAAAGATCGGCCTCGGGCCATTTCTGTTGTCGCAACCGAAGAAGTGTTGAAGCCAACCGTCACATTAGCTCAGTCGAATAACCTCGGCATTGAGGAGCTGATTGGGGTTGGTAAATCAGATTACACGCACAGCGCCCCAGAACGTGTACATAACGTCATACACGCCGCAAATCGTTTTAATGGGGTGCTCGTGAAGCCGGGACAAGAGCTTTCGTTTGTCGACATAATAGGCGATATATCGCAGGCCTCAGGCTATAAAACGGCATATGTCATACAAAACGGGCGTACAGTCTTGGGTGATGGCGGAGGGGTGTGCCAGGTCTCTACGACGTTATTTCGTGCAGCACTCAATACCGGGCTCCCCATTACCGAACGTCACGCACATGCATATCGCGTCGGTTATTATGAAAATGACTCAAAGCCAGGTCTTGATGCAACTATTTACACTCCGTCAGTCGACCTTCGTATAAAAAACGATACTCCCGCGCACATTCTCGTTCAAACCATCATTGACGAAGATACAAATCAATTATATTTCTACTTGTACGGAAAAAAGGATGGGAGACAGGCCACTGTTGGTGACATTACGGTGTATGACGTGTCACCTCCTCCTGAGCCGTTATATCAAGATGATCCCAATCTCCCTATTGGTATCACGAAGCAAGTTGATTTTGCTGCATGGGGCGGAAAGTCGCGATACGATTATTCAGTCACCTATGCCAATGGCGACGTAAAAAAAGAAACATTTTATTCTTCATATAGACCGTGGCAAGCAGTATTCTTAGTCGGAAAGAAGGGATAAGATACGAGCGCAGACTGCTGACCTTTTTATTCTTAAATGCGCAGTTGCCTGCCGCTATCGAAACAGCCGAGGGCGACCAAGTTTGTAGTTTGGATTTTTATGCTTACGCTCTCCAATGACCTTGGCGGGCACGCCGCCGACAACGGAGTATGCGGGCACATCTTTGGTAACCACGGCCCCCGCCGCAACAATGGCACCCTCACCAATTGTCACGCCTGGCAGAATGATTGCGCGTGGCCCAATAAACACATAGTCCCCAATGTGCACCGGTTTAGTGACAGCCTTAAAAAAGGGGTCGTGAATATCGTGCTGCGAGTTATAGATCATTACCTCTGAGGCCAGCGCAACGTGATTGCCGATCCTCAACACATCACGACCATCCAATGTCACGCGCTCACCAATAATTGTGTCGTCACCGATGCGTATATGCTTGGGATCATAAAATGTAGCTCCCATGTGAATTGTTGACCCTTTCCCCATTCGAATACCTGCCGCTTTATGTGCTGCTTTGCGCACAGTGTGTGAGGGCACTTTGCCTGCCAGATGTAGCAATGCAACGTCTGCCTCTTGAACCACCGCTTTCAGTCGGCCACTTACTTTTGACAAAACTTGAGAAATGGTAAGTGTGTTGCCGTGCGAATCTTTCATATTTTTATAGTATACCGATAACACATACAAAAACGTGGCGACTATTTTCCATGAGGGCTTTCAAGCGCCTTAAAGTATAGGTCAAAAGTCTGCTGTGCCATTGTCTCAAACGAATATGTGGTTGCCGCTTTTTTCTCCGCTTGCACCTGGCCCTTGAGAAACGTGCTCAGCACTCGCTTCATATCTTCCACATCTTTTGGATTAAACGGGACAAAACTTCCCGCAAAAAGCTCTTGAAACACCGGTATGTCTGAAGCAATAATTGGAGTTTTGAACGCCTGCGCCTCGGCAAGAGTTAGTCCAAAACCTTCAGCCAAGCTTGGGTGTACCAACGCGCGGGCATGAGTGTAAAGATATACCAAGTCGCCATCAGTGGCATCATGGATAAAATGCACTCGATCATTCAATTCACCACTCGCGGCGCGAAGCTTTGATTTGATGCGCCGCGCAAACATATCGTCTGGCCCAACAAGCACAAGGTTGATCTGCAAACAAATTGGCGCCCAACTCTCAATCAAGTTCTCAATATTTTTATGCGGATAAAAGTTGCCGACATATAAAAAGTATGGTGCTCGTATTGTTTTCTCAAGTCGCAATTGGGGTTTTGTGCCCAACAAAAGCATGTTTTGCCCTTCATAAATAGGAATGATCTTGTCAGTTAGTCGTGGCGAGAATACAGAAATGATTTCATTTTTCACCGATTGAGAGGGGGTGATTACGTAGCGGGCTCGTGAAACTGCCTGACGTAATACCTGGTAGAGTACTTTATGCTTAATTTCATATATACTTGCTCGCTGAGTAGACGCAGCTCCTGTTTTAAACAACAACGGAGTCAAATCATGAATGGTTGAAATATACGGACGTAAGTACGCGATGGGGAAGCTGAAGTACGTAAAATGCATAAGATCAAGATTTGCCTGTTGAATTCGACGCAAGAAAGTTGTCTGCTCAGACACGGTATGCCATCGCTCGTTGGCAATTTTATACGCAAGATGTGGGTACAATTTTTGAAAAAGCGCAACGTCTTCATCTCTCACAAAACACACAACTTCAGCACGTGGACTGAGGTACTGCTCGCTATAGGAAAGGAGATTGCGAATGTAGACTCCAACCCCGGTTTGCGTCAGCAGGCGCGCATCTATTCCGATGCGAGGGTTTGAAGGATTTGATGTCTTCATGAGTTTGGCTGCCCTTGAGGCTTGGCGAGCTTATAATCGATGGCTTTATAAATCAGCTGATTCAAAAACGTTGGATACAATTCTTCATAGTGTTTTTGATAAAAAATCTTCATCGCTTGATAAAAGTGCTGGCGCGTATTTTGACTCATATCCGTGCGCTGCATACCACTTTGCCCCTTCAGGTGCGTGATGCTTTGCTCCGGACGATACCAGATACTCTTTCCCATTTTGTGGATACGATATGCCAAATCAATATCCTCACCATACATAAAAAATTGTTCATCAAATCCACCGGCCGCATCAAAAACTACTTTTTTCATGAGGAAAAACGCACCACTTGGCGTATCAATTTGATGCGCCTCATCAAGCGGTAAGTGCGTTAGGTGGTAACCGCCAAATAGGGGTTTTAGGGAGGGCACATTATTGGTAAGCTTTTCAAGCCCGCTCATATAACAAAATGAGCGCCAGGGAGTCGGAAATCCACGATGACATGCCGGATCAATACTCCCGTCTGAGAGCAACAGCTTGACCGTTAATCCTCCAAAGTCAGTTTGCTCGCGGGCAAACGCGATCAGCTTGTCAAAATGAACATTGTCTACGATAGTGTCTGAGTTTAACAGCAATATAAACTCGCCGGTCGAGCGCGCAATTGCAATATTGTTTGCGGCACCAAACCCAACATTCACATTATTTTCCAATATTGTGATGGGGAACTGCTCGCCTTTTACGTACTCAGTAAGCTTTGCCAAACTGTCATCGGTTGATGCGTTATCGACCACAATAATTTCCCATTTTAAAAGCGATGCTTCAAGAGCCAAGGCAGCGGTATTTACGCTTTGAATGGTTAATTCACTCGTGTTATATGACGCAATGATGACTGATATATCGACCATAGCTTACATTATATAGAAGCTTCGGCGTAAGTAGGGGGGGTATTTTACACAAAATGTGCAGCTTATCGCTTTGGTGACTGTTTTTGTCGGCGAGACTTACCTCCGGTACCTGGCATGCGTCGTTCACGCGTACGAGGATCTCGGGACAATAAGCCTTCTTTTTTAAGAATTGGCCGATGTGTTTCTTTATCTGTTTTTTCAATTGCTCGGGCAATTCCCAAGATTGCTGCTTCAAGCTGTCCGACATGACCTCCACCTGCCAAACGGATACTCACGACGAATCGCTCGTCATTTCCCGTTAAAAGCAATGGCTTGAGCAATACGGCCTTTTCTGCGGCATGTGAATAGACTTCTTCAAGAGGTTTATTATTTACCACAACACTTCCCTTTTTGTATTTTTTTGCATCAATTGTGGCTAATCCGTCTTTTGCAACAAGATATAGTCGAACGCGTGCGACTGACTCTCGTCGTCGACCAACTGCTTCATAATATTGGAGTTGTTTTTCTTTTACCATATGCTATTTTTTTCTCTTGTTACGTAAAACGGATTAATAATTATGCGACTTCTTGATTGTGAGGATGATCTGCCCCAACATATACATGCAAACGTGTCATGCGAACATCACGTAGTTTGTTTTTTGGCAACATACGACTTACTGCTTCTTGCATGAGCCAAGCAGGATTTTTTTCAAACACTTGACGAGCTGTTCGCTCTTTCAATCCGCCTGGATATCCTGAGTAGCTCGTATATGTTTTTTGATCCCATTTTCGACCAGTCAAAATGGTCTTGCTCATGTTAACGACCACAACATGATCACCCAAATCTAGATACGGCACATAAGTGCTTTTGTGTTTGCCCTGAAGCAATGTCGCAACACTTGTTGCAATGCGACCAAGTGGCTGACCTGCTGCATCAATAACGTGCCATTTGACTTCAATGTCTTGGGCTTTTTGTGGTTTGGTACTTGTGGTTCGTTTTAACATAAGTTATCTATCTTGACTATTATTTATTTCTCAACTGCTTCACTTTTTGTCTTTTTTGCAGCTGGCTTTTTTGCTTTTTCCTTGACATCTTTAACAGGCGCTTTCACATCTGCATCTTTGGCTTTTACGGTCTTTGCCGCTTTTTCTGGCTTTTTGAGCACAACGGATTCAATCCATGAAACTTTGACCATCATCGTTCCATCATTCACCCGTCGTCCTAATCGTTCATGAGTGGTATACCCACTATCACGTGAAGCTAATGTGCCCACTGCCTTTTCAAGCATAAGAACCATTTCTTCATCACCAAATGCACGAAGCAACATGTTGTGCGAAGCCGTAGTTGCTCGCTTTGCCAAACTTACCGCACGATCAACATGTGTCTTTAGATACTTGGCTTTTGTAATGGTTGTGGTTATATGACCATGCGTCATAAAGTTAACCAAAAGTTTACGACGCAATGCCTGATTGGCATCTTGCCCAAACCCAAATTTTTTTCCTGTTTGCTGATGTCTCATAACGTTTTTTTTGCTGTAACAGCTAGAATTATTCCTCTTCCGTTTCTTCCGTTTCGATGATAATATCCATCTTGCGGAGCTCCTCTTCAATCAAAGTAAATGACTTTTTGCCAAGTCCTTTGACACCAATCAATTTGTCTTTACCGATGCGGACTAAGTCAGCAACCGTTTCGACACCTTCTCGCAAGAGAGCGTTAATAACACGTGAAGGCAAGTTTAATTCATCAATAATGATATCTTTCAAATGCTGATCAACAACCTTCTCTGGCTTTGCTTCTTCAGTCTGTTGTGATGAAACATCGTCCTGACCAGATAGCATATATGAGAAGTGGGTCGACAAGACATCAGATGCCTGCTTTAATGCTTCATCTGGCTTGATTGTTCCATCAGTCCATACATCGAGGATCAATCGATCATAGTTAGTCTTTCGTCCAACACGTGCACTTTCGATTTTAAAGTTAACCTTTCGAACTGGTGAGAAGAATGCATCGACAGAAATAAACTCTGAAGATTCTTTTTCAACTTCTTCTTCCATAATGGATCCAATACCACGCTCAACTACTGCTTCGATGTCCAATTTTCCCTTAGGGCTGGTAATTTCTGCAATGTAGAGATCATCATTTACCACTTTTGCATCACCATCAATGCTTTTTGCATACACTTTTCCTTCTTTATTGGCAGAAAGTGTGATGTGAAATGGTCCTTCTCCGGCTGTATCAAATCGCAATTGTTTCAAATTAAGGATGATTTCGAGAACTGATTCTTTCACTCCCTCAATGGTTGAGAACATATGTTCTGCATTCTTGAACCTAACTTGCGTCATAGCAGATCCGGAAAGTGAGGAAAGGAGTGTGCGACGAAGCGCATTTCCCATACTGTTTCCAAAGCTTAATGGCAATGGTTCGATCACAAATCGGCTGTAATCGGCGGTTGTTTCTTCTTGTTTTGTGAAGAATATTGGTTTGATCATAAATGTACGTTATTCCCTTAGATCGGGTAAATAGTAATAATACGTATTATCTCGAATAATACTCGATGACTGAACGGATATCGACCTGCTTCTCAATGTCCTCGCTGGTTGGCGCGGCAGTGACTGAGCATGCGTTTCCTTTTTTTGTTATCCATTCAACAACGATTTTGCTGGTGTTTTTTAATTGTGTCTCGACATATGGAATCTTTGTTGATGCATCGGACGCAAAGCTCACGACGTCATCCATACGTGCTTGGTATGATGGGATGGTTACGAGTTTATTATTTACTTTAAAGTGGCCGTGATTGACCAATTGGCGAGCTGAGGCGCGTGTTGGTGCAAGACCAGCTCGAAACACTACGTTGTCAAGTCGCAGCTCCAAAAGCTCACCCATATTTGTTCCAGTGTTGCCAGCGCGTCGTTTTGCTTCTTGAAAATATTTCTTAAGTTTGTGCTCAGAAATACCAAACATAAATCGCAGTTTCTGTTTTTCACGCAGCTGCTTTCCACGTTCTGATTGCTTACGACGTCGTTTTGCACCATGTTGACCTGGAGGAACTGTCAACTTACGAAGCATCGATGCATGCGCATTTGAGCCCGCAGTCTTCAATTCCAAATCAACGCCCTCGCGTCGTGCAATTCTATTTTTTGCTCCTGTATATCTCATAGTGTGTTGCTTTTATATTCTGATCTAATTAATGTTGGTTAAATGCGTCGAATCTTTGGTGGTCGAACTCCGTTGTGTGGCACTGGAGTGACATCGACTACCTTATCAATATCCAAACTTGACCCGCGAAGTACGCGAAGCGATGCTTCACGACCAGGACCAATTCCTTTTACAAACACCACAACTTCTCGCAATTGATGATCAGTTTGGGCTTTTTTGACCGCTGCATCAACAGTTATAGTTGCTGCATATGGTGTTGATTTTCGCGTTCCTGAAAAACCGTGAGCTCCACATGAACTCGTGAGAACAACCGCACCATTTTGGTCGGTAATCGTAACTAAGGTGTTGTTAAATGTGGCCGTAATATATACACGTCCGGTTTCAACTACTTTTTGTTCTTTGCGTTTTTTCATGAAATACCAAAATTAATTAATTATTTTTTGCCAGGCGATTTTGTCTGCTCTAACTTTGCCCATGCTTCCTTTGTCAATGCACCAACTGTTCGACGCTTTCCACGGCGAGTGCGGGCGTTTGAACGAGTTCTCTGTCCTCGTGCTGGAAGTCCACGCATGTGGCGAATCCCGCGGTATGAGGTAATTTCTTTGATTCTCTTGATATTCTCAGAAACATCTTCTCGCAAATCTCCTTCAACAATTATTTTCTTTTCAATTTGCTGGGTAATACTTCGAAAATCGTCTTCTGTTAGGTCGCGAACTCGAATGCTTTTATCAATTTTGGCAGCATCTAAGATCTTTGCTGATTTGTGCCAGCCGATTCCATAAATAAGCGTCAATGCGTATTCAATACGTGCTGAGTCCGGTAATACTAGTCCTAAAAGTCGTGCCATATAGATATTTTTAAATCACAATTATCAGCCTTGTCGCTGCTTATGCTTGGGTGTTGAACATATAATATACAACTTGCCTCGTCGTTTAACGAGTTGACATTTTGCACACATTTTCTTGATAGATGATCGTACTTTCATTTTGTTCTATACACGATGCGACCGCGGTCAACATCATACGGTGTGACCTCAACACGAACTCGGTCACCCGGTAAAATCTTTATGTAATTTTTTCGCATTTTTCCGGACAGATAACACAGCAATTGCTTGTCTGAATTGTCTATCTTGACACGAAACAACGTATTGGGAAGGTTCTCAATTACCTCGCCCTCAATCACTATTACGTTGTCATCCTTCATAAAAGTTTAATTGTATCACAGCTTTTGCGCTTCAGCAACCATAGATTTTAGGGAAAATCATGGATTATATCATGCACACATTCCTCATCCCTCATTTAGGTGAGAATTTCGACTCCACGACTGCTTACAACTATCGTATGCTCAAACTGTGCAGCCAAGCTTCCGTCTGCCGTTACAATTGACCAATCACTACCGGCTTCATATTCCATTTCGTTTGTGCCCATGGCATAAATGACTTCAATTGCCATAGTTAACCCTTGCACAATCTTCATGGTTTTCTCAATTGGTCGATCCAAATAGCCAGGGGCAGATGGTTCCTCATGCACACTTCGACCAACACCGTGACCAACAAGGGGTTCAACTATATGATAGCCTGCTTTTTTGATGGTGAGCCCCATTTTATCAGATACATGACCTAAACGGTTGCCGATTTTAAATTCAGCAAGCGCTAATTTAAGCGCTCTTTTTCCCGCTTCCAAAAATGTGTGTATTTCTTCGCTATGCCCGTCCCCGATCGTCCATGTTTGAGCATGATCAACATGCCACCCCTTAACCTGCGCCCCAATATCAACCGTCAAAACATCACCCGATTTGAGCACATACGAAGAAGGCGGAGTATGAACAATTTGATTATTCACCGGTGTGCAAGTAAACCATGAGTATCCGGGCACTGTGTTGAATGACCCCTCGCCACCGAGTCCTTTGATAGTCTTTTGTGCCAACTGCTCAATATCCATGGTTGTCATCCCCGGAGCCAGGCGCGACTCAATCTCTTTCATAGCGACGCGAACCATACCACCTGCTTGTCGCATGTATTCAATTTCAGTATCGTTTTTTAGATATACTCCCATACGTGTGATGTGTGATCGCTTGAATATGCGCCAAACATAGCGCTAAACGATCAAGACCGATCAAATGTAAGTGATGACTTATTTTTAAGAAAAGTATACTGCGCGGTAGACTTCTTCCAACTTATCGTAAAATTCCTCCATTGAGAAATTGTTTTTGACTAAGTAATCAGAAAATGCGATAGTTGCCCCCATATTCAAGTTTATTAGCTCGTTGATGTCTCGCTCAGCTCCCACATTGTTACTTCGCGATACGCGCTGCTTCATACGTGCATAGCGCAGCTGTTTATCAACATGTATTCCCAAAATAACTACGCGAACATCCTTTAAGGTATTTTTAAGATAGGTGTACTCTTCCCACGACCGCATCCCATCAATGACGACGACTGCATCCTTTTTTAGTGCATCTTTGATTTTTTGCTCATTCAATACGGCAAGCGCTTCACGTCCGTGTTCTTCACGCAGTCGCTCGCGGACAATCTTTTCTGAGTGTTCGACACTATCACCAAACTCTTTCTGAGCCATATCAACAACAATCTTTCCAAAACGTATCACCTTCAAACCCTTTTCTTTGTAATATGCAGCAGCATCAGTCTTTCCCGCACCAGGCAAGCCAACAATTGCGATAACTGACTTATTGCGTTGTTTCCATGTTCGAACCTCGTTTTGTACAAATTCTTTTCCCAAACTTTTGAGAATCTCATCATTTACTTGCTGTATGCTTTGCGTTCCATCAACCTCGACAAGCTTTCCCTTCTTCTGATAGTATCTCAAAACAGGCTCTGTATGCTTATGAAAGGCCTCAATTCGGCGCCTTAAGGCCTGAATGGTGTTGTCATCACGATCTGCATCATCTCGATACGCAAGACGCCACAGCGCCTCTTTATCTGGAATTTCTACATGGATCACCATGTCCACGTTATTTGAGAACTTCTTGGCTTGCGCTAAGGTTCGGGGAAATCCATCAAGGATGTATCCTTTTTTGTATTCGGCTTGGGAAAGATAGGTGTTTACAATCTCAATGACACGATCATCAGGAACAAGCGTCCCCGAATTGATGACCTCTTTCATGTAGCGACCAAGTGTGGTCTTTTCACGCGCAATCTGCCTGAAGATATGGCCTGTTGAAAGGTATGGAATGCCAAGCTGCTTAACCAGCAGGTTTCCCTGTGTGGATTTGCCTGCACCTTGAATACCCGTCAAAACAAGTTTCATATATATGAGACATTACCCCAATTTTTTCTTTTCCTTATGGGAGGTCGATTTTTTGCACTTCTTGCAATATTTGTTAAATTTGACACTTTCTGTGGTGTTGATTTTATTTTTCTGCGTAACATAGTTTTGACTGTTACACACTTCGCAAACCAAACCTAAAAGTACTCGTGATCCTTTTTTTGCCATGACTATAAATCCAATTAATAATTATTATTTCTCAAATAACAGAAAGTATATTATACCTTATAAATCCCCAAACTTAAAATCGTCTGTAACGATCGTAGCTTTTCATCAAAAGCTGCGCGTCAAGCGTTTTAAATAATTCAAGTGTTCCAGTAACCACTATAAGCACTCCCGTTCCGCCAACCACCAAATTTGGCAATCCTGTGACGCCTGACATAATAGCCGGCAACACTGCCACTGTCCCGAGAAATACCGCCCCCACTCCAGTCAGCCGATACATTGTTTTTGTGAGATATTCTTCAGTTGCTCGACCAGGGCGAATTCCTGGTATAAATCCACCGTTTTTTTGAATTTCCTCTGCAATCTTTTGCGGACTAAAGACAACAATCGTATAGAAGAATGTAAAGCCAATAACGAGCAGAAAGTACATTGCGTTGTAGAAAAACCCGGTCGGATCAAAAAAGGCGGCAAGTGACGCTGCAGCGCGCGCAACACCCACGTTTGAGGACGTTGAGAGAAAATTACCAATAAGCTGGGGAAACAACACAAACGATACCGCAAATATAATTGGCAAGACACCTGCCTGATTAAGCTTCAGTGGCAGATAATTTGTCGCAGCTTGATACATGCGGTTTCCCTTGACGCGTCGAGCGTAGTATACGGGAATTCGTCGCACCGCCTCATTCACATACACCACGCTTGCAATGACAAGCACCGTAAGCACGGCAAAAATTGCAATATTAAAAAACTGCTCAGGAGTAAACGTGCCAAAAAATTGCTGAGCAACAACGGGCAATCGACTCAGAATTCCAACAATAATAATAAGTGTAATGCCATTTCCAAGGCCAAACTCTGAAATCAACTCACCAAACCACACCAGAATATATGTTCCTGCAACAAGCGTTGCAATCAGTGCAAAAAACTCAATTGGGTTGAGTGCTCCAACCACATTATTTTGCTTTAATAAGAAATATATTCCAACTGCCTGAAGCACCGTGAGCGGTAGCGTCAAAAGGCGAGTGTACTGATTGATTTTGAAGCGACCATACTCCCCTTCTTTTGACAACTCCTCAAACTTCGGCACCACAACGGTCAGTAGTTGAAAAATAATAGATGCATTGATGTATGGATTGATACCTAGGGCCATAACAGAAAAATTGAGGAGCGTTCCACCAGAGAAAATATCGAGCAATGAGAGGAATTGATTGTTTTGAAACAAGCTACGAAGACGCTCAACATCTACAATTGGAACGGGAAGAAACGAAAAAATTCGAAATACAAAAAAGATAAAGAGCGTAAAGAGCGCTTTACGTTTTAGCTGAGGATCTTTGACAAGAAGGGATAACCGACGCTTGAGGTCTTTCATGCGACTAACTCAACACTTCCGCCTGCTGCTTCTATGAGTTTTTGAGCGCCGGAAGAAACTGGTAATTGCACCGTAAGTTTCTTCTCAATTGCTCCATTTGCCACCACTTTGACAGACATCGAAGCAGATTCAATAACCCCTTTTTCAAAGAGCGTATCACGTGAGACCACGTCACCTGCTTTATACACTTCGTTGAGAGTATCTAGTCGAATAATAGTTGGCTTATCTTGTACAGATTTGTTCTTTCCCTTACCTCGAAGCAATGGAAATCGCTTGACGAGACGGTTTTGTCCTCCCTCAAAAGAGAGTGGAATATGTTCACGACCACGCTGATGTCTGGTAGTACCACGAGTTGACTTAGCACCCTTACCGCTTCCGTAGCCGCGGCCTAAGCGCTTTCCATTTTTTTTAGTATTTTTTGGTAATTCTGATAGTATCGACATGGCTTTTTAGACTTTCTTTTTTAACATTTTCAACGCTTTGATAATTGCGTAGGCATTTACAATCTGATTTCGTGATCGAAGAATTTTTCCTGAAGCATTTTCGATTCCAGATAATTCAAGTATAGCACGTGCAACGCTTCCAACTTTCAAACCAGTTCCCAAAGGTGCCGGTTTAAGAATGATGTTTGCGGCCTTAAACTTTACTTGAATCATGTGTGGCAACGTTGTGTTGATCAGAGGCACAGTTATCATGCTTTTGTGAGCGCTACTTATTGCTTTCTGAATAGCTGAAGGAACTTCTTTTGAGGTTCCAAGCCCAACGCCAACTTTTCCCTTTTTGTCTCCAATCACAACAAGTGCTGAAAAACTTACTGCATTGCCGCCAGTCGTTTTTTTCGTAACACGACGGATGAGCAATACACGCTCTTCAAACTGCTTATCGCCTTGGTCTCTATCTCTGTTGTATGCCATAAATTGTTTATCTAATTAATTATCCTAATGCTAAATATGCTAAATTATATTCTTAATCTTAAAGCTGTATTCCTGCTTCTCGGACACCTTCTGCAACAGCTGCAACTCGCCCATGATAACGATATGATCCTCGATCAAAAATACCAACAGTGATCTTTTTTTCTTTCAAAAGAGCTCCAATTGCCTGCCCTACTTGCTTGGCTGTTTCAATTTTTGAACCTTTTTCCTTCATGACTTGCGATGTTGCGGAAGCAACAGTCACCCGAGCGTCATCGTCAATTGCTTGTACACTCATATGCGTGTTTGAACGAAACACACTAATACGAGGTCTTTGGGCTGTTCCGTGCATTTTTCCACGGGTTCTGGCAGCTCGTCTTGTTTTTGCATTATGTGTAATTGCCATGGGTATTATTTCCTTTCTAAATTATTTCAATAAACAAAATTAGGCTTTTGCCTTCTTTCCTGGCTTCAATTTAACAACTTGACCAGCATATCGAAGACCTTTTCCTTTATAAGGATCAGGTTTTTTCAGTGTGTAAATCTTATTCGACACTTCTCCAACTAATTGTTTATCAATTCCTGACACCGTGATGTTGTTTCCTTCAACTGCAAAGCGAATTCCCTCAGGCTTCTTCATCTCAATAAGGTGTGAATAGCCAAGCTTAAACACCATTCCCTCACCTTGCATCTTAACATTGTAGCCTGTGCCAACTACTTCAAGCTTTTTCTCAAATCGTTTGGTCACTCCTTCAACCGCGTTTGCAATAAGTTTGCGCGTCAATCCATGCATTGAACGAGTCTTTTTGTCATTTGATAGTCGGATCACATTGAGAATATTTTCAACTTGCTCAACCTTTAGTTTTGGCGTGATAGCAACACTAAGAACACCTTCTGGACCACGAACAGTGATTAAACCAGGGGTGAGTTCAACGCTGACTCCC
>CAYUJW010000001.1:36030-73297 GCA_964445135.1 uncultured Gammaproteobacteria bacterium
TCCCGCTACAATTGTTATTGGTGTATTTCCGATTTTTGACATAATTTTTTACCAAATTTCAAACAACAACTCTCCTCCAACTTTCTGCTTCTTTGCTTCAACATTCGACATAATTCCTCTTGATGTTGAGATGATTGCATGTCCCAATCCATTTAGTACTGGCTTCAACTGTTTGGCAGCCACATATTGACGCTGTCCTGGTGTTGAAAACAACTTAACATTTGATACAGCCGGCTCTCCATTTTTGTACGACAAATTAATGGTGACATTCTTTTTTATGTCGCCATATTCTTCAAATGACTCAACATATCCGAGCTCTTCGAGTTTCTTCAAAACCTGAATGCGAAACAATGAACTTGGACTTTCAATGGTCTCTCGACGGGCCATATAGCCATTTTTGATACGGATTGCTAGATCGATAATTGGATGATTCATAGGTGTATTTTACGTGGCCGAAATAATCTTCTTTGTAATCTTACCGTGTGTGCGGAACGCACGTGTTGGTGAAAATTCCCCAACTCGGTAGCCGACCATCGATTCGGTAACTAAAAACTCAACGTGTTTGCGTCCGTTATATACTCCCAACTTGTGCCCAACAAACTCAGGCGATATTTGGGAACGTCGACACCATGTCTTTATAACATCGTGACTTCCAGACTCTTTTTGAGCCATAACTTTCTTCAATAGCTTTTCGTCAACAAATGGGCCTTTTTTTAGTGATCTACTCATAATTATTTATATTAAAACTGCTTACCAAGATACTTTCTTAACTCCAGGAATCTCTCCAATTAATGCGCGACTTCTAAAACATATACGACATAAACCGAAGCGTCGAATATATGCACGCGATCGTCCACATAATTCACAACGGTTCACTTGTCGAACCGCAAATTTTTGCTTCTTTTGAAACTTTACTATGTCGGATGTTTTTGCCATATGTTATTTTGCGAATGGAATTCCAAAATGAGTAAATAGTACTTTTCCTTGTTCGTGTGTTTTAGCCGTTGTTGCAACGGTCACTTGTAATCCGCGAATCTTGTCAATTTTATCAAACTCAATTTCAGGAAATAGTGTTTGCTCACTAAACCCAATATTCAAATTTCCGTATGAATCAACGCTGGATTCAGATATTCCTCGAAAATCGCGAATACGTGGGATTACTATTCTAATCAATTTTTCCAAAAATATGTACATATTATCGCCTCGTAGGGTGACTTTTGTACCAATTGGTAGTCCTTTTCGAATTTTAAAGGTCGAAACTGACTTGCGGGCTTTTGTTACAACCGCTTTTTGACCGGCGATCAAACTCAACTGTTCCTGCACTTTTTCCAATGCGCCTTTGTTCGTTGTTACTTCTCCCACACCAACATTCAAAACAATTTTAGTAATGCGTGGTATTTCCATCACATTCTTAATATTCAATTCTTTTTGAATTGCTGGGCTTATTTCTTTGAGATATTGGTCTTTCATAGCTTTATAGTTTTTTACAATGCGGCACTACATTTGCGGCAGATACGAATTTTCTTCTGCTTCTCAATCTTATATCCTACTCGTGTTGGTTTTTTACATTTTGGACAAAGCAAGGCCACTTTTGAAACATTGATTGCACGTGGCAACTCAACAATTCCGCCTTCTGGTGTTTGTTCGCTTTTTTTAATATGTCTCTTGTACATATTGACACCATCAACCATGATTGTTGATTGCTTGGCATATACCCGCTCAATCTTTCCTTGTCGAGCGGCATCTCGGCCAGCCATAACGATGATAGTGTCTCCTTTTTTAAGTTTCATATATGTCCTTATTAATAAATTTCTTCAGCTAAGCTGGCAATCTTGTTAAATCCTAAATCTTTTATCTCTTTTGCAATAGGTCCGAAAATACGTGTCCCTTTTGGATCTTGCACTTCTTTTGACGCCAATATTACACAGGCGTTTTCATCGAATCGAATATAGCTTCCGTCTGCACGTCGAACTTCTTTGCGTGTACGGACTATAACGGCTGGAACGATATCGCTTTTTTTCACCTGTGCATAAGGAATCGAGTCCTTCACCACTACGGTAATCACATCACCAATATATGCATGCTTACGATTCCCTTTTTTTGGCATACCAATCATCTGGACCAATTTGGCCCCAGAATTGTCGGCAACTTTGAGCATGGATCGTAATTGTAACATAGGGTTTTTATTTCACTTCAACTTTCTTAACAACTTCAAAGCTTACTTCTTTTGATCGTGGGCGAACAGACTGGATTGCGACCATATCGCCTTCAACAATTCCATCAAGCTCACAATGTGCTTTAAATCGACGAGTTCTTTTAATAACTTTTTTATACAACGGGTGTCGCATGCGAGATGTAACACTCACAACAACAGTCTTTTGCATTTTTGTTGAAACAACAGTACCGGTGATTATTTGTGCCATAGTTATTCTTTTTTACTATTCTTAATCGTTAATATTCGTGCCAATTCTTTTCGATTTTTTGATTTAGTATTGCTATCTTTTGGTGGGTTGGTTCGACTCTCAACCTGTGCCACAGCAAGAGCCTTTCGAGCTTCGCGCTCCATCTTCTCAAGCTCTACTCGTGATTTTTCACGCAACTGATTTACTGCTTTATTCATAGATCGTGTTTTGTTACAAACTTTGTCTTCACTGATAACTTTGAAGACACAACTCGCAATATGTCTCGCGCTTTTACCTCGTCTATACCTTCAAGCTCAAACATTACTCGACCGGGTACAACCGATGCAACAAAGTGAGAAATATCACCTTTTCCAGATCCCATGGTTACCTCTGGTGGCTTTTTAGAAAATGGCTTATCGGGAAACAATCGGATCCAATACTTTCCCACTTTTCGTGTGGCTCGTGCCAACACTACGCGACAAGCTTCGATCTCTCGGTCCTTAATCCAGGCCTGCTCAAGTGATTTAATACCCATCGAACCATTGTTTAAGGTATCTCCCTTGACTGCAATTCGTCGCCATTGACCTCTAAATTGCTTTCGATGTTTTTGTCGTTTTGGTGCTAACATAGTATTTTTTCTTCTGTAATCTACAATTGCTTATCTACATATCCAGACTTTGACTCCTACATATCCTGACTTAGTTAGCGCTGGATAAATAGCAAAGTCGACATCTTCTCGAATTGTTGACGCAGGAACTGTGCCTTGAAAGAATTTTTCACGGCGGGCAATTTCTGCTCCTCCAATACGTCCTCCTAACTCAATTTTCACTCCCTTTGCACCTGCCTCCATCACGCGATCCATACTGCTGTGTGAAATGCTGCGATGTGGGAAATTTCGGGCCAATCGCTCGGCAATTGACTGCGCTACATAATATGCACTTAAATATGGCTTTTTGACAGGCTCAATACGCAAATCTACTCGAGACTGCTTTCCATCTTTTTTATCTGGCACGCGGTCCTTGTACATTGCTTTTTCAACAATCTTCTTGACATCCTCCAAACCTTTTCCTCCGCGGCCAATAATCATGCCTGGCTTGACTGAGTAAATGGTGACCGTGATTTTGTTAATCGCGCGCTCAACTTCAACAGCAGTAATTGAAGCGTATTTAAACGTTTCCATTAATTGCTTTCGAATCTCTATGTCAATGTGCAAACTGTCTCGATATTGTTTTTTATCAGAAAAAAACCATCTGGAACTCCAGTTATAGACAATTCCGAGTCTGAGACCTTTTGGATGTACTTTTTGACCCACGTTTTATAAATATCTTAAAATAATAAATAAACTCTCTAATAATTTTGATTACATTCCCTTGCGACTAACTCGCTGGGGTTTTGGCTTCTCTGCTTGCTTTGGCTTGGCAACTTTGGTTGCGGCGGCCGTGCGTGTCTTTGCAGCAGCACTCTTTGTGCTTGCCTCATTTTTAACAACTTCTTTTTTCTCTTCAACTGAGGCGGCTGCATCAGGCACACTATCCTTGGTGGCTGCATTTACTCGTCCCGTTGTCACAACAATTACCTTCACATGAGAGAATGCTCGAACATATGGCTTTGCCATTCCCTTGCTTCCTGCACGAAATCTACGCATCTTCATGCCCTCTTCAATGATCAGAGCTTTAAATTGTAACAAATCTTCACTCGTTCTTAAAGTGTTTTTTGCATTGGCAACCGCCGAAGCGATCGCATCACGCAATATTCGAGCTCCTTTTTTGTTTGTATAGTTTAACACCTTTATCGCTTCAGAAGGCTTCATTGCCCTCACTTCTACTGCTAAAAAGCGTAGTTTTTTAGGTGACATTGGAACGTTTTTGATATATGCGCTTGCTTCCATAATTTTATCGTGGTTTTACAATTAACTTCTTTGTCCATGCATATTTGTTGCGTGTGCGTCCACCATGTGCAATCTTACCCCATGGAGTCTTTGGATGCATACCGGTACCACTTCGTCCTTCTCCTCCACCGTGTGGATGGCTTCCAGGATGTTGTGCCACACCTCGAACTGTCGGACGAATACCCATCAGTCTCTTTCGACCTGCTTTTCCAATTTGCTGATATTTGAATTCAGAATTACCAACAACGCCAATTGTTGCATAGCATGCTGCGAAAAACTTTCTCACTTCGCCTGATGGCATCTTTAGCTGAACATATTGATCATCTTTAGCAACAACCATTGCGGCATTTCCAGCACCGCGCACCATTTTTCCCCCTTGACCTGGGCGAAGTTCAACATTGTGAACCTCAACACCAATTGGGATGTTGCGAAGTGGCATTGCATTTCCTGGCTTGACTTCTGTAGTCTCGGCCGCCAACACATGATCGCCAATCTGCAACGATTTGGGGTTTAAGATATATCGTTTTTCACCGTCTGCGTATTGAATAAGAGAAATATATGCATTTCTATTTGGATCGTATTCTACTGTCGCAACAGTCCCATCGACATCGCGCTTACTTCGCTTAAAGTCAATCAAACGATAATATCGCTTTTGACGACCACCTTGATGACGCACGGAAATATGACCCTTATTATCTCGTCCTGAATGCTTCTTCAGAATCTCAATAAGCGATTTTTCTGGTTCGTGTGTTGTTGGAACTCCTGGTCTACGTCGTGCTGCCATATGTTTACGCCTTTGGGAATAATTCTAACGTGCCTTTTTTAAGCCAAATGTATGCAATTTTTTGATCAGCGGTTGACACTTCTCGTCGTGTTTTTCCAATCCTCTTACTTCGTCCTTTTTTCGTCAATACGCGCACTTTTGCAACTTCAACATCGTACATATCTTCAAGAGAACGAGCGATTGAGTGCTTGGTCACCAGTGGCATCACTGAAAACGTATAGACGCCGCGGGCCGCCATATCTGTCGCTTTTTCAGTCAACACAGGTCCAATAATAGTATTTTGTACGCTCATGTAAATTATGATGAAACAGCCGTTTTTACGGGCTTTGCTTCGACTTTGGCCGATTCGTCATCTTTTTTTGAAAAATGCGCTTCGGCAATTGACAATGCTGATTCAACAAACAATATATGCTTGGCCCTCATGACCTCATATGCATTAATAGACTTTGCATCCATAATTACCACGTTTGGTATGTTTCGTGCAGACAAGACAAGTCCTGCTTTTTCAATCTTTGGCAATATAAACAATATTCGTTTTGGTGCTTCAAGCACTCGAAGCATTGCAGCAACTGAGGCAGTGTTTGGCTTCATTGCAGCAATCGATTCATCAAGTGCCGCGACTGCTCCACGGTTGTGAGCATCAGATAGCGCAGAAACAATAGCAATTCTTTTTTGTTTTTTATTAAGATTCTTTGAGTATTCTTTTGGAAGTGGACCAAATGCAACACCTCCACCAACAAAAAGAGGGGCATTTGCTGCGCCGTGTCGTGCACGACCTGTCCCTTTTTGACGATACATCTTCTTTGAGGTCATAGTGACATATGATCGCGTTTTTGTTGAGGCAGTACCTTGTCGCTGGTTTGTTAAGTAGACTTTTGCGTAGGTAGCCAATACTGCTTTGTTGACATTTTGGCCAAAAAGAGCACCTGATGCTGGAACAGTCTTCACTTGTCGACCAGAAAGATCATACACAGAGAGGTTTGACCCACCCTCGTTTGTCTTTTTTTTCGTTACTGGTTTTTTTGTTGTTGCCATAATTAATAGGTAATTATCTATTCTGTATTATTGTTTACGAACCTCAAGCAGGCCATTTCGTCGGCCAGGAACTAATCCTTTAATGATAAGGCCGGTGTCTGTCACCTCAACTACTTGAAGTCCTGCGACAGTTACTCGATCTCCACCCATTCGACCTGCCATGCGAAGACCTTTAAAAATACGTCCAATGGTGGTTCCTGAGCCAATCGATCCGGGGGCACGCCAACGGTCAGACTGACCGTGTGTTTTTGGCCCACCAGCAAATCCATGTCGCTTTACTACTCCTTGAAATCCTTTTCCAATTGAGACACCGCTGACATCAATCATATCTCCTGCTTTAAAAAACAGTTCTGGCTTTACTTCTTCTCCAATAAATACCTTTACTTCACCACATTGAACGCCGCGTTTTCCTTCTTCTTCAATTACTGTTATGTCACGGGTATTATCGAGTCTGAACTCTCTCAAAAAACGAAGCGGGGCTTCGATCCCCGCTTTTTTTAACTCTCCCTTGACTGGCTTTGCGATGTTTTTACTTGTTCCAAAGCCTAGTTTGATGCTGACATAGCCTTGCTTTTCAGAAGATGTGATACCGACAAGATAGGTAGGTGAAGTATGAATGGTGGTTATAGGCATACGAACACCAACTTCGGAGAAGCGTTGTGATTGTTCTTGTTTAATACCTAATATACAGCCGTTCATGTGTGTTACTCGATTCATACAACGATGAATCGTTTTTCTCCGCCCTTATTGGTCATGCTTTGCATTTTTTGCAACTAATTGTGAAGCAAGATGCGCGGTGGTGACTAAAGGCGATAATGACTAAAAAGAAAGCCCATTTTTTGGGTTTTCCCAATAAACCAAGTTGTTGTAAATATGTCGCACTAATGTAGGATGAGTACATCAAATCGACAATCACTATTATAACGTACTCATTCAGCTTTGACAAGTGATATAGCGTTTTGCAATTAATGTACCAAAAACAGTCAATCAAGCTGGTGCAAGTACCCCCAAAACCCCCTCGGCCTTCATCTGCTCAGATACGCATTCATCCAGAGCGAGTAATCGGCAATAGTGACCGTGCCATCTTGGTTGAAGTCACTATCCACCAAGCTTCATCATTATTTTCATCGAGACCACAATTTTCTGGCGCAGCTGCTGTGCAGGAACCTAGGAATTCACCCCTCCATATTACATAGTCGACCAAACTTGCAGCGCCATCGCAGTTGGCGTCTCCCATCTGAGCAGGCTCGCAACTTGGCACGAGAGTCGGAGCTCGACTTGGTGTCACAGAAGGAAGAATCGTTGGTAAGACAGTTGTAATTGGGGTAACCCCAAGTGTTGGCGTTATTGAAGACGGCGATACCTCAATCAATACTACGCTTTGCCCCTCGACTTCTAAACGAATATCTCGCGAATTACTACCGGGGGCAAGGCGCACTGTGTCAACCAATTCAAGTCCATCGCGCGCAATATTGCCTGCTGCGACATTACTGTGCATACTGTCAATTTTATATATCTTTGCTACCGCTTCCTCGGTTGCTGAAATACCAAGCCTATCAAGCCCTTTGAGTGTGTAGGTTGCGCTGACATCTGGTGGATTTCCAGGATACCCGTAATTCCAGCCCATAATCCATCCTTTTCTCTCACCTTTAACCGCCTCTGTTCCAAATCCAACCCCATCCTCGTTCATAGCAGGACTACCTGTTTGTAGCACTTTTACCCGCGTCCCATCAATACGGCTAAGCATATCAAAGTAATTATATATAGTTGTTTTTCGCCCTGGCCGATAATAACTTAATGGAGGACTTCCTGTTTGAGCCTCTGCCATCAGTACACTATTGATATAGTCCCTATAGTTTGACTGCGCAAATACTGCAGATGCGGCAATGTTTCCTTCCATAAAGAAGTGGTGTGACGCCGCAAACGAGGCTGCAGCTTGCGCCGTTTGTACAGCAGTTGGGTCAGCCGTAAAATCCGCTTCTCCTCGTAAATTATATGCGGTGACCCAAATGGGGGTGTTTGCCCATGCGTCGCCAAACTTTGGTTCATCAAGATATGTTCTTACCGTTCGTGCGATATCATAAAATAAACTTGGTTGTTGGGAAGAACCAAAACGATGGAAAGAGAAAAAAGCTGGCACAATTTCTTCAAAATCTGGCGCTGCAAATACTCCGTCAACCCACGCTTTAAACTGATATTCGCCGCCATTTGCGACAAATGCTGTTTTGATTGAAGAAGGGCCGCCTGAGATGAGCTTTGGTGAGCCAGGCTTTGGCAACCCAAGCTCCCTATTGAGTCTGTTTACAACACGAGCATTACTTAAATATAAATTAACTTGGTCTTGAGTATTCAGTCTAAATCTACCTAAATTCGGCTCATTCATCATCTCAACTATCTGTGTTTGAGGAGATTTTTGCTTTATGTAAAGCACTATATCGTATAGAAGTGCTTCATAGGAGTCTAGGTCCTGCCGGCTCAACGGCGGTTCAATCCACCAATCATGCGTATCTTTCCAGGCGTCGACTTCTTGGGTGATCCATGGAGCAACTCCACGATTATTCATATCTTCAAGCCAGCTATCACCCAACCCATACCGTCCATGCTCAGTCTTAAGCGGCGCAGATATAGTTGGTTTCCATTTATCCAGCCGTACAAATGCCCGCTCGTTCTTTGTGTCGATTGCTTCAAGAAGTGCTGCATCCGCTGGGCCACCATTTCTTTGTATGCGAATATGATTTTGTTCATGATGATACCAATTTGGTTGGTCGGCAGCAACGGTAAAGTCCACACCAACATTGACCGGACTTGCTGCATATGAAACGCTATTTAATGTAAATAAAGTGATTGCGATGCACGTTAAAACAGCAAAATACTGCCGAACAACACCGCCTATACGACCATCGTTTTTCATCTTATGTAATTGTACTCTATCACATTGAGCCAACCTACTCGTACGACTCATTGCAAGCTCTCAATAAAGGCGGGGCACATGTGCGCCGCAACATACATTTGTGTATCGAGGAAGAATTTGTGCAGCTGCAATATGCTTCTACACGCCCAATGCTCAAAAGTGGCGTGAGCCGAAAACATAAAAAAGGGGAGGAGGAAGGTGAATGGGAGATTACATCTTTACTTCAACCTCAACACCGGCGGGAAGCTCAAGATGCATCAGAGAATCAATCGTCTGATTGGTTGGGTTTTGAATATCAAGAAGTCGTTTATGAATACGGAGTCCGAAATGCTCACGTGAATCCTTGTCAATAAAGGTCGATTTGTTTACCACGTATATTTCATGCTTTGTTGGCAGTGGAATAGGACCGAGGACTGAGGCACCGGTCTTAATGGCGCTGTCAACGATCTTCTGACACGTATCGTCAATGAGACGATGGTCATACGCTTTTAATTTGATTCTGATTCGACCTTTTGGCATAGGATTTTAATGTGCAAATTTTGCTTTGAAAACTGATTCTCTAGCTAAAACAAGTTTGTAAATGTCAAGCTGCGAGAAGATATTTTAACATACCCTCTCGCAACTTGCAAATCTACACACTTACTAATAAAGTGGGTTACTTTGTTACTTTGGTGATGACACCTGCACCGACTGTGTGTCCACCTTCGCGAATTGCGAATTTAAGACCTTCTTCGAGTGCAATTGGATAAATCAACTTAGCATTGATCTTCAAGTTATCGCCAGGCATAACCATCTCAACACCTGCAGGCAATGTTACTTCACCTGTTACGTCAGTAGTGCGGATGTAAAATTGTGGACGATATCCTTGGAAGAATGGGCTGTGACGGCCACCTTCTTCTTTGGTCAATACAACAATTTCTGCTTCAAACTCAGTATGAGGAGTGACTGATCCAACTTTGGCAATTACTTGACCGCGTTGAACGTCAGTTTTCTCGATACCTCGCAAAAGTAGTCCTGTGTTGTCTCCGGCGCGAGCTTCATCAAGTTGCTTGCGGAACATTTCGATTCCGGTTACCACTGACTTTTTACCGCTTTTGGAGAGTCCAACAACTTCAACCTCTTCGTTGACCTTAAGAATTCCGCGCTCTACACGCCCAGTAACCACGGTTCCGCGGCCTTGGATGGTAAAGACGTCTTCAACAGGCATCAAGAATGGTTTATCAGTATCACGGACTGGCTCTGGCACATATGAGTCGACTGCTGCCATCAAATCCTCAATGGCTTTGATGTATTGCGCATCGCCTTCTAAGGCCTTGAGCGATGATCCCTTAATGACTGGCACTTCATCACCTGGGTATCCGTATTTGTTTAACAAATCGCGGACTTCCATTTCGACGAGTTCCAAAATCTCAGGATCTGAAACCATGTCACATTTGTTCAAGTACACAACAATCGCTGGCACGTTTACCTGCTTTGCAAGAAGAATGTGTTCTCGGGTCTGCGGCATAGGTCCATCAGGAGCTGATACCACAAGAATTGCGCCGTCCATCTGGGCTGCGCCGGTAATCATGTTTTTGATGTAATCTGCATGACCTGGTGCATCAATATGAGCATAATGTCGATTTTCGGTCTCGTACTCAGAATGATGAATGTTAATGGTTACTCCACGAGCTTTTTCCTCGGGAGCTTTGTCGATTTCTTCATACTTCATCGCCTTAGCGAGTCCTTTGGTAGCAAGGATGGTATGAATAGCCGATGTGGTGGTAGTTTTTCCATGATCGACGTGACCAATGGTACCGATGTTCAAGTGTGGTTTATTACGTTGAAATACGTCCGCCATATGAATTGTATATTGAAAATAATAATATGTTAGGTTAACAACCTGACAATAAAGACGCTGCTCATATAAAAATAGAGCAGGTGATACTAATGTTACTTTGCAAAGCATAAAAAATCAAGGGGCACAAACCTTTGGAATGGGCGGATCTCAACCTGTATGCTGCCAATTGCACATATATATGTATATATAAAGGTTTGAAATACCTCATTTTCCTCGGTATTCACCAGATGAGGACGGTGTGCACCCTGTGATACAATAGTAGCCACATGGCAAGCCACATTAACGACAGTCAAAAGCAGGCTATTGAACATCTTGACAGCCCAATGTTGATTGTGGCCGGCGCAGGAACCGGCAAGACCACAACGCTCGTTGAAAAAATACATCATATCGTTTCGGAGAGTCGAGCACGGCCAGATGAGATACTGGCGCTTACCTTTACAGAAAAAGCAGCAAGCGAAATGGAGCAGCGGGTAGATGAGAAACTTCCCTACGGATACTCTCAGACCTTAATCAGCACATTTCATTCCTATGCTGACTCAGTTTTACGAAGCGAAGGTATACACGTTGGTCTTAATCCCACCTATCGACTCATGAGTGAGGCTGAAACTATCTCATATGTGAAGCAGCGACTATTCTCATTCAATCTCACTCGTTTTCGACCACTTGGCAATCCGGGCAAGTTTATTGCAGCACTCATTCAACACGTGAGCCGCCTGCGTGATGAAGATATTAGTCCTGTGGATTATCGCGCATGGGTCGACACCTTGACTGAAGAACACTATTTGGAAGATGAGATTGCAAGCTACGTCGAGCTTTGTGCAATGTATGAAGCATATCAATCACAAAAAGCCATAGACGGAGTTAAGGATTATGCTGACTTGATTTATTATCTTCTGCAGCTTTACCGCACCCACCCACACATTTTGGCACGAATCAAAGCTCAACTGAAATATGTGTTTGTAGATGAGTTTCAAGACACAAACATTGCGCAATACGAACTTATCAAGCTCTTGTGTCCGCCCGGTGACTACACCACTTCCCCCATATTGACAGTCGTAGGCGACGATTCGCAGGCAATATATAAGTTTCGAGGCGCCTCTGTTTCAAACATTTTGACCTTTATGACTGATTATGAGGGAGCAAAGCAAGTAACTCTCAACGTCAATTATCGCTCAAGTCAGCAGATATTGGACAGTTCATATCGTCTCATCAAACATAACGATCCAGACACCCTCGAAGCTCAACTTGGAATTAGCAAGAGACTGGTTGCCGGGTCTGGTGAAAAAGGCGCACCAGTTGAATATACGCTTTGCACGCGTGTAGAGGATGAGGCAACGTATGTTGCAAGCCAGATCAAGCGCCATGCCGAAAAATACAGCTATGGCGACATGGCGCTGTTGGTGCGCGCAAACAATCACGCAGACCCCTTTGTCAAAGAATTTGCTCATGCAGGGATTCCCTACCAATTCCATGGTCCAAGTGCGCTGTACAAGCAAGATTCGGTAAAGGACCTTATTGCATACCTACAAGTGCTCGCAGACCCAGAGAATGCAACGGCCATGTATCGCGTGCTGTGCATGCCCATATTTAAGCTGGACGCACGTGATCTAGCGTACCTTGTGGCATTTGCCAAAAAGACTGCTCAATCACTTCACCATGCGCTGGAAATCGCTTGTGATTTACATACTAGCGCGCGCCATGAAGACTATGACATATATCGCCCTCATCTTCCCCGAATGACTGAATTTAGTTTCCAAACTCTTGCTGAAATACGCACACATATCGTAAATCATTTAAAACTTATCTCCACTCACACTGCCGGTCAGATCTTATACATGCTCCTTCAGGACACGGGGATATTAAAAGAGCTTGCTGCAGAAAGTGCTGATGTGCGCGACGTAAAGATTCTTACCACCTTTTTTGAACGAATAAAGTCATTTGAAGCAAGTCATGACGATGCTTCTGTGTTTGCACTTGTTGATTTTCTTCAGATGAGTATGGATATGGGCGAATCCCCCTCAGCAGGAGATCTGGATGTTGCTCGTGAAGATGCGGTGCACATATTGACCGTACATGGTTCAAAAGGATTGGAGTTTCCCGTTGTCTTTATCGCAAATACCACCGCCACTCGCTTCCCCTCCCGAAACAGAAAAGACCCAATCCCTGTTCCGGTTGAGCTTATCAAAGAAGCTCTGCCAAGCGGCGACTTTCACCTGCAAGAAGAACGTCGTTTATTTTACGTTGCAATGACACGCGCCAAAGACCATCTATATTTATGCAGCTCGCAACTCTATGGTGACGCAAAGCGTGCGCAGAAAATCTCGCCTTTTGTGTATGAAGCACTTGGGCAAAAAGAAGTAGATGCTCGGGCACAAAAACAAATTGAGAGCAAACAGCAACTGAATATCTTCGACTTTAAGCCAGACGACACGCCGCAACCACAACCTACCAACCCGCAACCACCAACCAACGCATATGCCCAAATCTCATACTCACAGTTGGACACCTACGAAATGTGTCCGCTTCGATATAAATATCAGTATGTGCTCAAAATCCCCTCATCGAGTAATTCTGCAGCCTCTTTTGGGACCAGTATCCACAGCGCACTTCAAACCTTCTACACTCGATACCGAGAAAATACCAATTTAAGTGTTGACGATCTATTGGAGATATTTAAGCAAGCGTGGGTACCGGTTGGCTATGCATCATCAGTGCATGAAAAGCGGATGCAAGCTGAGGGTCGACAAATGCTTACGCAATTTTACAACACCTATCACACGCCGCATATTAAGCCCATTGATCTTGAGAAATTTTTCAAGATAAAAGTTCAAGATCAAATATTTGTAACGGGAAAGATTGATCGCGTGGACGACATGGGTGATGGAGTAATCCGAATTATTGACTATAAAACAGGTAAAAAGCCAGATGATAAGCAGCTGAGTAAAAGCTTGCAACTTTCCATCTACACAATGGCAGCGATGGAGCCAAGCCTGTACAACAAGCCGATTGGCAAAATCGAACTCACCTTTTACTACCTTCAAAACAACGAGTCGGTGACTGTCGCCAAAAATCTTGATGATATTGAAAATACCCGTACCGCCTTGGTTGAGCAAGTACACAAGATTCAGCAAGCAAACTACGAACCAAAAGTTGGCCCTCATTGTGACTTCTGCCCCTTCCGCCTCATCTGCAGCGCATGGCAGTAAGCTGAATGCGAATAGGAGGAAGTAAGAAGTGAGAATTAAGAGTGAAGAAGCTGCTGCTCCTCTTATCATTCCCGCGAAGGCGGGAATCCAGCTCAAGCGGCATGTGTCTTGGAAACGGCGACGGCGACGAGGCTGGTTTGGGCCAAGGTGAGGGTAATGTATTTTACACACGTAACCGTTTGACGTAACGAGTTTCGTTACCGACTACCGTAACCCGATACGATATGAGTCTCAAATCCTGGATTCCCTCATCGGAGTCGGGAATGACAATGTGTGTTAAGAAACTATCAACTATCCCTCCTTCGCAGATGCTTCGGCGGGCAGGCAACTATCAACATGTCAACTATCAACTAAATTAGTATAATGACCTGATATGAAGCATCGAATTATTACCTCCCACTGGTTTGAACATGCATGTGATGCGGTCATTCCAGTTATGAGCTGGCTTCTTATCACGCTTCCATTGTGGCTCTCCCCTTTTCACCCCGCAGTTGTTGCCTACTTCATATTGGCATTTAACGTGTACTTCTTCTATAAATCGGCACAAACAGTATATTACTGTGTCAAATCATATCGAGAAATTCAACTGCATCAGCTCATACCGTACCACACCAAAGTGTCCAAAAACAAAGCGGTTGCAGCGCTTCACCACTTCGTAATCATTCCAAATTACAAAGAACCGATCTACAAGCTTGAAGAGACTATTGCAGCAATTACAAAAAACAATTATCCACATAAGTCAATTTACCTTGTGTTGGCGTTTGAAAAGCGCGAAGAGGAAGCGCCTGAAATTGGGAAAAGGCTTATTGCACAATACGGAAGTTTCTTTAAAGACACTCTGTGCACATATCACGTTTTAGAACCTCATGAAGCGCCAGGAAAAGCGAGCAACCAAACACATGCTGCGCGCCAAATCAGTGAATATGCGCGAGAAAAAGGCATTGCTCCGCAAAACGCGCTCATCACCGTCTGCGACGCCGACAGCATATTGGCTCACAACTACTTTTCTTACCTCAGCTACGAATACGTGCGTGATGAGGATCGACTGTACCATTTCTACTGGGCGCCGGTCTTACTGTACAACAACTTCAGACAGCTCCCCTTTTTTGTACGTATGCAAGCAACACTCTCCTCCATCTTGCGCCTGGCGTTTTTATCTCAAACCAAACGCCTCATTCAAGTTTCAACATACTCAACATCACTACAGCTTTTGGAAAGCGTTGGATATTGGGATGTCGACATTATTCCAGAAGACTGGCATATCCACCTCCAAGCGTTTTTCACTCACGGCACTCGGGTAAAGACCATCCCCCTCTATACAATTATTAACGGAGATGCAGCATATTCAGGCGGAGCATTCAAAACATTCAAAACACGATACGAACAGGAAAAACGTTGGGCGTGGGGTGTTAGCGATATTGGATATGCGATTCGCAAGTCATTTACCTCAACACACGTTCCTTTGACTGCTCGTCTGAGCAAAGTCGCCTATCTTTCTGAAACCCATCTGCTGTGGCCAACTTCGTTTTTCATATTAACAGTCAGCGCATTTGTGCCACCACTCGTTAACCCGTATTTTAAGCGCACGGTGCTTGGCTTTCTGCTTCCCAAGGTATCAAGCTTTATCCTCACGTTCTCCTCTTCATTTATTGCGCTTTATCTGTATTACGACTTTAAAATTCGCAAACAACTCAAGCAAGATACCTCAGCAATTGGGCTGCCGTTTATGTTTATCCAATGGTATCTCCTCCCCCTTGTTTCATTCGTACTGTCATCGCTTCCTGCCCTTGACGCCCACACACGAATGATCTTTAAAAAGAAAATGATCTACAAGGTAACAGAAAAAGTCTAAAGCCCCCTCATTCATGCTTTGACGAATGAGGTGTATTTTGGTAGTATGGTGAATATGTTGTAATCTGCTCCATCCATCTTGTGATAACGCGAACCTCATTTTAAATTTCTTTTTTTATTCATGAAATACGTACAAAAAACTGATAAACAAATTTACACACTCATTAAACGAGAGGAAAAGAGACAACAACATACATTGATGATGATCCCTTCCGAGAATACTGCTTCAAAGGCAGTTGAGGAAGCGGTTGGCTCATGCTTGGGAAATAAGTATGCTGAAGGCTATGCATATAAACGCTATTATCAAGGTCAGGCGATTGTTGACGAACTCGAGTCCTTAGTAGCCGAACGAGCGCGCCAGCTTTTTGATGTGGCACATGTAAATGTCCAACCGTATTCCGGTTCACCGGCAAACCTGGCCGTATTGTTGGGAGTCTTAAACGCGGGCGACACCATCCTTGGACTTGCGCTCGCCTCCGGTGGTCATCTAACCCACGGCGCGGCTGCATCAGTTACCGGTCGTCTTTTTGACTCAATCCAATACGACGTGACCAAATCAGGATACATTGATTATGAAGGCGTTGAGCGCTTGGCTCGGGAGAAAAAGCCGAAATTAATTATTGCCGGCACTACGGCTTACCCCCGCCACATTGATTGGGCAAAGTTTGCGAAAATTGCCGATGAGGTTGGTGCCTATCTTCTGGCAGACATCTCGCACATTTCTGGCCTGATTGTAGGCGGCGCCTATCCATCACCTGCTAAACACGCACACATACTAACCACAACCACTCATAAATCACTGCGTGGCCCACGTGGTGCCATGGTCATGGTTACCAGTCGCGGGCTTGAGAAAGATCCAGAACTTGCAAAACGCATCGATAAAACAGTGTTTCCAGGCCTTCAGGGTGGACCACATGAAAATACCATCGCGGGCATTGGCGTGGCGCTAAAGGAGGCATCGAGTAAATCGTTTCCTAAATATGCGCAACAAATTGTCAAAAATGCAATTGTGCTTGCTGATCAACTCCAGTCATTTGGATTCGAGCTTGTCTCCGGAGGTACTGATAGCCATTTGTTGCTTGTTGACTTGCAAAGCAAAGCGCTGCTTGGGAACACCGTGGCCGAAGGATGCGAAGCGGTGGGAATCGTTCTCAATCGAAATGCCGTTCCGTTTGATCCCAATCCGCCATTTTACCCATCCGGTATTCGGCTTGGGACCCCGGGCGTCACCAGCCGAGGCATGAAAGAAGCACAAATGAAGATCGTTGCATCGTGTATAAACGATACAGTTCAGGCGCTTCAAAAAGCCAAAAACGTCCTTGAGCTTACACAGCTTGATGAGCGCAAGGCAGAAAACCGCGCGCTGATTCTCAAAAAAGCCGCAGGAGAATTAAAGCCGATTGCGTCGAAAATTGAACAATTGTGCAAAGACTATCCCCTGGTTGATACGTATGTTTGACACCTCAAAACTCAGTCATCGTAAGGCGTTACTAAGCGCAAATGCCATCATCTTGGTGACTGCTGCCGCGTCGTATCTTCGCCTTCCGCCCGAAGTACCTCTTTGGTATTCGCGGGTGGAAGGCGAGATGCAGATTGCCCCATGGTGGATGATTTTAGTGATTCCGGTACTTATGAACCTTTTTGTGTTTCTCAATGTGTTTATGCAGCGCAAACTATTTGCCGAGTCCCCCTTTGTCAAAAGACTCGTTGATCGATTCAACCATGTGCTCATGGCTGCGATGGTACTGCTTTTTCTGAAAATCCTCTCACTCATCGTGCTGTAGTCACATAACGTCTAAGCCCGGCAAAAACAAAAATATCCCAAACTGCTGCAACGCAGGACAATTGCCAATGCTATAATAACAATCATGTTGGTGCAGGCGATCATGATATTCTTTTCTACGGCAATCATATCTGCCCTGCTCACCTGGCCAACCATACACTTGGCGCGCTATTTTAATATAGTGACTGACAAAAATCGTCGCAATCACCCAGCGCATACTCATCGCGGCATCATACCTCGTGCAGGTGGCCTCCCAATAATTGCCGCAATCGCAATTGGCTGCTTGTTATTTGTGCCACTGAATCAAATTATATTTGGCATACTCTTGTCATCGATGTTGCTGGTAATTGTCGGCTTGGCTGACGATTATTATGATATTTCCCCATATGTCCGCTTCTTTGCAAATATTGTTATTTCATTTTTGGTCGTTGGATTTGGCTTAGGTATTCCGTATATCTCAAATCCATTTGGTGGCACAATTGAGCTTGATAAATGGACAATAATTATCACATTTTTAGGGCGACATGACTACTTAGTAGTCGGCAATCTGCTGGCAATTATTTGGCTTACCTGGACCACAAATATGGTTAATTGGAGCAAAGGTGTGGACGGACAACTTCCTGGTTTTGTGAGCGTCACCGCATTTTTCCTTGGCCTTCTTGCCCTTCGATTTTCTGCACACGACATTCCCTCACATGCGGTGGCAACACTTTCATTTATCGTCTCTGGAGCATATGCTGGATTTTTACCATTCAACTTTTACCCACAAAAAATCATGCCTGGATATGGAGGGGGAGGATTGGCCGGATTTATGCTTGGGATACTCGCGCTTCTTTCATTTGGTAAAATAGGAACTGCGCTGCTTATTTTGGCAGTTCCCATGATGGATGCGGTGTACACCATTATCCGAAGACTCAAGAATAAGCAATCACCGTTTCGTGCTGACTGGGGACATTTTCATCATCGGCTGCTTGAGATTGGATGGGGAAGACGACGTATCGCAGTATTTTACTGGACCATCTCGGCAATTCTTGGCTTTGCAAGCTTGTTTCTTGTGGGTAATGAAAAACTTATTGCATTTGCCACGATCGCCACAGTACTTTTGGTGTTTATCGTCTTCATCAATCACATCAAAAAACCGAGTCAGTAAATGGTAAATGGTGTCAGGGCAGTTTACCTGACCCATACGTTACTCACTTACTATTTACTAATTTCTATTTACCACGCTTGTCTTTAACATGAAATATTTTATTCAAACATTCGGGTGTGCGCAAAACGTCGCAGACTCAGAGCGTATTACCGCGGCATTTGAAGGCCGCGGCATGACTGCGGCCACATCATATGAAGACACAAACTACGTCATCATCAACACCTGTATGGTGCGCGAGTCTGCTGAAAACCGCGTGTATGGCTTGGTAAACAACCTCAAGCTCATAAAGGAGCGAAAAACTGCAGAAGGTGAGCTCTACAAAATTATTATCACCGGCTGCATGGTGGGGCTGGCGTTTCGCGACTCAAGCGGTGTTTTTTTGGCCAAAATCAGAAAAGCGATGCCTGCGGCCGATGAATTTATGCCAATTGAAGAAGTCGGTTTTGACATCCCAAGCATTCGTCAAAACGATTCTCATGCATGGGTACCCATTTCAAATGGATGTAATAACTTCTGCACTTTCTGCGTAGTTCCCTATACTCGCGGGCGTGAGGTAAGCCGCCCATTTCACGATGTGATCTCTGAGTGTCAGCAACTCGTCAACGAAGGATATAAAAGCCTAACGCTGCTTGGACAAAACGTAAACTCATACGGATCTGATTTGCTACTTGGAGATGAAAACATTCAATCACAGCGCGATCTAGAAAAAACATATTTTGACACCAACTCAACGCTCGCCAATCCACGAGTCAAGATTGAGTTTAAGATAAACGGAAAGCCGATTGAACCGGTGTATGTGAAACATTTGGGACGCTATCGTATTCCCACACTCTTTCCTTATTTATTGGAGGCAGTTGCACAAATGGGTTTTGAAAAAGTCGATTTTTACTCAAGCAATCCCTGGGATATGACTGATCAATTGATTGATGTGATTGCCAAGTATCCAAACATCACTCGCACCATCCACATGCCGGTGCAATCGGGAGATGATGCGGTACTCAAGCGTATGAACAGGTGGTACACCCAAGAGCAGTATCTTGAAATTATCCAAAAATATAAAGATCGTGTGCCCGGTGTGTCATTTACCACCGATATCATTGTTGGCTTTCCAGGCGAGACCGATGCTGAATTTGCTAATACTATCGCTTTGTGTGAGAAAGTGGGATATGAAAAAGCATATCTTGCCATGTACAGCACGCGCCCAGCAACTGCCGCCACTAAAATTCTAACAGACGATGTCCCCCATCCAGTTAAAAAAGAACGTTGGCAAAGGCTAGATCGCCTCATCAATTCCAGACACTATGAACAGGGGAAGTAAGAAATGCGTAAATAGGTAAATGTGAAAATCACAACAACTATCAACTATCCCTCCTTCGCAGATGCTTCGGCGGGCAGGCAACTATCAACATGTCAACTATCAACTAATTAAGTATAATAGTTCCATATGAAACTTCTCGTCACAGGCGGCGCCGGATTCATCGGCTCAAACTTCATCCACTATTGGCTTAGCCATCACCCTGAGGACGATATAGTAAATGTTGATGCGCTCACCTATGCCGGCAACATGGAAAACCTGAAAGACGTCAAAGAGAATCCGCATCACACATTTGTAAAGGCAAATATTTGCGATCTTTCGAAGATGAGCGAACTTATGAAAGGGGTCGATACCGTTGTGCATTTTGCAGCAGAAAGTCACGTAGATCGCTCCATTCTTGACCCTTCCATTTTTGTAAAAACGAATGTACTTGGCACTCAAGTACTTCTTGAAGCGGCTTTGAAAAATGAAGTAAAACGATTTCATCATATCTCAACTGACGAAGTATTTGGAGCGCTTGAGCTTGGAAGTCAAGAAAAGTTTTCAGAAGAGACACCATATGATCCACACAGCCCATATTCTGCCTCCAAAGCCGGCTCAGACCACTTAGTTCGCGCCTATTATGACACATATGGATTACCAATAACGATCAGTAACTGTGCCAATAACTTCGGCCCCTATCATTTTCCTGAAAAATTCATACCGCTTGCCATAACCAACATCATGGATGGTAAAAAAGTGCCGGTATATGGAGACGGGCTCTATGTGCGTGATTGGCTCTATGTAGAAGATCACTGTAGCGCAATTGAGGCAATGCTTGAGAAAGGGAAAATTGGGCAAACATACTGCGTGGGAAGCATGACACAGGATGTGTCAAATATCGATATTGTCAAAAAAATATGTGAACTCATGCACGTTGATGCCCAAGAAACGATTGAATACGTGAAAGATCGCCCCGGACATGATCGCCGATACGCAATTGACTTTAGTAAAATTCAGCGTGAGCTTGGCTGGAATCCTGCACACACCTTTGAAACCGCGCTTCAAACAACCATTGATTGGTACCGTGAAAATGAGTCCTGGTGGAAACACATAAAATCCGGAGAGTATCAGTCGTATTACCAACAACAGTACGAACAATAACGGCATCAACCTATGAATATTGCACTCACCGGCGCACGTGGCTTGGTTGGCTCACGCGTCGCGGAAATTCTGAACGAAAAAGGCCATCATTGCATCCCGCTCACGAGTGAGGATCTTGATATAACAAATGCCGAATCTGTACAATCATGTTTTGCCACACTTGATGCCGAGCTTGTTATTCACCTGGCAGCATACACAAATGTAGACGGAGCTGAGCTTGAACCTGAAAAAGCGCGCCTCATAAATGTTGAGGGTACACGACACGTGTATGATGCGGCGACACGTCGCGGAATGAAATATATCCAAATTTCCACTGATTTTGTCTTCGATGGAACACGTCCACCGTATGATGAAAATTCCACCCCACACCCGCAAGGCGTCTATGCAAAAACCAAATGGGAAGCGGAACAATATCTTTTTTCCAAGGCCGACAACTATCAACTCCCCCCAAACGCGATGATTGTACGCATCACCTATCCGTATCGTCTTGATGATTTTGCCAAAAAAGATTTCGTTCGCACGATCAAATCACTCCTTGAAAAGGGAACGTCAATTGGTGGAATTACCGATAGCCTTATCACCCCGACTTGGATAGATGATATTGCACATGCGCTCGACCACCTTGTCACTCATTTCAAAAATGATGTGTACCATGTTGTTGGGAGCGAAGCATTATCCCCGCATGATGTTTTTCAACTTATTGCCAAAAAGTGGCGCCTTGATCCTTCGCTTATTACCCCTGTCACATTTGATACATATTTTGCTGGCAAAGCCCCCCGGCCAAAATTGGGACACACTACCTCCATTCACAACGACTTTTATCCTATGCATTCAATCCGTCAGATATTGCAATAGCCATCCTATTGATACGGTAATTTTTCCTGTTGCATCAATCATTGACAGTATTATAATTGCAGTTATCTATGGGGACAGAGCACGCAGCACATATGAAAGAAATGAAGGACGTGGGGCCCGAACACTTTACTCATGAAGTGAAAGCTTTTGTAACACGTCGAACAGAATTGCTTTTACACCGTGGCCTGCCCATTACAGAGCTTGCACGAGAAAGTGATTTTCTCCAAGAGTTCTACGACAGCTTTCTTCAGGAACGACATGCTCGCTCAGTTGAGCTCAATTCCACAGCGATTAAAGAAGCAAATCAAACAATCCTTGACCTGTTTGGAAGTAAGCTTGGTATTGTTTCTTGTATGGACGGACGTATGCCGCTTACCGCACTATTTGGATTTCCCATGCAGGCGGTTCGCGCTATGAGACTTCCTGGCGGAGACTTGGGGGGCTTTAAACGCAACTTATCAACAGGCAGTCTGGAACCCGATTCGGAGGCGCTTTTTACCCAGCTTACCCGACATCAGGAAAGCAATGGGTCTGCCACAAAATTTGAAGTATTAAACTCACATGTTGGGTGCGCAGCTCGAGGACGCACTGAAAGCAGCTTTGGTCACGAACCCAAAGACGGCGGCCTGAATGCAGACATACGCTCAAAAAATGAAATTGGAGGCGCCATCAAAGAGCACTATGGAATGGTGCCAATACTCATGGCTACTGACCCAAATACTGGATATGCATATATGGGGTTGGGGAAGGATGAGCTGCTTGCACAACATCATACCTATGACGAGCCAGTCCGACGTGAGCTTGCGGCAGCTGGCCGAATCATCTCAACAGAAGACCTAGCAAAAACTCATGCACCATCGTTTGAAGAAATCACCGGGGACTGGAATGTTGACTGGGAGCATGCGTATGCTGACACCGCGCTGCAGCTGTGGAAAAATATCAAATCGATGGCGGAAAGTCCGGTACTCTCAGATATCATTGCGCTTGTTCGAAAATCTTACCCACATCGAAAATATTCAGACGATGAAGTACGCACACGATCTCTGCTATTATTGTCAAACTCATACCTTGGCTGGATGTACGAAAAAAACGGCGGTCACCCTTATACACGACATGTAGAAAAATGCGTGGTGGTTGACTTTAAAAACAAAGGTCCATTTGCTAAAAATACGGCATTTGTGGTGGCACCGGTTCAAAATGTCTTGGATGACAATGTTGCGCTGGCACAAGGCATTGTGCGCTCAAATCGTAGTGGTGGCGCTTTTATTGATGAGTCAAACACCTATCCCGATGCGGCCGCATTTGCGCAGGCACCAGTTCCTGTTATTGTAAAATGCGAAGTGCCGTTTGACAGCTCACATGAAGTGTGGAAAACACTCAACAAGCTTGATCTTTCTGGGATTAAAAATGACTGGCTTGATGACAAGGAAGTATTTATGAAAGCAGTACGAACTCAGATCAACCACCTGCCAGGCATGTATATTGACGATGCACTTGAAGCGATTTCTGGGCTATGGGAAAGCCTCTCACACATCTATACGGGTAGCGCTACGCAGACCTTGGCAGACCGTGGCGGAATTGCAGTTTTGCCGATACTCGTCAGTAATGATCGCATGCCTCAAACAATCCTTCAGCTAGTCGCCTAAATTCACATTGAAATGGTGGTTGAACTCAAGTAAGATGTAGACCATATGACAATAACCGTTATCGGACATGGATATGTAGGACTCGTTTCAGCATGCGTATTTGCTGATTTTGGAAATAAAGTGTGGGTGATTGGACATACGCCTGAAAAACTTGAAAGACTTCGCAATGGAGACCCCATTATCTACGAGCCTGGCCTTGCCGAGATGCTGCAAGAAAACAATAAAGCGGGCCGCCTTATTTTTACCGATCAGTATGAACCTGCGATCACTGAATCTGAAATCATCTTCATCACCGTCGGCACACCTCCACAAAAAGATGGAAGCGCTGATTTGAGCGCAGTCTATCATGTTGCCAAACAGATCGGCACACACATTGGAGATAAGTTTACTGTTGTCTCATGCAAAAGCACGGTGCCTGTTGGAACGAATTTGGAAGTTGAAAAGATCATCAAAAAAACCAATCCAAAAGCAAATATTGCGGTCGCCTCATGTCCCGAGTTTTTACGAGAAGGATCCGCGCTCAGCGACACACTTGTGCCTGATCGCGTTGTTATCGGATCAAATAATGCACGTGCCATTGAGAAACTTCTTGAGTTACACAAGCCAATGCCGGGCCGTCGTGTAACTACCAATCTTGCCTCAAGTGAAATGATCAAATATGCATCAAACTCTATGCTTGCAACCAAAATATCATTTGCAAACATGATTTCACTCTACTGCGAACAAACTGGCGCAGATGTTGAAGAGGTGCTTGAAGCAGTCGGAATGGATAGTCGTATTGGCCGAACGTTTATGTATGCGGGAGTTGGATACGGAGGATCGTGTTTCCCCAAGGATGTTCAGGCATTGGCGGATACCGGGCGTCGCATGGGCGTTGATACCTCCTTGCTTGATGCAGTCGAGACCATCAATCACTTGGCGCGCGAAACCTTTCTTAAACATGTGCTCAAGCATGTAAAAGGCAAAAAAATTGGCATTCTTGGCTTAGCATTCAAGCCAGATACTGACGATATCCGCTTTGCTCCATCGGTATATATCATCGAGCAACTTCTCAAAAAAGGCTATCAAGTCACCGGATATGATATGGCAGCCATGAATAACATTCGCCGCACATTTGGCGATAAAATCACCCTTGTTGATAATGCATATGATGCAGTCAAAGGAGCAGATGCGGTATTATTTTTGACGGAATGGAATGAGTTTAAGCAGATTGACTTGAAAAAAGTAAAGTCGCTCGTCAAGACTCCTTTGATATTTGATGGAAGAAATATGTTTGACCCGGCGGCAGTTGAAAAACTTGGCTTTACTTATTTTGGAGTTGGAAGAGCAAAAACTGCCATTGAATAATATCGATCGTTAATTAAGAAGCGATAACATTATATGAATATTCTTATTGCAGGCGGGAGCGGATTTATTGGATCTCATTTGACTCGCCACTTCTTGAATAAGAATGATCATGTAACAGTGCTTGACAACTACATAACGGGGAGCAAGCATAATCTTGAAGATGTGACAAAAAATCCACTTCTTACGATCATCAATGCAGACCTAGTGACACATAAATTTGCAAATATCATGTATGACCGGGTTTATCAACTCGCGTCCCCCGCCTCCCCGATCCAATACAAGCGTTATCCCGTCGAAACACTTATGGTCAATTCTGTCGGGACAAAAAACCTCCTTGATATGATGGTTAAAACTGGAAGTCGTCGCTTTGCGCTTGCTTCAACATCAGAAGTATACGGCGATCCCTTGGAGCATCCGCAAAAAGAGTCATACTTCGGAAATGTAAATCCAAACGGTGAACGATCATGTTACGACGAAGGAAAACGGTTTGCAGAAAGCATCACCATGACGTATGCTCGCATCCATGGACTCGATGTGCGAATCGCTCGCATTTTCAACACCTACGGACCTTATATGGATGTACTTGATGGGCGCGTGGTGAGCAATTTCATTGTTCAAGCTCTTCGAAACGAACCAATAACCATGTTCGGTGACGGTCGCCAAACTCGATCGTTTTGTCACGTCAGCGATATGGTGCGCGCATTTGATCTTTTGGGCTCAGTTGAAGGTATTGATGGGGAAGTAATTAACCTTGGCAACCCAAATGAGCGAGATATGAACGAGCTCGCAAACACCATCATCTCACTGACCAAGTCCACATCTTCAATCACCCATCTGCCACAGACGGCTGATGACCCTAAAAAGCGCAAGCCAGATATTTCAAAAGCAAAAAAACTCCTCAACTGGGAACCAACAGTCGAGCTGAACGATGGGCTTGTTGACACCATCGGCTATTTTGCCCGGCATATTTCGTAAATCTTGTACTACAATTAGGCTGACCCAACTGCTTATATTGCACGTACGGTTGACCACCATTATTCATGAATAAACAAACTGCTGTCATTGTCATCCCCACCTATAATGAGGCAGATAATGTAAAAAAGCTTACGCAACAAATATTTGATGTAGTCAAAACTATCGAAAATTGGGATACCCATATTCTGATTGTTGATAGCCAGTCCCCCGACGGCACGGCTGCTGTTATTCGAGAAGAGATGAAAAAGCAAAAGCAGCTGCATTTGCTGGAAACAAAAAAAGAGGGTTTGGGTCGAGCATATGTTGCGGGTTTTTCCTACGCAATAAACAAGCTTTCGGCAGATGTGCTGTTTGAAATGGATGCTGACTTTTCCCACGATCCACGAGCACTCCCTAAGTTTTTGAAAAAAATTGATAATGGCGCTGACTTTGTCATTGGATCACGATATATTCGCGGCGGCTCAATACCAAAAGATTGGGGATTGAATCGTAAATTTTATTCAGTTGTTGGGAACCTTATCATTCGATTTGGGTTTTTTAAACTCTCCGTCACCGACTGGACGTCGGGATTTCGATGTATAAAGTCGTGGATTATCCGAGAGAATATCGGAATTATTGAAAAATATTCGGGATATGTATTCCAGGTGGCACTCCTTGACAACGCAATCAAAAAGCATGCGAAAGTTGGGGAAGTTCCAATCAACTTCACCGATCGAAAATATGGTGTTTCAAAGATTAACTCTGGACAGTTTATCCGCGACGCTTTGTTATACATCGCATTCCACTCATCATTTCTGCGCTACGTTGTAGTTGGAGGGAGCGGCTTTCTCATCGACTTTGGCATTTTCACCGCCCTATACTTTGGATTGAATTTGCCAATCTATGTGGCCCAAGCAATAAGCGCCGAGGCAGCAATTGTCAATAATTTTATAGGAAACAACTTTTGGTCATTCTCACACAAGAAAATTGATCATAAGGCAAGCTCCATAGTTCGTAGTTTCTTTAAGTTTAATGCGGTTGCACTTGGCTCACTTATTATGCAAGTTGTCGCACTCACCGCATATGAGTATAAGTTTGGCGAGAATCATGTGCTTATATTTAAAGCGGTGTTTCTGGTCCTCATCATCATGCCATACTCATACATTCTCTACAATCGTGTCGTGTGGAAGTCGAAAAAATCCCCCGAAATAGATGTGGTCTAAAAAAAACTGTAGCCAATGTTTCTTTGGCTTTGTCAAAGAGGCTTACTCCTTCGTCGTAAATTGAGCTGAAATCCATCCCTCTTCAGTCTCGGAGTATGGAATCCGGATCCAGCCACCAACCTCTTCAAGCAAGCTGTATCTATCGCCCTCATCAACTTGTGCCACCTCTTCTGCGTTGATGTTTGGCTCCTTACGAACTCTCAAAAATCCATTTGGGGTACCGACAATTGTGACCGTGTCAAATGCCGACACAGTACTGGTTGGAACGAGCGTAGCGCTCTCAGTCGCTTCCAAACTTGCTTCGTCAGTTGCTTCCTTTGATGGCAGCTTCTTTGGCTTATTTTGCAAAGATGTGGGGTCAATGGCTAGTTTGATTTGCGCCGTTAATCGATAACCGTCAACCACATTTATGGCTTGTGTACGACGATAAAACCCCGGCAAATACTGGGACAATTCGTGCGAGCCTTCTGGCACATCGGCCAACGTGAGCGGCGCAATTCCCTTTTCGTCCCCGTCAAGCGAAACAAGTGTTCCAATTGGCTCAGAATCAATAACGACTTCTCCCGTTTTTTTCTGGTATTTTCCCGTTATCTTACTGAGTGTAAATACTTCACCTGCCGAATCAACATCACCCATTCCCAGCTCACGGCTGATATAGGTCAGGGTCCCTCGACCAACATTCACTTTTCCTTGCCATGAAGCGGTGACAGTTGCCTCTTGATCAGGAATAAGCTTTATCGTGTAATCACCGGCTGGGATCTGGACATCGTAGGGAGTACTTCCTTTATTCACGTTATTTATAAATACGTTTGCGGCCGGTGTTGAAAAAATCTGAAGTTGCCCCATCACATTCTGCTGACTCTTCCACGCCGCTTGAATTCCAATCGCTATAAAAAACAACGCGCCAAGCACTAAGAAGATCAGGAGCTTGCGTTTAATAGTTGTTCGCTTCATAGATTCAACACAAATTTATACAATGAATGCTCAATTATACCGCAAATGCGAGACATGAGGTGTATGAGGTTTGTACATATATTCACTTAACATGTGTATTGACAACACGAATTGGACAGATTATACTGGAGACAACCCGGTGAACGCTTGTTCTTTTGGCCAGTGTATATGATGAAAAAGATAATTTTTACAATCGGCTCAGTCCTCTTGTTTCTCTCAACTGTAACTCGAGACATTATCCATCTTGGGAGTGAATCACTGGTATTATTTGGACTTCTTATTCTTATTGCGTTTTTTGATGACTTGGAAGAATTTGATTTTTTTGGATTAAAAGGCCGCCGGGTTGAGCGGGAGCTTGCCGATATTAAACAGCGACTTGGTCAAACCACGACAAGCCAAGCAACCAATCTGCCCGATGATAACCTGACAAAGCTTCGAAAAAAGAAGGTTCAACTGATGGGTGTTGACCGCGGCAATTTCCTCGCACTTGTGTTTGAGATAGAGCGCCTGCTTCGCGCAATAGCGCTTGAGCTTAACCCAAGTGAAATTGAGCAAAACTCTCCCATTTCCCAAGTTACGACATATCTAACTCAAAATGGCTATCTCACAACATCAGGCCATGAACAATGGAAAGCATTAAATGAAGTACGAAACATCATCGTGCAAGGACGCTATCCTACAGAAAATGATGCGGCACTTGCTGACTGGATTGAGCTTGCATACTCACTGTATTCTGAAATTTATGACGATTTGGTCAATAAGCCGAAAGTGAGCAAGAAGAAAAAATGAAAAAACTTCTACCAATTCAAGTTGAGCTCAGAAGTCATGCATCTTCGGAAAAGGCGTCGCTCTATTCGCGTTTTTTCAAAACCGGCCCCGGACAATATGGTGAGGGTGATGTGTTTCTTGGGTTGACAGTCCCAACTACCCGCTCATGCGTAAAAAAACATATTCGTTCGATGAAATTGTCAGACTCAACAACCTTGTTGGAAAGCCCATATCATGAAGAGCGACTAGCGGGCGTACTGTCACTTGTGCACTTTTCTACTCATCATACATATTCCACTCGTGAAGTTGCAGAATGTTATCTGAAAAATGTACAACATATCAACAACTGGGATTTAGTCGATGTATCAAGTGGATATATTATTGGGCCATACCTGAGCGAGGTACTTACGCCTATTGAAAAAGACACATTTGTCAAAGAGTATATTACGAGCCCAAATATTTGGAAGGTACGGATTGTATTGTTGGCAAGCTTATATTTCATAATGCGGCGCGATGCAACACTTACGCTTGAGCTGGTTGGCCAAACGATGAACCACAAACATGACCTCATTCATAAGGCGTCGGGTTGGATGCTTCGTGAAGTGGGTAAACGAGTGAGCCAATCACAGCTTCTATCATTTCTTGATGAGCATGCGCACCATATGCCCCGCACCATGCTCAGGTATTCAATTGAGCACCTGACTCCCACGATGCGCACACACTATATGAAGATGTCCGAGACAGCCCAAACGAGATTGAATCAAACAACAAAACCAAGCAAGGCAAGCGATGTGCGAAGTGGTTGACCAGACATCTCATGCATGAGCTCCAACGCGCGCTCAGTGTGCAAATCGTCATCAAGCGCTTCATATACTTTGGCGAAATCACCACTATCTGGTTGGGCAAGTGAGTTTTGAATCGCCGCCCACTTTGTCGCGGCCATATCAAGCAAAGAATGTTCAAACTCCCACGACTGACGATAGTGGTGTGTCAAAAGCAAGTATCTCAGAACCTGCGCGTCATACTCTTTGAGAACATCTTCAACAAGCACTAAGTTTCCAATCGATTTACTCATCTTTTCACCGGTATACCTAACCATTGCCATGTGCAGCCAGTATGAAACATATGGTTGTTTCCCGGTTACTGCTTCTGACTGGGCAATCTCACTTTCATGATGTGGATACATGAGATCTTCACCGCCTGCGTGAATATCTATCTGATCTCCAAGCACTTCCTGGATCATAGCACTACACTCAATATGCCAGCCTGGCCGACCCATACCCCACGGTGAATCCCAATGAGGAGCTTGGGAACTCGCAAACCAAAGGACAAAGTCGAGCGGATGTCGCTTACGAGCATCGTGCGGATCTCCTCCTCGTTGACCAAGAATCGTTTCCATCTGCTTGCCTGATAAGCGTGCCATTGAACCATATGAAGGTGAAGTGGTGACATCAAAGTATACCATATTCTCAACCACATATGCATGTCCTTTTTCAACAAGTGTAGTCACCATCGAAATAATCTGACTCATGGCAGACGTTGCATACATGTATGTCGTTGGTCGAAGCACATTGAGCGCATCCATCTGCTTATGAAAGTGCAAAACCCAATAGTCTGCAAGCTCTTGCCACGATATATTTCGAGCGTTGGCCTGCGCGATAACATCTTCACTGTCGTTTATATCCGTTGCATTTTGTAAGTAATTTACACGATAACCATGATGATGAAGGAGTCTTCTGAGAACATCAAATTGAACATAGGTGAATGCATGACCTAAGTGCGTCGCATTGTTTGGTGTTATGCCACACACATATGCCAAAACCTCATTCGGTGTGCGCGTAGTGAAAGGACGAACTGTTTGCGTGCGAGAGTCAAATAGATTAAGTGACATAGGGAGAATTATAGCTTATTTCACATCTCGAAGCTGCTTTTGAGTCACAAATAGCGCGCATACGCCAATTAACAACATAATTGCATTCAGACGCAGCGTATTTGGGACGCTGACTACGTCACTTAAGAGCCCAACGACCAAACTACCAAATGGCGACATTCCAATAAACATGAGGGTATATACGCTCATGATACGACCGCGCAGGGCAGGTGGAGACAGGTGCTGTATGGTTGCATTGATTGTTGAAAACATGAGAATAAGTCCAAATCCGGCAAATGCCAGTGCAATCATTCCACCTTGCATCTGAGTCATAAAACTAAAGACAACTAACGCCGCAGAGAAGATGCTTACTCCAGAAAAAATAAACACATATGGCTTAATTCGCCTCGCCTGAGATGAGACGACGACTGCGCCGAGCACTGCCCCAAATCCAGCGGCTGCCTGTAAATATCCCAAGCCCCTTGCTCCTTGGTGAAATATATCCTTTGCAATAACTGGCATAATTGCCACATATGACCACCCAAATACGGCAGCCAGACTTGCCATAAATAATAATGGCCGGATGACTGGGTGATGAAATGAGGCAGATAGTCCTTCCTTGATTGCGCGCCAAGGATTCGGGTGAGTTGAGTGAATTACCTCATTCAATCGCATCGAGTACAACGCAAAGAGCACCGCAATAAAACTGAGGCCATTTATTACAAATGCCCCGCCAATCCCCAGTTGTGCGATTGCGATTCCAGCCATGCTTGGTCCTATAATACGCGCCGCATTAAATGAACCGGAGTTGAGCGAAATTGCTGATGACAAGTCTTCGCGGCGCACGATAAGCAACATGAATGTTTGGCGCGCTGGCATATCGAGCGCATTTGCACAGCCAAGTAAAAATGCAAACACGGCAATATGTACCGCCTGCACACTTCCCATCAGCACTAACACTCCAAGCAAAAGCGCAAGAATTGCTTGTGAGCTTTGGGTGATATATAAAATACGTCTTTTGCTGTATTTATCAATAAGCACCCCCGCAAATAAACTAAAAAATAGTATGGGAATAAAGTACAAAGCAGACACAAATCCAACCCAAAATGCTGATCGCGTAATCTCATACACCATATACCCTTGCGCCACATTCTGAAGCCATGTCCCAACTTGCGACACCACATTTGACATAGCATATAGCCGGTAGTTGCGATGTTTTAAGGCAGGAAATGCGCCCATAAAATGCCGAGTCCATCCAGGACGCTCGCCACTTTCAATTTCTTGACTTTCGCTCATTATGTATTCTTCTTCACGTTTCATAGATATCACTCACAAATGCTGCGACCCAAATCAAATACTGCCATTTTTTGGAAAAAATAGTAGGATGAGCATAATGCGAGACAGCTCACCCCCTTAGGCAGTCAATAAGTATACCATTGTTTGGCGCGCAAATCGCGACACACCAGTCTAAGAATGAATCTCACCCTACAGTTTGTTGGGGTTTATCCGCAGTATTTTATCTTCATTTGTATTACTAGTCGACACATACATCATCCCATCAGGACCGATCACCACATCACGCAAACGACCATACTCATCTTTAAAATACTGAGTGAGATTTGTCCCATTTGGCAAACTCATGACGGTCACTGCAGCGCCACGAAGTGATGCCAAATATACTTTTGAGCCAATAATCGACATCCCAGACGGCGCCCATGTGTCAGTCCCTGAGTGAGCAACTGGCTTCACCATACCTTCCTGCTGCTGATTACCCCTGATTGTCGGCCACCCATAATTTGCTCCAGCATCAATCACATTCAATTCATCCTGGCCATCTGGACCGTGCTCACTCGCCCATAATTGACCTGCGCTATCCCACGCCAAGCCTTGTGGGTTCCGATGACCATATGAATATGTTCGATTTGAAAAGGGATTGCCTGGTGCTGCCGCGCCGCCGTCAGTCACCCGTAAGATCTTACCTGCAAGCGAACCGGTATCTTGCGCCAGCGAAGGCTCAGCCGCGTCTCCTGTACCGATATACAAAAAGCCATCGGGACCAAACTTAATGCGCCCACCATTATGAATGTTTGCGCCGGGGATTGCATCAATTAATACCGTTTCTGCACCTAACGCATCATTCTCATACTTCATGCGCACTAATCGATTTTTGGTGGCGTCACCCACAACGCTATAGGTGTAGTAGAAATATACATAGCGATTGCTTGCAAACGCTGGGTGAAGCGCCATGCCTAATAATCCACCTTCCCCAATCGCCGCAACGTTTGCCAATTCACCCACCGGCTCTTGTTGCAACACGTTATTTTTAACGATACGTACTCGCCCTGGACGCTCAGTAAACATGAGGTCTCCATTTGGCAAAAATGCCAGTGCCCATGGTACACGAAGCCCTTGGGCAACGGTGCTTACTCGAGGCGCATCATCAGCAATTGTTGGCTGAATTGTTGGAGCAACAGTCGGCCCCGTTGTTGGGTCTACTGATCCACTCATGTACTTTGTCCTCCATACTTCATAATCGACGAGGTTCACCCGACCATCATTATTTGCGTCCCCTTGCAAAAAGATTGCCTGCGCACTCACATATATACGAGGAAGTATCAATTGAGCCCATGCAAAAAATGCAAATACGACAACCAGCAATAGACCGGCAACGAGTGCATATTTAGATTGTATGTGCCTCATATAGCTTAAGTATAAACGGTCAATTCAATTCTTGCCGACTTGTTTCCAATTACTTACCCTACAACACGAAGCCTGTCATTTTCTTGGCATGCGTTGCTGGGCGTCGAAGCTTAAATCTAAAGGAATTACATCGTTTAACTCACCCCCTCCTCTAACTGCGCGCCACAATTTATCCGACCTCTCGTGTAAAATCTCATTTGACACGGACTATTTGATTATGAATAATAGCCTAAATCAACCTATGAAGAAGCCAGCACTCGTGTGCCTTTTTGCCCACCCTGACGATGAGTCATTTGGCCCATCAGGCACAATCCATACATTTACCAAAACGCACGACGTCTATATTATCTGTGCAACAAATGGAGATGCTGGTGAGAATCATCATCCGGAGGGAGATAAGATTGATCTTAGCACACAACGCCAATCTGAAATTATTGCCTCAAGTCAATTGCTTGGGGTCAAAAAAGTATATTTCCTCAATCACCAAGATGGGAGCTTGTGTAACAACAGCTATCACGCATTGGCAGCTGAGGCACAGGCAATTCTTGATGATTTACGCCCAGAAATTGTCCTCACGTATGAACACCGCGGAATCTCCGGACATATTGACCACATTGTGATGTCAATGATCACAAGCTTTCTGTATGAGCGACTTTCCTATATTAAACAAGCGTACTTCTATTGTCTTTGTACAACCCAGAATTCACGTGAACCTGGCGATTATTTTGTATTTTTTCCACCCGGCTATGACGAGGCGCAGATCGACTGTACATGCGACGTGACACATTGTCGCGACATTAAGATACAAGCCGTAAAAAAACATATTTCCCAAGCCAAAGATATGAAGCATATTTTGTCAAACATGAGAAATGAGGAGTGCTTCATTGTGTGGAAGAAGTAATACATATGTCGGGAGTCGAGCGATTTTGTGCAGCGAAGGAAAAATGTTTTGGCAAATGTACTATAATAGACTTCTATGATGCGCGAAACTATTTTGTCACGGCTACAGCCGGTACTTTCCAAGCTTGGCATCGATGAGACTCCGCAGCTTACGCGACCTGCCAACTCAGAGCACGGTGATTGGGCCACAAATATTGCGTTAAAGTGCGCTTCGAAAAAAGGTGTAGCTCCTCTGGAATTAGCAGAAACAATTGCGAAAAACATTCTCATTGATGAGGTGATAACACGTGTTATTGTGGCTGCCCCTGGCTTTATAAACATCACGCTGTCTGATGAGGCGCTTCGATCTTCATTGACAGAAACGCCTGAGGAAGTTGTCGGAAAAAATACGGTTCTTATCGAATTTGGGCAACCTAATACTCACAAATCACCACACATCGGCCATCTTTTTTCATATATATACGGCGAGTCGCTTGCGCGAATTTATGAAGCCAGCGGAACACGCGTGATACGTGCAAATTATCAAGGCGATATAGGACTGCATGTCGCCAAGTGCCTGTGGGCAGCAAAGACTCGCCAAAGTGAGATTCAGGATTTGACCAATCCGCACTCCCAGATGCTCTTTTTGCAATCATGCTATCAGCAAGGTGCCACGCGTTATGAAGAGGATTCAGCTGCAAAGATCGAAATTGATACATTAAATCGTGCGCTCTATGAGGGTACCGATAAGCAATTGATCGCGCTCTGGCAGACGACACGCGGGTGGTGTGTTGATTATTATCGCCAGTTTGAACAGTCGTTGGGAATATCCTACGACAAATCTTATTTTGAAACAAATATTGCTCAACACGGACTGGATATTGTTCAAAAACACATTCCAACGGTGTTTTCAGAAAGCGATGGAGCAGCCATATTTAAAGGAGAAGACGAGGGTCTACATACCCGTGTTTTTATTAACAAGCACCATAATCCAACCTATGAGGCAAAAGAGGTGGGACTCGCATTTCAAAAAAGCAGCGACTTTACTTTTGATCAGGCTATAACAACTACTGCCTCTGAACAAAACGAGTATATGAAGGTTGTGTATCGCGCAATTGAACACATCGACCCAAAACTCGCTGCTAAACTTACTCACCTTGGGTTTGGCATGATCAATCTCACAAGCGGCAAGATGTCCAGTCGCAGTGGAAATATCGTAACGGCATTTTCATTGGTTGATGATGTCACCCAAGCTATCTCACGTGAGTATGGGAGCGAGCCGTCTCAAGCGCAGATCATCGCACTCGGCGCGATCAAATATGCATTTTTGAAATCTGACTATCGGGCGAATAAATTATTCGACATCAACACAAGTGTTGCAAGAGAAGGCGATTCAGGACCTTATATTCTCTATACATATGTTAGAACGCAAAGCGTTGCCAGGCTATCATCAGAAACAAACCCTGAAAATCTGCAAGCGACCAAAGTTGAGTCAGCAGATGCAACATTGCATGAGGATGAGCGAGCCATATTACTTCTACTGCAACAGGAACATGACATACTTATTGGTGCTAAAACTCTCTATTCGCCACACATTATTGCAGGCTATGCGTATTCATTAGCCCAGGCATACAACGCATTTTACCAATCATGCCCAATCCTCAAAGCTGCTGGTTCTGTCAAAGCATTTAGATTGCAGCTCAGTAACGCCGTGGGACAGGCAATTGCTCGCCAACTCAACTTACTCGGTATTCAAACGGTAGATGAGATGTGAGATACAGTCTAATATATGGCATTTTATATTTGTTCAAATTGCGGCTTCGGATCAGGGAGTTGGATTGGGAAATGTCCCGACTGCGGTGAGTGGAATAGCATGAAGCAACATGCAAATCTCGAAGAAGAAGCAGTTGGAAAGAGTGGACGATCCAACAAAAAAAAGTCTGTACAGGCAGCAACCCTCACACCGCTTTCTGAGGTAGTACAAACAGACAAGAACAGACTTCAAACTCGCATTTTCGAATTTGATCGTGTGCTTGGAGGAGGATTTATAAGTGGTGAAGTTGTCTTGCTCACGGGCGAACCGGGCATTGGCAAATCAACACTTCTTTTGCAATCGTTGAAACACATGCGTGTCCTCTATGTGTCAGGCGAAGAGTCGTCAGAACAAGTGGCTGATCGTGCAAAGCGGCTACAAATTCCGCTTACGCAAATATTATTCTCCCAAGAAACCCAAGCTGAAAGCATTATTGAAACAATCAAACAACATAAAGATGAAGTCGATATTGTCGTGATTGATTCAATTCAAACGATATATTCAAAAGATGTAAGTGGAATGGCGGGCTCTGTGTCACAACTTAAGGAGTGTGCAATTCAACTTGTCACATTGGCCAAATCAATTCATATACCTATGGTGTTGGTGGGCCATGTTACAAAAGAGGGGGACGTTGCAGGACCCAAAACGCTTGAGCACTTGGTCGATTGTGTGCTGCTTTTTGAAGGCGACAGAATATCTATGCATCGCGTGCTTCGCACAAGTAAGAATCGTTTTGGCTCAACGGATGAGGTGGGCATATTTGCCATGAATGAGACGGGGCTGCACGAAGTAACGAATCCAATTGCATTTATTGAGCATATGGAAAGCGTGTCTGGGCGGGCAATTGTCGGAGTTGCTGAAGGTAAGCGGCCGCTGTATTTTGAAATACAAACATTGACCGTTCCAACCACGCTCCCCATGCCGCGACGCGTGGTCAAAGGAGTGGACTA
>CAYUJW010000002.1:0-56795 GCA_964445135.1 uncultured Gammaproteobacteria bacterium
TCTCGCTTCCTAATTCTATAATCCCCGACCCTATCACAACTTTCTGGGATTGTGGAAAAAGCGCAAGTGTTGCAAGTGCACTCAAAAATCCGTTCTCTGAACTGTTGCTTGAATCGTTCAGGACCGTGCTCCCCCCAATTCCGCGGTGGATGGAAAGCTTGCCTTCGATTGCCGATATCTTTGCAATCCCCTCTTCAATCTCATAATTGGTATATCCGTGATCGACACACCATCCAATAACGGGCAAAAGATTTTCGATTGAATGAATGCCCAAGAGATGAGTTTTGATATGTATGCGACGATCGCCATACGTCACGGTGGCTTGGCTGCCTTGATGTGTGGTGAGCGCGGAGTGCGCCTGAATATCTGCCTGGGCACTCGCGGAATAAGTAATCATACGACAGCTGGCGCGGGTTTGTATCTCATTTTGAAAGACTGGCTCAAGATGTGCATCAAGCTGGATGTACAGTACAGACGATGGATCGTTGAGATAGTCCAAAACCTCACTTTCTGTATGAATAAGATTCGACCTGTTTTTATACAAAGATAGATGTTGATTGCCAAATGATGTGATTACCGCGCAGTCTATGGAATCACCAAGCACCGCGCAGGCTTCTGCCACTTCTCCCCTCTTATATCCCCCAACTTCACCAACAAAATACTCGGTATCATCGCGCAAATTCTTGAGAATTGAAAGCGCGATACCAACTGCAGTATTCATATTTTTTTCAGTTTTCCCAATCTTGTGCTTTATGGCAATCATCTGGCTGAGAAACTCTTTGACGCTCGATTTCCCGTACGTGCCAGACACGACAATCGTCTCAACTGGATGATTGGCGAGGCGCATTTTGGCTTGTTCGATAGAGCTTTTTCGCATAAGATACGCAACGGGCCATGTCACCAAGACTCCGCAGATCGTGCATATGAGGGAATACAATGCGCATATAATGCCAAGCACAAGGAGTGCACCGACAATAATTGCGGCGGCCAAATACCCCCCATCACCTGTGCAAAACAGGAGCGTTGCGGCTGAGTTATTGCAAAGCGGGGCCGCATCATATGAAAAGAGCGCAAGAAGCAGAAGGATGTATGAGATGGAAATGAGCCAGATAAAGAGGATGAATGAGATGATGCTAATGAGAATATTGCGCTTGGAAAGAGCTCCTCGACGACCGAGGCTATGGGTAAAAAAGCCCACCCCCTCCTCCCGCATCTGTGAAAAAAACCGATCAAATCGATATTCTTTTATTTGAAAAAGATAAATAAGCGCTTGCGTGACGACAAGGTGGATAGATAGTATCCCAATCCACACTGCAAACAACGTGATCAATGATTGATATGCAGAGTCCATCATGTGAAGGAAGCAATGTCTGCTACTAATAATTCAGGGTGATGAATGGGCAGTGCATGTCCCTGCTGGGGATAGATAATGATTTTTGATCCACGAATCAATGAGGTAAGCGGCATTCCATACTGCTCAAGAGGCGTCGCGCGATCGGTTTCTCCCCACAAGATAAGCGTTGGAGCTGTAATATCTGCCGCAAATGATGTTAGATCAAGTGCCATGATTTTTTTGAAGTTTTGTGCCAAGTGTGGAAAGCGCGAGATATCAGACTGGGGGTATAGGATTTTATACGCGAGCATCTTGAGCCGAGTAAGTGAGGCGGTGTTGACAAGATGTTGTAATGGAGCAACTACGTGTTTGAGGAGCACGAGTTTCGACTTTTTGTTCGTTCGCTTATATGAGCTATTACACAAGATGAGCCGATCAATAAGGTCTGGGTGACGTGCGGCAATATAGATGCCAAGTGCGCCGCCATAGGAGTGTCCAAAGTAGGTATACTGCTTAATGTGAAGCGCTTTCATAACATCTATCACGCACGTCGCATATTCGTGTGTTCCCCAGCTTTCTGGCGGATATTCACTTGTTCCAAATCCCGGAAGATCAAGAAGGATCGCTTTGTACCCCTGCTTTGAAAGGAGCAAGCCAAGCGGTCGAAGTGATTCTCGACTGCCGCCCCAACCATGAACGAGCAAGAGTGGACTCCCCTCCCCGATTATCTCAACCTCCACATCAACGGAGCATGCCTGTATCTTCATTCCCCCATTATAGAGTGTTTGAGTGCGTATTTGCACTATTCTGATGAGAAATCAGCTTTTTATTATTTTGAAGTGTATGATTCACGGAGTTGTTTTGCAAAGTCTTCGATCGATGCAATCTGCATGTTACGCCCATTCAAAAAGAACGATGGTGTGCCCTGCACTCCCCCTTCATTTCCAAGGGCCAAGTCGTCTTGAACCACTTTGACAACTGCGTCAGACTTCATGTCTTTGGTAAATGTGTCAGTATCTAACTTGAGGCTTTTTGCGTACTTGATGAATGCGTCAGTTGGATCGCTCATCTGACTCCACTCAACTTGCTTGGTGAACAAGACATCTGAATATTCAAAAAACTTGCCCTGTCGGCCTGCTGCTTCTGCCGCATACGAGGCAGCGCGAGCATTTTTATGAATCGTAAACAGGGGGAAATGACGGTAGACAAATGTCACATTCTTGACGATGTCGTTGTTTGGATGTTCGGGGTTTTCCCAGCTTTTGAGCTCGGCGTGAAACTGCGCACATGCCGGACACTGTTGATCGCTGTACTCGACTAACACCGCTTTTTTAGAAGGATTCCACTTGATATGATCGCTTGCGCGTACTGTTTTTGAGCTTTCAATTACGGTGCCTGACTGAGTGCTTGTCCCAGCTCCGCTGGCATTGTAGACGAGTGCCAAAAACCCAACAATTGCAAAAAATGAAACGATTGAAATGATGATCGTATTTTTGTTCATACAGGCTCTATGATACGCAGATGAGAGGAAAATCTCAAGCGAAGAAATCGTGCGAAAATGGAGGCTTGATGCAGGGGGCGCGTGCCGAGAGTGTTATGGGATGCGGATTTCCACATCACACGCAATGTTGTTGATGTCGCCGAGGATACGAGCGTTTGCATCATAAATAGTTTGAGCTTTTGATGCATCGGCATAGAATGCATAGGCAATGCTGCCTAAGGTGTCGCCACATTGAACAACATATGTCATACTTCGTCCTGCTCCCGTTTGAGGTGGTTGGGCGCCAAATGAGGTGTTGTTGGAGTCGGTGACATACGGCACTTGCTCATACGTTGCGGGCTTTGTTGCACTTTGTTTTTTGGTGAGTGTTGGTGTGGGCTTTTTTGCTACAACCGCTCCTTTTTTAGCGTTTTGAGTTGGAGTAGGTGTTGTCCTAGTGACTACAGATTTATTGGTGATTGGCTTCGTGGTTGGGACGCGTGTTGGCCCAACGGTTGGATTTAACAGTCCGCTGGTCTGACTCAAACCAGAATCGTTTGCCGCCTTTTCATCAGTGCGATTGGGGGCAGCAGCTGATTCGGTGTCAGATGTTCTCTGAAACGTTGCAAATGCATGCAGCAATTGGTTGGTGGCGGCAGCTGGCGAATTGGTGCCATTTTTATGAAACAGCAATGCAACTGAAATGGCAATCACGCTAATCATGCAAAGCGCTGTGAGTTTGACGGGGGTTGTAATTGTGTTGGTGTTCATAAGGATCAAGCTTAATGAGTAATCTCGCGCCCGAGAATTTTGGCTGCGTTGATGAGTCCGCGCAATTGATCAACTGTTGGAACTTGGTGAATGTATGCCTCGCGTTCATTGGTCGAAACCACTGCTTCGTGCAATTTTTGAGGATTTCTTTTTCCCAGTTCAACGATTGTGTCGACGCCCGATTTTTCAAGCAATTGACCCAATACGCTATCGACACCAGGCAAGCGCATCAGATCTGCAACGTTTGCATAGGTTAACAAATCACCCTCTGCAATTTGAGTTTGAGCAGCTAAGCTTTCGCGTTCTTGTGGTGTATTTACGTGTTGTAAAAATGTCTCGATATGGGAAATTCCCACTGCATAAAGTGATTGTAAATCATGCTCTGGAATAAAGTGAATAAAATGAAGCGGCGTCATATTCTCTTCGGTTGTTGGGTCAATATGAAGCGGGGTTGCATGCATTGTTTGCTCAGTCATTGGTGTTGTGTTTGTTTCTTGTTGCGGCATGCGCTCATCAAGTCCGTCAGACACGGGAATCGTGATGAATTGGGCGGTGGTGGATGTGGTTGAATCAGGGGTGTCTTCAAGCACCGTTGGCGCTTCTTCAGTCAGTGGTGTGGCATTTTCATATACATATGAAGGTTCTGTCACGGCCTGATTGAGTAGCACGTCGTCTGTTGGTTCTGGGGTGTAGTCGCGTGCGATGATGCCATGCACGGTAAGCACACCAAACACCCACCCAAAGAGTCCACCAATTAAACCAATGATTGCGCCAAGTGCGCTGAGCGCAAGAGTTGCCATAAGGTTAAAGACGAGCAGAGAAAATATTCGTGACCCTTCAGAAACAGAGGGAATAAGTTGCGAAAGATAATCTTGAGTCAATATCATGGGAAGTGCGAGGGCAACCAGCACGAGAACAAGCGCAGTATACATAACGCTATATAATCCGGTTTTGGCGGCGGCATAAAGGCTATGTGCGGTTTGAAGGCTGAATCGGTATGCCGAGACGGCAGATGTGGCTCCTGCCACCATAACAACTACTATAAGAAGTATGTCATACCACTCAAATATGGCCTTACTCTGGTAACCAGAATATGGTCTGAGGATGTTTTTCATGACAAGCAATATAAGCAGCAGGGCCGCCGTATAGATTGCATTGCTTTGAACAAGTTTTTTGAGTGGCAAAAACATAAGAAAAATACCAGAGTAATCTGATGAAAGTAGTATACACTATGGGCCTAATTTAATCAATCCAGAGCGCGCTTTGGAAGCCCTTGATGAAGCAGCACTTACTCGAGTGCCAAAAGAAGCCACATTACCCAAATACCAGCTAGCATTGTTGCAAGTTGAATGAGGCTGCTTCGATGCTTGGTCTGCTTGTGGAGTTCAGGAATCATGTCTGCAGCGGCAATATAGATAAAGTTTCCGGCTGCTGCCGCACTGAGGATGAGTGCCCAATTTTCGGCGCGTTCACTCAAAACTACAAACAAGGCAACTCCGAAAAATGCGGTAAGCGCGGAGAGAAGGTTGTACACCAAGGCGCGAGCTCGAGTGTATCCGCTGTGAATCAACACGCCAAAATTACCAATCTCTTGGGGAATCTCGTGCAGAATGACGGCCATGGTGGTCGCCAACCCAACGGGCACACTTATGGCAAATGAGGCGGCAATAATCATACCGTCGATCATGTTATGGAGACCATCTCCGGTGAGCGTCATGATGCCAAGCGGGTTTGCATGTTGTTCGTCGCAATTATCTTGATGACTATGATGCGCATGGACCCATTTTTCAAGAATAAACGTCGCAACAATTCCTCCCAAAATCCAGATTGACACATCGGTCCCAAACCCAGCTTCCTCAACAACTTCTGGCAAGAGGTGTAAAAACACATCGCCCAACAAGGCACCAACTGAAAAGCTTACAAAATATCCAAGCACTCGTTGCATGCGACGACCCAAGGGTATCGTGAGTACACCAACCAAGGATATGAGGCTAACGGCCGCGACGCTCAGGAGCGTATAAATGAAACTCATTTGCATATGGATACATTATAGCACGTACCATATATCACTTTGCAAGCTCAAAAAACCCTGTTGCTGGGCCGTCGCTCAGGGGGTGATGGGTTGAATGTGCTCAAGAATGCCTCAGCTTGGGTAAGATACTGATGCTGCATTGCTTCAAACGTTTCGGGATCTATATCATTTGGGTTAAGAAGTCGTCGTCGACCGTCATAGAGCACTGCCATTTCTGAACCCGTTTTGCTCGGCTCCTCGGCGATAATCTCAGCGTGCACAGCAACGGATGCGTTGTGAGCGATTGCGCATATCAAACGATAGCTTGGATGATCTAATTCACTGACAATTGATGAGGTCACAACTACCGGATTCGTGTCATTTCGACTGTATGTTACTTCACCATACTTCCCCCATTCAGGGTTGGTGACCGTTTGCAAAAAAGCGTTGGCACTGGTTGATATGCCAAGTCGCTCAAATAATGCGCGATATTTGGGGTGTGCGGGGTTGGCTCGGAATTCGGCCGGAACAAGCGTTGCAGATTGTGAGGCAACCAGATCATCATTTGCGTCGCCAAACACATGCACATATGCTCCGGGACATGTGGTGTCTGCGGGCGTTATGCTTTGTTGACGGATGATTGCCAGCCGATAGTCGCTTGAGGTGCGTGCAAACCGATTCTCCTCTCTGAGATCGCGTTCATGATCAAGCGTGGCAATTGTGAGGTTGGTTGGTTGGGGGCGTTCGTGTTGCGACATATTTTGAGTGTATTATACTCCCCGTTTTTCGTAAAATATAGTAATTTTTATGAGAACATCCTCTATGAATATTTCCACCGTTTTGTCGCACTTTAAAACGCATGATCCCCTCCTCTATTCGTGGGCGATGCGCTGCGATCTTCAACCGATCATGACCACTGACAATTTGTTTCTTCGCATATGTGACTCAATCATCTCGCAGCAATTGTCAACGAAGGCAGCAGACGCCATACTTGCCCGTTTTGTCGGCCTATTCCCCCACTCGCTCCCCACAGCCCCCCTCATACTGACTCTTGATCCACAAGCGATCCGGGATGTTGGTATATCATGGGCCAAAGTGCGAAGCTTAGTGGACTTGGCCGAAACGATCGATGATGGACGACTGGCATTATCTGAGCTTCCCGCCCTTTCTGATGAAGCGGCGATGTTGGCGCTTTGCCAGGTGAAAGGAATTGGACCATGGACAGCCGAGATGATCATGATGTTTGGCCTCGCACGCCTCGATTTGTATTCGCACGGAGATTTGGGTTTAAGAAAAGGAATGCAGAAAATATATGAACTCCCCGCTCTTCCCTCGGTTGAAGAAGCTGAAAAAATCACCGCTGTCTGGTCGCCGTACCGCACGTATGGTTGCCGCGTCCTCTGGCGAAGTCTTGAACTCCCCTAAGGCATGGGAAACGCACATTGTTGCCGTCTCATGCAAACGCATTGGCCACCAATCGCCACTATTTCGCTATTTGCTATCCAGATACTCGCGCACCATGCGCAAGTAATCAACGCCTTCCTTTTGAAACAGGAGCTTCTGCTCGTCGTTCATGCCTAGCAAGCCATCCATTTCAATTGACCCGGAAGTCAGCGTGAACCCTATCTCCGTGCTCGTAAAATCCCATCGCTTGTGTGTGAGGGGTATGGCACTTTGTTCAGTGCACAACATAGATCTTTGATCAAACGAATGGAATTGTCCTGCGTCCCGGGTGACGCGTGTAAACATAAGTGCGCTGTAGATACGGCCCGGTTCGACTTCGCCTATACGAAGTGGCAGCGCTTCTTCGTGGCTAATACGCTTGAGATCCTCCAAATATTCTTCAACTGATCCGTCCAAGAGTTGGTCAAATCGAGCAGGCGGTGCGGATTCGGGGCGCGCGTTGAGCTTTTCTTCGCTTGGATAGTCAGGCGGTGAAATTGCGCTGAGCGCATAAATATGCAGGTCTGGATTCCAGTCAAATGTATAGCTTGTCGACTGGTGGGAAATTGGTTCGCGGGCAATGACTTCAAGCGCCGCCCCCGCCCCTGTAGTGTGGTGTAGCTCCCACACCTGATCACCTACGATTTGGTAATAGACCGATTTGCAAACAGCAATGCTTTGGTAATCTTCAAACATGCGGTCAACGAGTGTTGCGCCGTCTGATGATAGCTGCGACACGCGCTGCTCATATGTTGGTTGCCGTGGACAGTGTTCTTTCATACGATAATCCCCAATTTAAGCATTGTAGCACAGTAATCTGGATTAATAAGAGGTGCCACGTGCATGCTCACTTCATGCGCCTCTCATGATACAATTGCAGGTGTGGGGCATGTGTTGCCCAAAAAAGGAGAGGTCGCATAGTTGGTCTAGTGCGCAGACCTGGAAAGTCTGTATCTCAGCAATGGGATCGGGGGTTCGAATCCCCCTCTCTCCGCCAGAGTATTAAAGCAAAGTGATGGGATACATAAAATTTGTTTAATTTAAAACCTCAATTAAATAGTCGCAAAAATTATAATGACGCTTTAATGGGCTGTGATTACTCCCTATGTTTGTAAGACGCGCAAAACCAACAGATAAAGATGCCGTGTTAGTTATGCTTGATGAATTTCGAGCAGACTGCATCGAGCAAATTACTGGAAAGCCGAGCGGCTCACACACTGCCCGTGAAGGTGGTACGCATATTTATGAGTCTCTTCTATCTCGGTCTGATTATTGTATTTTTTTACTAGAAGACTCAATATCTGAGATTGTAGGAGTTCTCACAGGATATCTTTGTCCAATGTTAAGAAGTGGTGAAGTGAGAGCAGAAATTGAAGAATTCTTTGTGCAAAAAGAGTTTCGAGGGGATGGTAATGCTCAAAAACTTATGGATGCTTTTTTTGATTGGGCAAAAGTTCATCAAGCTCTAAAGGTTAATTTGGAGTCAGATAATGAACTGCTGAGGGCACATGGTTTTTACAAAAAATATGGTTTTGAAACTAAAGCTCGCAGATTTGTAAAGAATATAGACAACTAATTTTGACAACGCACGGGCTTCGAGCATGCGTATTTTATAGCTTTATACAGTTTTCAATACGGTTGTTTTGTCAGGTTTACATCAGGTAACTCGTCCGCTATACTGAGGGCTCCGGTTTTTCGCACAACCTTTTTTGTACATATAGGTTGCCCAACACAGTCCCCATGAATCCCTGGCACATTCGCCGCTTCATGAACGCACCGCATTATCGCTGTGCCAACTGACATTTGGGCAGGTGATATACACATACAAACATTGGTTTGTGCACCAAATTTTCACAGCTCACGACGAACTTACATCTCGCGGTTGTTCTGTCTCTATTGGTGTGTGTGCGGCATTTGCCAACGGCATGACCGGTTCATTGTCAGTTTCCCAATAATACGAGGTATATCCTATGAGTGAACGTAATCCAGCTGGTCGATATGACCGCACAAAACAATTATTAACACGTACTGCAGCAGCTGGCGTAATGCTGTGGCCGACGCAAGCGGCAGCTGCAGAAGCGCAAACATCTTTCCCATACCAGACATCAGTGGTAGACGCAGCTGCGGCGCCATTTGGCGAACAATTGCCAACTGCCTCATTTGAGCCTCAGGCAGCGCCTGGATATTCAAGCGATCCGGTTGGTCATCTGGATTTTGTTACCCGATTCCCATCAGGTATTGATGGCGTGGCGGCGATTCGTATTGCCGGTTGGACCGGCGATCAAGACGCGCCTCAAGGGCCAGGCGAAGTACATTTTTATGAAGGATCAAATTTTGCCGGATCAGCTATTGCCTCAGGCTCCCGCCCTGATGTGGCAGCTGCTGTGCCAGGTCTGGTCGGAAAAAGCGGCTTTGATGTGGCAATTACGAGTTCGGATCAGGGAGATCAGACGTTTTGCGCGTATGGCATAGGGACAGGCGGCGGCGCACCATATGTGGGAATTGGTTGCGAAACTGAACATACCGGTGATGCGCCATTTGGCACATTTACGGCGATACAAGATGGCGCTCGCGTGTCGGTGTTTGGTGGTGAGATCGATCCGTCACACGCCGGCACTCCCCCAATTGTGGATATTACCGTAAACGGTCAATATGTAGGTGGAGCAGCCGTTGCCGCTCATGATGAGATGGCGGCGCAGTATCCTGCATATGGAGCGCGCCGTGGATATGAGGCGGTCATTCCGCTCGCGGATGATGCGAGTGAAGTGTGTGCTGTTGGGATTGGGGTGAATGCGGCTGGCCAATTAGTGCCTGGCGAGGCTGCGACTCTGGGATGCGCTCCCCTTCAGACCCGTCAGGAGCGCGAGTTTGCCACCCTTCCTGAGGAAACTCAGGTAGCACTTATGGCTCGCAAGTTCTTTCCCGATGTGTCAGGAGTTGAGCAAGTTACTCGATGTGAGTCGACCAACAACATGAACGCACAAGGTCCATCAGGGGGAAACTACGACTATTTTGGACCGATGCAAGTGGATATGGTGCTGCATGCTGCAAAGTTTGGCGGCCTTTCGGTTGGTGAGATCAAAGCCATCATGAGTGATGCCACTCACCCGCAATACAAGGGGGTCGTGGAGACATACTTTGCTGTGGCACGACAGATTTATGAGGGGAATCGTCGCGCTTGGCCAGAGTGTGGAAGGGGTGTATTTTACTAAATAATAACCTATAGTATTGACCAATGTGCCCGCCGTGCGCTATAATTGGGGCTTATGTCAAAAGAACGGAGCCCACAGCATGAGCATGCGCCCCCACTCAGTCGCTTTGATCGCGTCGTAACAACGATTGCCGCGCGTACAGAGACGCTTCGTGACGCCGTACTATCACATATGGGGAGCGAGGAATCAGAACGTGGTGAGCGCGATATGCAGCCACTTATTGATGCACAAAAAAAATTGCGCGGCGTGATGCTTGAGGCGCCATATACACGCGAACTCTATCTGGTTGACCCCACGCTTCGGGCGTTGGCCCGCGCAAACGACCCGCACCTTGCGCAGTTTTTGTCTCACACCTATGCGATTGCTTCAGCGGCCGAACTTGTACAACATGGGGCATCCAAGCGCTTGGTGGATCAAGCGACCGCCGAGCATTCACACAAATGGAGGCAGACACATGCGATCGATCAGGAGTGGCTCCAGCCCACGACACCAAGCACGGTAGTTGAGGTGATTGTGCGCCAACAAGCAGCAGGTCACGTCCACTTGCTCGGAGTTGGTGCCGCCTTATATGGCGCCCACCGTCAGCTGCTGCTGAGCGCAGAAGATGGAGTAGAAGGCGTGCCGATGTGGCGCTTGCCGGGCCAAAAACGGACAGGTTTGTTTGACCGCCCAACGCACGCGCAGACTGAAGCACAGATTGCCGCGCCCTCCCCCACACAATTGACTGATCTAACGTTGATCGTTGGGCCGCAACAACCACCTCCCCCACCAGGCGCCACAGATATCCCGATGCCCGGCCATATTGTAGTACCAGTGTGGCAAACGCGTGCGGCTGGCGATCGCATACATCCCTTGGCCCAGACGATTGTTGTTTCGGGGGAAAACACTGCGCAAATACTCAGATCTGAGCAGGCCGCCCATATGGACGTGCTGATTGTTGGTCATGACGGTCTGCGTAGTGCGCTTGCCGCGCAAGCTGCAGCATATAGCACCATTACATCCCCAACATTTAAGTCGCGTTATGGCGAATTGCCTATTGAGTCAGCGTTTCCCAAACTTACGCGTATCATGGATCATGTGGATGTACGTACTGCTCAAATCATGTACGCTGCGATGCGTGAAGAAGGAGCGGGGCTCGGGGTTGAGGTGTATGATGTGCCTGGGTTGTGTGAGCTGCGTGCCAAAATAAGCACGTGCACTGCTTTCTAAATGAACATTCGTTTAAGCGCGTTATGCTCCTCCTCCGCTGAGAGTGTTCCCGACTGCCGCGCCAGCTGCGGCGGCCGCTGCTGCTGTGACTAACAACGCTTTGACGATTGCATCGCGAGTGGCCGGATCAATCTCTTCCCACACCCAGTAGGTATCTGTGGACTCAGGCGGCAGGTATTTGGCAATAATGCGATGAACTTCATCAGGATTGGCTTGAATATATTCATGAAGCTGCAGCTGCTGTGCCAGCGCATCAGGACCAAACTTTCCGCGCTCTGAAGCGATGTGCGCTTCAATGGCCGGGCCGTCTTCAGCAATGATTTTCATGACTTGATCCATGGTAAGTGGGGGCTGGTTTGCTGTCTCACCTTGTGACTCACGCACTGCATCGCTCAGGCTGGCCGACCCGTCAGGCAATGTGGCGGCGTGTTGTGCAGTTGCCGCGACAATTGGCCCATCAGACATGGTCATCGCCTCACTCATGTCGGGCGTCACCATGGGCTCGCTCATCGCATCGTGTCCTTCAGGGGTAATTGGGGTCCCATCAGGGTTATAGTCACTGGGGTTGGTGTATCCAGATGGCGGCACCTCGACGGCATTGTCGCCGCGGCGATCAGGCTCCACCAATGGTTGGGTCATGGTGTCCCCGGCTTGCACCTCAACGCCATTCCCCTCCCCTGCTGATTCGCTCCCCGCCCCCGCGTCATCCACGCGGTTGAGGTTTTCTGGCGCATCAGGCTCAGTGGGTGTGAGTGGAGTTGATCGTGGATTTTGCCAGTCGCGAGTGAGCAAAAATGCTTCATAGGCTTGATTGATGAGTATCATGACTTCTGCTCGATCTTCAAGATTTGCATTGCTCATTTCTCGTTGTCCTTCAAGCCATGCATTGATATTGGCTTCTCCCGCAAGTGCTGCGAGGTTGCGATAGGTGGCAATGATGGTTGGGTCATCTCCCAATGTGTTGGCGTCTAAGTAGTTGTCTGCACCTTCTATAATGCGCGACTCAATAACATCGTATGTGCGACGAATGGCTTCTGAGCTATTGTATGACTCGACTGCCATCTGATCATAGGTTGCAATATCGATGCGACGAAGCGCTCCCTCATGAGCTTCGACCTCATGTCGAATACTGCTGTATTCGGCCACATCAATTGCCAACAATTCAAGGACTGACGTGTATTGCCCCTTGGCAAGCGCGAGCAATAGATCAGTTTCGTATGCGGTCACATCGTGTGCTGATTGGCGTTGAATGGCGGCTAATTGCTCCTCATGCGTGTCGGCGGCTTGCGCCTCACGACGAAGGGTGAGCGAAGATTCGGTAACGAGTGAGTTTGCAATTGTTTGTGTATCAAGCTGTTGTTCAACGAGCGCAATATATATCAATTGGCGCGCTGCATCAGGATGTGTGCTCATGTACATCTGTGCCACGGGGTCCAATATTTCCTGCGTCATTTTTTCAAACGCTTGCTCGGGGGTGTAGTTTGAAGGAATGGGTGCTTCAAGGCGCGCGGCAAGTTGTGCACGATACTTATCGCCCGCTATGGTAATCAAATCGCTATATGATGGAACATTACTGCCCTCAATCTGTGGTCCATATAGTTGGATAAAATTGTTCAGTGATGTGGGTCCCAGGATTTCAAGGAGCATGTCATACGTTTTTTGCACATCAGGTGGAATAGGCTCTCCATCCATGGCATTTAAGGCAATGATCGTAATATGGTCTGAGGTTGCAAGGTAGGTAGTTCGCAGGACTTCAAGGGGAGAAAGATTGCCTGTCAGTTCATTCTCCAATAAAATTTCAGGATTCAGCCGCGCCATCAAATCGCGATTGATGTAGACGACGTCAGCCACCGCATCGTATGCGGGCATGGAAATGGCGATTGTGCGCGCGATCACGTCTGGATTATTTTGTGCGCTGAGCAAAGCGGTTCGATATGCTTGAAGTGTTGATTCGCGAATTGTGGTTTGTGTGCGTAAAAAGACAAGAATCTCCTCTTCACTTCCCGCGGTCATGATGCCGACTTCAATACGATTAATATAAGCTTCATACAGCTTGTTCTGAATGGCAGACGTTGGCTCAAATGAGTATTGCTGCACTATTTCACGCGCGGCCACAGGATTCGTCTGTATAAACATGGCAACGACTGGGTCAGTCATCTGTTGCAATATGCGTGCCACTTCGTCCTCTGCTCCCCCGCCCGCAGGACCCATGTTTTCACTTTTATGAATTGATCCTTTGGTCTGTGTGTAGCGATCAACCTGAGATTGCATTGTCTCACGTGCCAGGCTGTTTAGATCGGCCGACGAAGTTGCGCGATCAAGCAATGCTGCCGCAACCTGTGGGTCAATTTTCAAAATATCAACAAGATATTGAACACCCTCCTCGTGGGGGCGCGCACTTGCTGAGCGGATCTGGCTTGCATATTGGGCAGTATAGGTGTCTTTGATTGTCGCGGCGATAGTTGAGGAGTCTGTCGCGCCGCCCTCGAGCAGGTCTTGGATCAGCCGGGAAACAATCATATAACCGGCTGTATCGCGCATCAAATATTGCATGGTTGGATCAGTCATGAGGGCATTGATCGTGTTGTGATAGGCTTCGCCCCCGGCGCTTGGCCCATGATTGACGCTTGGTAAATACTGTTGGATCACGCCGCGTACATGTTCGCTGTTTTGCAAATCAGCAAGCTTTACCTCTGGGTGCTCTTTGAGAATGATAGCCAATTGCGCCATCTCCTCGGCGGCCAGGCCTGGAAACTGTTCTTGTACGCGCGTCAAAAACTCCACAACTGACACGGCATACAGGAGCTGTTCAACTTCATCAGTTACGCCTGCCGATCGATTATGAGTAATCACGCGCTGCGCATAGTGAACTTGCTCATTTGCGGGATAATATTTGCCAGGCATGGGAAGTGCGACGCCTGGTCGAAGCGCTTGAGGATCTCCTCCCCATACGGCAATCATCTCGCGTGTTTCGCGCACTAATATTTGATCAAAGAGTTCTGGGGTGATGACAGTTGATGGGTCACTCGGCGTGTCTGAGAGGCGGTAGAGCTCACCTCTGGCCTGCAGCTCTTCCAGGCGCGCTCGGAGTATGCCCATTGGCACCTCGCCGGTTGCCACACTATGAAGGCGATATCCTTCTTGAAAGTTTGAGAGGTCATTTGGTGTCAATGCGTCTTCGGGAAGCACCAAAGCGCGGGTGAGCTGGTCGGTAATCTGAACGAAGGTGCCGAATTCTGAGAGATAAAAGCTGCCGCGCGGATCAAGAACATACCCATCGTAGGTGGTGTGAGCGCCTGTTCCGTAGACTTCTTGTGCGATACGGGTTTTTTCATCGTTGAGGGCGAGGCGGTTAGCATATTCTGCTTGTGCCAGTCGCGCATCTTGCGCCTCTTGCACTTCTTGGGGAGTTTTCCCCGTGGCAATCTCTACAAGCTTACTCTCAAATTGATCCATCCCCTGCTGCACTGAGGGCGGCATTCGATCATGGTTGGCCCGCGCAATCGCATATACGACGACTGGGCTTACTCCAACAATCTCAAGTTTTCGCTTTGCAATAAACTCCCCTACTTGGCGGGCCACTTCTTGTGAGTCGGCGTCCCAAATAAGCAGCGCAATTTGATCAGGTCCAACACTTGCTTGAAGGGCGCGGATATCAACTGCTGCATCTTGGTCAATCACACGTACTTCGTAGGGCGCATGTGATTGTTCGGTGGCAGCAGGCGCCTCGGCAGCTGCTGGTTGAGTGGTTTCACTCGGTGTTTGTTGGGGTTGCGTCTGCGCGCTATGCGTGAGACCAAGGTCGGCTTTCAGGCGCGTAGCTTCTGAGACGCTTATGGTGACTGGTGTTTCAGGGTTCAGGTTATTTGGGTCGATGGTTGGATTGCGCGCTGCTATGTCCTTCACCAGCATTCCAACAGCTTGCGCCAAGCGTGGGTCTGCTGCGGTTTGTTCGGGCGTTACGCCTAAGCAGGCGCGGGCCATGTTCATGAGGGTGTCCCCTGGCGCAATAATGTGTGTGGCAATGATCGTATCTGGTGTGGCGCCGCCGCCAGGTGTGGCCGGCACTTCGGTCATCACGTTGGCAAATGACACTCCACATTGCGTGACTTCCGCTTGGGCGGCAGGAGTGAGCGTTTCAAATCCGAAGGGGTGTGATTGCTGGGCACCGACTTGCTCGGCCATAAACAATGCGCCGGCTGCCGCGCCAACTGTTACCGCCAGTTCTGCTCGGCGCGTCCTATGTGGTTGGTGTTCTCGTGTCATAAAAAATTAGCCTGATTGAGGCTTTCGGTGAATTATATGCTGCGGCTTATTGGTGGCAGACGGCCTCCAAGAGCGATTGTTCCCCGGCTGCGTTCATGGTCGCAACATGTGGCGCCAGATATTCGGGCTCACATAAATCAGTGCTCTGCACTGTTGTCGACATATCAATTGGCATTCCGGTTTGTTCGATGTGTTGGCGCACTGCGTCAGACAATGAGGCTGTGGGAGGGGTCACTTCTGGTGCGCAGGATGTGGAAAGCGTAAATAATCCAACAAGTGCCAGGCGTGCGACGAGCTTTGGTGAATGTTCGGGGTTGGATGAATGTATTTCTTTCATAGTCAGAGCCCCAGTATACAAAAAATAGGCCTTGTATGCAATACTATAAGACAGGAAAATACCTACTAAATATAAATGTGGAGATGTCAATACGCTGTGTAGACAGCCGCAAGTGAAGAAAGAGTGATTCGCAGCATATATTGCTATGAGTTTTGTGGGTGAAGATTGTCATGGTGTGTGGTGGCCAGCTCAGGGAGGGCTGGTTTGAAGCATAAGGCGCTTCGCCATGACAATCTTCGTCAATATCTTTTTTGTTCTTTTTTTTGGGTTTTGGGGTATGCGGACATTTCGTCTACATGAGAACGGACTTATTACAAGTAGAAGTTGAACGGTCAAGTTCAACAGATACTTTTATCCCTTTTGCTTTTTTAAAAAAAGCGCAGTGGACAAAGCGGTGGGCGGGATTGTGGGGAGGCCGATATGTAGGCTTCCGCGTCGTTGTTATGGCAAGCCAAAAGGCTCCCCACAATCCACACCATCACGGCAATAGTTGGCTACCCGAGGGTGGTCAACGCGCCTGTGGGGCAAAGCCCCCTCAGTGATCGAGAAGTGATCGAAGCGATCACGGACACGCTTCCATGGCTTATTTCAGCGCAGGACAGCAAAGGCGTAACATATTCGTCACGTTGGATAAATCGCGCTACGGGAGCTGCCAGAACCCAAGCTCTGCGACTCGTGCAGGGAGCTGAGGATTGATTTCATGCAGCTTCTCTCGGAAGCGTGGATCCGTGTTGAACGCGCCGATTGGCCCGCTCATGTCTGCGGTATACGCTCCGATGTCGATTTGGGTTTTTTTCTTTCCCCCTTTATTACTCCCACTCATGAGAATAAAAATGAGTGCTAGTACTGCGACTGCGGCGGCGAGCAAAAACATGGCGATAATTGCCAGCAATTTGATCACCTCCCAAATGGCGACGAAAAAGTTTTCATCGTGGCCATCGTAGTCTTCAATGTTGCTTGCCCGCCATGAGCTGGTGTTGTAGAATTCTACAACACGAAAAACGATTCCATCGTTCTCAGACACGGCGAACATTTCGCGCGTGGGGAGCGCGAAGAACGCAAAAAACGTTCCATTGCGTTCGATCCTCGAGATTGTTGGTGCCCAGCGGACTCCAGAAGGAAGCGTTACCGCTTCGCCTTGGACCGCGTACCCCTTGAGGTACAAGCCAGGAATAGCCTCTCGCCAGTCTGAGGCATCGTTCGTCGAAGCTCCCAATTGACTTGGCAAAGCAGGTGCAACGGCCGCTGCGGCTGCAACTCCCATCAAGGAGAGCAATCTTCTTCTACTCAGCATTCTTCCTTCTTTCGCTTCTTTACATTCTTACGATAGAAGTTGACCGGAGAGGTCAACAGGCACACCTCCAGACGGCTTTGCAAGCATTGCGTGCTCACTATCCGCGCCGGATGGTCATGATAATCCCATAGGGATCCTGTTTTAGTGCGTCAGCCTATTAAAGCTGGACGTATGAGCCGGGCAGTCTGCCAGTCTCGAGCCAGTAGCCGGCGTTGGGGTCGGCCCTCATCTCGCGCCCGAATTCGGCGTTGTTGCTCGCAAGCCAGCTCATGTCGTGGTGAAACGATTCGTGACCACTCACTTCGTTGGGTCCGAACATCCACATGGCAAGGCCCACGTTGTGCCACTGGTCGAACTGACCGAGCTCGTTGAGCTTGTCCTTGTCCTTGGGTCGTGGACGGTCCTTCATGATCTGATCGAACTTGTAGTTGAACCAGAGCTTCATGATGTAGATGATGACGATCAGCACGAGCGCGATGAGCAGAAGCACTGCAAGAAGCATCAGCGGGTCGTTCCACAAGAAAACGAGAACTTCGATGGCTTTTGCCACCAAATCAAGTGTGGACATGGTCCACCGGTGGTTTTCCCAGAGGTTTCCAGCGGGAGACCAGACCGAGCCGTCGGCTTCGCTGATTGCCACTTCGCGGCCGCCGAAGGTGAGGAGCGCATAATAGCGTCCGTCTGCGGGTTGGATGCGTCGCAACGTCGGCTGGTAAAACAATCCGTCGTGCTGGATGGTCGGTCCCGTGATCACGAGGCCTGCGTGGTAGAGAGCACCGTACATGAAGCGAGGAGTTTCCCCGACTTCAGTTGACGTCGCATGCGCAACGTTCGGAAGCGCGACAGCAAGTGCTGCGCCTCCTATGAGACCAAAAAGGCCTCGTCGGCTCATTTGCTGATTCATGTTTATCATTACCTTTCGTTGGCTAATTGTTTCTGGTTTCCCGCCAGAATTTTTCCGCCTAGGGCATGACCCAGATGCCTTGGTTGGCACCGAGTTCCGTGAGACCTGGATATTGCCGAAGCTCTGCTCGGAAATCGGGCTCGGCATTGAAGGTCTCCGTGAACCAGGTTGGGTCACGCTTCCACGCGCCGGCCTCGATCTGCGTCTGCTCCATGTTTCGTCGACCCTTGGGGGTCTTCGGAGCTTTCCAGATCCAGATGAGAATCAAGATCGAGAGCACCACGGCAAACAGCACCGCAAGTGCGATCACGATTTTTACCAGAAGAATGATGAGTTCCGCCAGCCAAATGCCGTTTTCCGTGGCGTCGGCCAGGGTGGCCGGGTGCCAGGTGGCAGAATTGTAGTAGTCGTTTACCACCCACAAGATGTCATCGTCCTCAGAGGCTGCCCAGAGGCGGCCGTTCGGAGTGGCGAAGAAAGCGAAATAGCTCCCTCCGCGCTCGATTCGGATGATCGTGGGCGTCCAACGGACTCCATTGGTGACCACACTGGTCCATTGAACCGGATACCCCGAAAGGTACACGGATGGAATGGCGGACTGCCAGTCGGTTGCAGAAGCAGTGCTCTGCGTGGAAAAAACCGAAGACGCGCTGTCTGCGGTTTGGTTAGCAGCGGCGGGGCTGCCGTATGTGGCGACTGCGGGTGCAGTCACCAGCGTCACTGCGCAAAGCAGATGACGTGGCTTCAATCTTCTGAACATGATATTGGTGCCTCCTTATGCACCTAGCACAAACTCCCGCTTTGGAGCTGTGCCTTTTTTGAGTCCTCATCCTTGAGGCAATTGACCCATCCTTAGGTCACTCTGAAAACACACATAGTTTAATGTGGAAATGTGAGAATGTGGAAATATGAAAATGCGACGCAAAATGAATATTACAGTTACTTTTCGTAATTTTCACATTGTGCTTTCAGAGTGACCCAAAGTAGTAAATAAATACTATCGGATTAAATGCTTAAGGAATAATGTCCCAAAAGAAGAGATAAAAGATATTAATAATTCCCTGATTGTAAATGTTCGTGTTGGGGCATATGAAGATCAATGCAAGCTTGATTTGATAGGCCAAAACACTCAATGCGTACGCAGTGCTCGCACCCCCACTTAAGCCATGCAAACCGGCTCAGAGTGAATGCGCGTACAGCATAGGCATACAGCCGATATTATACCATTATTATAGGCTGTATTCAAGGCAGCAGCCTTTGAAATAATATGGCTACGGTTATCATGAGCATCGTCATCCCCGACCCCGATTAGGGAATCCAGGACGCGTGAGTCGTGCATGTGGCGCAGGGGCACTGGATTCCCGCTTTCGCGGGAATGACAAAAGGAGGACGGGGAATGACAAAAAAGGGTGGCGGTTGTTGTACACACATCGTCATTCCCGACTCCGATCGGGAATCCAGAATGTTAAAGACTTGGATATAAATCAATCCAATTCGGATTATGTTCTTCTATCAACTTGAGTTTCCAAGTCCGATTCCATTTCTTGAGCCGCTTCTCTCTTTGTATCGCAGACTCAATTGATTCGTGGGCTTCAAAGTACACGAGAAGATGAGTATGGTACTGTTTTGTAAACCCATCATTTATATCGCTTTTGTGCTCATACACGCGGCGTTTAAGATTGTTTGTGACTCCAATATAGAGCGTGCCGTTTCTCTGGCTTGCGAGAATATACATTGCATACATGAAGCGTATGATACTGGATTCCCGCTTTCGCGGGAATGACAAAGGGGCTGCGGGAATGACAAATTACCTACGCTATCGTAATTCCCCGTTTGGCAGTACTTTTTCGACTTGGCCAATGCGCCCATGACAGGCGGCCACGCAGGAAAAATACGCCAAACAAAAATATGGCTTGGTGGGTCTGTAATTTTGCACATGGCAAGGGGGGCACTGGATTCCCGCTTTCGCGGGAATGACAAAGGGGCTGCGGGAATGATATAGGGGTGCGCGGGCAGGTCCCGACCTTAGCCCATTCCATCACTGGGGCGTTGATCCAACCCGCTCGAGTACCCATTTCGTAAACTCGGGAGTGCAGGCCATGGTGGACAGGCGAGACAGTCGGACAAGTGGAAAATCAGCAAAAAGCCCAGATTCTTTGACCTGACGAAGCGTCACCTGACGATCTGCAGGATAGGTGCAGATATAGCGAACATCGGCCACCCAGCTGATGCCTCGCGGATCATTTTCATCTTTTTTCGGAACGCTTACCACTTCCCCCATGCCCACAATTGCCGCCTGGCCTTGTGAGTGATAGATAAACACCCGATCCCCTACTTTCCAGCTTTTGATCACGGCAATTGCCGTATAGTTATGCACTCCGTCCCAGTGCGTCGTGCCTTCGCGCTTCAAGTCGTCAATCGAATAAGTTTGGGGATCTGTCTTGGCGAGAAAGTAATTCATGAGAGTTATTGTAGCATCTGCTTTGATGAGTTTGAGGTAAAAAAGGCGGGCTGACTTTATGTCAGCCCGCCAAAGTGCCAATTGGTATTTTTGTGATTATGCCTTGATAACCACGTCTTTAGTGGCAAAGCGGACTTTTGGCTTTTTGGAATACTCATCTTCATCAGATCGATGACCGAGTGCCAAGATCACGACTGATGCCGCGCCACGCGCCTTAAGACCGAGAATTTCATCAAATTGCGCCCGGTCAAACCCACCCATTGGCGAATTGTCAATTCCCATGGTTGAGGCGGTAGTTATCATGGTGCCCAGGGGAATATATACTTGTGAGGTGGCCCAATGAATACGTGCTTGCTCATCCATGCCAGATAGAAACGCCATGAGCGCATCCTTAAATCCTGATAAATCATCAGAACTTGTGCCAGTTGCAAGCGCCGTTTCATCAACGAGTTGTTGGGCTAATCCTTCGTCAATATCTGTGCGACGCGCCAACACCAACAAGTGTGAACATGTCTTAATTTGGGGTTGATTCCACGCAGCGTCTGACAACTTGGCTTTCGTCTCATCGTTTGATACGACGATTATTTTCCATGGTTGCAAACCGTACCATGATGGAGCCAGTCTCCCCGCTTCGAGTATCTCATCGAGTTGCTCGGTGGAAATCTTTTTTGTAGAATCATATACTTTGACTGCAGCTCGCCATGCGAGTGCGTCGACTGTTTTATTGGACATAAATAGAGTGGAGTTAAAAATGAATAATGCTATATTTAGTATAGTACTATATATTCTATAGTATAATAGAGACATGTCAATAGACAATAGTCACACATCATGTATTTTGGCGGCCACCCGCATCATCGGAGACAAGTGGAATCCACGCATTCTGTATGCCCTCTCAATTGGGGCAAATGGGTTTTGTGCCATTCAGCGTGAGCTTGACGGCGTCAATCCTCGCACCTTATCCAATCGCCTAAACGCCTTGGAGCGCGACCAAATTATCACCAAATCACACGACGAATCCCCCCATAAGACCAGCTACACTCTCACCGAGCAAGGCGCTGCACTGCTGCCAATTCTGACACAGATGGCCAGCTGGAGCGCCACCTACCACCCAACAAACAACTCCTCTGGTGTGTGATATGGGCGCAGTATTTACTACAGGTCTAATCCAAAGTAATCATGAGCACTTCTCATATGGTGCTTTTTCGTCTATAATAGCGCATGACAACAATCTCAAGTCCATTTTTTGATCAACAAGAAATCGATGCAGTCGCCGCAGTTATGCGCGCGGGCAATATTGTGCAGGGTGAACAATGCAAATCGTTTGAAAAAAGCGTTGCTGATTATTGTGGTAGAAAATATGCAGTTGCCACCTCAAGCGGGACTACTGCAATGTTGCTTGCTGCTCAAGCCCTTGCGGTCAGCAAAAATAGTAGCTTTATCACTACTCCATTTACATTTGTTGGTACCGTAAATCCATTGCTCACCCTTGGCGCGAGACCAATTTTTGTTGATATCAATGAAGATGACTATTGTCTTGATGCGACTCAGATTGAAGATCGATTGTCCGATGATACTGATTTGATTATTCCGGTCGATCTCTTTGGACAAGTGTGTCAGATGGACGCAATCATGGATGTGGCCAAACGACACAATCTACTTATTCTTGAGGATGCATGTCAATCATTTGGAGCAACATACCAAAATAAAAAAGCTGGCGCATTTGGTGATATTGGCGCATTTTCTTTTTATGCTACAAAAACAATTACGACAGCAGAGGGCGGAATGATTGTGACGGACAATGAGCACTATGCCAATCAAATTCGGGAATATCGAAATCATAATCAGAGTGATTTGGGTGACTACAATTATTTGGGTATTGGGGGCAATTATCGAATGACAGATATTGCCGCGGCAATCGGACTAGTTCAGCTTGGTAAAATTGACACCATACTATCCCGACGTCGTGCAAACGCACAAGTCTATATTCGTGAATTGGCAAATATTGAAGGGATCCACTTACCCCGCACAAATCCAGAAGGTGATCACACATACAATCTTTTTTGTATGCGTGTTGATTCTGCACACCGAATTGGTCGCGATGCGTTGGTACAAGTACTTCGCGCAAACTACGTAGAAGCGAAAGTGTATTACCCCCGGGCACTTCATGAATATGCATTTATGGCACATTATGGTTATAAAAAGGGCGACTTTCCCGTGGCTGAAAAAGCAGCAAGCGAACTGATTGCGATTCCTGTGCACCCTTCACTTCGTGATGAAGAAGTGCTGCGCATTGCGGCAATTATTACAGACAACTCATAATATGAAAAATTTAGCATTCATTGGCTGCAATCATATTTTTAAAAAACATAAAGCAGCAATAGATCAGGTTGAAGGACTTCGAATTATTGCCGTTTCTGATGTTGATGAAAGAGTGCTGAACGAGCAAGTTGAGATGCTTGCTTGCGAAGGCTTCTCTGATTATCGTGAAATGATTGCAAAGCTTGGCGCAAACATTGATTATGTGGTGATTGCAACTCCAAGCTTTCTGCACTACGAGCAAGCTCAGTATGCGCTGCGCCACGGTTGTCATGTGCTGCTTGAAAAACCTCCGGCACTTACCTACACAGAATTTCAAAACTTATTGACGGTTGCAAAAGAACACAAGAGACAATTGTATTCTGTGTTGCAGCTGCGGTATGACCCGACATTTCTGATTGTTGCGCGCGCCATCCAAGCTGGTCTTATCGGGACAGTCACAGCAACGTCGCTTTCGGTGCTCTTTCAAAGAGATCGTGCATACTTTGATTCATGGAGATCAGATGTAAAAAAAAGCGGCGGTATTTTGTACGATATCGCCATTCATTATCTTGACTTTTTGCTCGGCGCTATGGGTGATGAAATTTCATCCTCCGTCACCAAAACCTATTCCCATTTAAATCAAGCAATGTATGATACCGTGCATTCGATTGTTGATTATAAAAACGGCGCATCTGGGTCGATCTTTGTGACGGCCGCAGCACAACCTAAGACACTTGGAACCAACCTTACGCTTCTTGGAACGCATGGCAGTATTGTTTTGGGCGGATTACAGCTTAACTCCATTGAGCGAGTTGAATTTACAAGCGAGGCCAACCGCGCACAATGGGATAAATTGGTGGCCGAGATGAAGGGTGCAAATAAGCAAGAACAAAATGCCTTTACGTTGATGTATCGGGACTTGCTGCTTGGACATGGCGTGGAAATTATGAGCGTTGCTCCAGTCATGCGATCGTTGGAAATAATAACAAACAGCATATGAAGAGAATACTCGCGAATGCACAATTTTTTGGTTTTGCTCCAAGCTCGCTTCTGCTGGCCACGCTTGAGGAGCTGACACTCACATACCCCAACCAATTTCTGATTGATATCGTGTCAAATGAGCACATTCGCGCACTTTGTGCTTCGCGAAAAAATATGCCATACAATCTTGTTGATTTGAATGATGTGCCGCTTCTCGACTATCTACTTGAAAGCAGCGCGTGCCTCACATACGATGCATTTCTTTCATATTACGATCCAACGCTCATGCTTTATGCTTGGTTTTTTGATAAACCACGCATATTGTATGATGGGCTTTTTCATTTTTGGGATGAACAAAGCTTTCGACACACCCTCATGCAAGACGTTGCGCAAGTTGAGGAATATAAGCGCACACTTGATGTTGGGAAATTGCGAGAATGGCACAATGCGCTTTGGATAAAAAATCCCCACGAAATGCTTTTTGCGGGACACATTTTTGCAGATGTGCAATTTGCAAGAAAGGCTCCTGATTTAGATCATCGTCTCAGTGAATATCCACAGTTAAAAAAGAAGATAATACCTGTTGGATGTATCATTCATGCGCCAAAACACCGCCCACTGCCTGAAGTGGAGCGTGATATGATCCTTGTTTCTCTGGGCGGAAGTCTCAATCCTATTGTGACATTTGAGCAGAATATATTTTATGCCAAGACGGTTATCAAATTTATAAAGGAAATGTTGCCGCTGCTCTCCCCTCGCCCAGCCACATGCTGCGTGGTGGTGCACCCACTCATTCACCAAAGATTGCAAACGGATTTGCCAGATTACGCAGAGATCGATATTGTTTCTTCAGTTGATCAGGATACGTACTTTTCTTGGCTTCAAAAAAGTATCGTGGCATTTGTCCCACCAAGCTACACAACTCTACAAGAATGCGCATATTTTGAAACTCCCGTTTTTCTTTTGCCAGAGCAAAATGGTGGCCAACCACACTGTTTCACACTTTTGAGCAAAAGCGGTTATACGACTGAATACAGCATGACGGTTTCTGGCCAACTAGGCACCACGTATGGTGAGTTTGAGGTGCAAGAATTATATGCGGATATTGGACGTTTATATGATCAATATAAACAGCGCACACAGATACTGTCACAAATTCGTAATTTTTATACACTCGCAACTGAATCAGAATCACGCTCCATATTAAACAGTCGGCAAAAGTCGGTTATCTGCCACATGATGGGTGATTTTAATGGCGCAGCAGATATTGCAAACACGATCCACTCGTATCTCTTTTCCCATCATGAATAATCACTTCGACACATATCTACAGAAAGTTCATTCTCACTCAACCGATAGTGAAGTGGTGATGAAGGTGGCAGCTCATATGATAGGTGCTGTGCCAAGTGGCATGAAGAGAATTATAAAAGGTGAATCTCATGAGGTGTATGAGGCACAAATGTTTGAATCGAATAAATCATATATCATACGTATTGCCCCAGAAAGTAGCGCTCACTTTGCATCAGAAAATTGGGCGATGCAGCGGGTCTCACAAGTCGGTGTGCCAGTGCCATCCCCCGTTGCGATTCATGTAGCGCGTGTGGCAACAACTCAACTTGCATTTTCGCTGTATCCAAAAATACATGGGTATACAGAAGATGTGTGGGGTCCACAATTTGACAACTCTTTGTATAAGGATCTGGCGGTTGAAGCAGGCGCATATTTGCGCAAGATTCACTCCGTTTCAACATCCGGTTATGGACCGATAAACGAACATGGTGTGGGCCGCTTTAATACGTATTTGGATCGAATAATGAGCGTACTTCAGGACTTAGGTGCATATGAGAGTCATCTTGCAAAGCTTTGCATACAGTTTTATGTTGATCGTGCACATAAGCTTTCAAACGTACCTGCGCATTTGATTCATGGTGATTATGGACCAAAGCATTTTGTCATCGAGGATGGGGTTATTCGGGGAATTATCGATTGGGAAGGTGTTGAGTCTGGGCCATATTATATGGATTTTGGACGATGGAGTTATTATTATCAGGACAAATTGCCGCTTGACTGGTTGCTTGAGGGTTACGGCATCACAGAGGGACAAAGGTCAGAAGTGAATGATCTATTGCCGCTTATTGAGCTGTTTTGGGGCTGCCATTCACTGCTCTATTATTGTCGCCACATGCGCCACGAACAGGCGATGGAAGATAAACGTAAAATCACAAAGATATTACGAAGTGCTTAGGTGTTTTTTTGGCTTGATAAGCACATCTTCAAGAACCAAATAATCAATATTGTTTTCTAAAAAACAAATCATCGCATCTTCTGGTGTGTGTACGATTGGTTCGGCATTATCATTAAATGATGTGTTGAGAATGAGCGGAATGCCAGTCAACGAGTAAAACTCGTTGATTAAATTGTGATACTTAGGGTTTATTTCTTTGTGCACCGTCTGAAGTCTGCCTGTTTTGTCCTCATGCATGATCTCGCGGACCAGCTCCTGTTTATCGGTTTTAACCGGCGCAATAAACAGCATGTATGGACTTTCTCGTAATTTTTCAGAGAGCTCGAAATAAACGTGCGCATGTTCAGCAAGCACCGATGGAGCAAATGGTCGAAATGATTCTCGCTTTTTAATAATGTGATTAATTCGATCTTTCATTCCAGCTTTTCCAGGATGTGCAAGAATACTTCTGTTGCCAAGTGCTCGCGGTCCAATTTCACTTTGCCCCTGGTACCATCCAATAATATTTCCCTCAGAAAGTAGCTGTGCAGTAGTTTTTTCTATTGATTCAGGATGCATGATCTCAATATCTTTTTGATATTTGTGCAGCACACCTTCTATCGCACTGGTAAATGCGGGGCCAGAATATGGAATGAATGGGTGAGCTGTTCGAAAAGATTTTTTCTCAAGCATATTTTTGACCCACAATACACCGCCGATTGAAAGGCCACAATCTGAGACCATTGGTGGCACGTGAAGATTGTGAACCTCACTTTGTTCAAGAAGATGGGTGTTGCTGACACCATTGAGTGACACTCCACCTGCAAGACACACATTATTAATTCCATATTTTTTTGCTGCATTTTGAATGATCTTTGCGATGGTCTGCGAGGTAAATTCTTGTATGCTCAGAACAAGATCGTAGTAGTCTTCAAAGATGTGAGCAAACTCAGCTGGCGGAGTTTTCCCCAAATAGGTATGCAACAATGGGCTGGCAAAAGGAATGTCCAGTTGCACAGATAGATAGTTTGCAAGCACCGCATTTCCATTAAAGGTATTTCCAAACATTTGATGGAGTTGTGGTGGGTTTTTTTCTGAATCTGCAAATTGTGGAAAATATGAATCGTAGCGCACAAGGTTGTTTAGAAACGGTAAGTATCTTGGTGTTTTGCCCCAAGCAGTAAGTGCCATAGTTTTTCCTGAATCGTTTGCGCCACTGAATCCGAGCAAAATATTGACCGCTTCCCAGAGTCGCCCAAGTGAAAATTGCGCATCCATTTGGTCAATTTGCGTAAGGGTGTCCCCTCTTCCGATTGCCAAGCGTCCACTGAGACCGTCTCCCACATCATCAATTGAAAGCACAAGTGCCTCATCAAAATTGGAGGTGTAATAGCTGCTTGCTTGATGCGCCATGTGATGGTCGAGCAACAGGTGTGTTTTGCCCTGTGATAAAGATTCAAAATAATCCTGTAATTCGTGTCCGTGAATATGAGTGTTGTGATAATTTTGAGTTCCAACCCAGATATATGTGTCAACAGAATTTGTATCAATTTGCATGGATTGCAAAAGAAGTTTAAGTGAGTCTGGGTCAGTGAGTCCGGCATACTTTTTTCGCGTCACCCGTTCTGTGGCAAGATATGATAGTGATGTATTGTGTAGATGAGCCACACTCCCCTCGTGCCAAATTCCGGCCACCGCAACAACTGAATTATGTGTAGTTTGGTTCATATCGTTAATTCTTCTTTTGTAATATTCCACCGTTCCAATACGCCAACTTTCCCCTGCTCTTTTTGAATACGCGATGCTTCTTCAAGTTGGGCGTAAGATATGTGATTTTCGTGTAAAACTTTCATAAGAAATGAGCGTTGGGTAATTTCATCATCCGGGCTCCCATGCGCTGATGTTTGATCCCCAGTTATTCGATATGCATACCCGTTCGTATTTACGGGGAGCATATTCTGGCAATTCTTGCGATATCCCTCTGCTGCCAGAAGTAATAATAGTCCAAAGTCATCGTGTGATTTTAAATCAAGTGGCCATCCTCCCACACGAATAATTGCTTGCTTCTTAAAAGCTCTCAGGCCAATTGCATAGGCAAATACCATAAGATCAAAAAATGAGTATGGTTGAGCAGCTCGTATTTTATACCTATGTGAGCGTTTAGTAAATTGCATTTGGTGCATGGGGGTTGGATAAAAATCATTTTCTTCATCAATCCACTGTAAGGTGGCGGGCAGCTTTTCAAGTTCAATTTGGAAAATAATATTTGAGAATGCAAAGTCACATTCACTATTGCCAAGCATCGTTTTATACATAAGCGAAGTCGCATGAGGGTCGCAAAGATAGTCATCAGAATCGATAAAAAAGAGGATGTCGCTTTGTGCCAAATACACGCCCACGTTTTGTGGCAATGCTTCTGATCCGCTATTTTTTTGAAGTCGAGCGAGCGTCATCTTGTCAGAGTGAGGCAATGATAATATGGATGACAGGTCGCCTTGTGTTGAGGCATCATCTACGATCACTATTTCATAACTGTGATCACCTACTTGCTGACCAATTGATGCAATAAGCTGGGGAAGGTGTGCAATGCGATTATATGATGCGACAATTATGCTGAAATCGACTGTATCGCTCCGTTTTGACGTGGCCACTATGTCGACAGCTATAGGATCAATTTGGAGCCATGGAATAGAAATATTCATGAGGCATTATATAATTTTTGCATTTTGTAGTGCTTGGATGAGTTCGTCATACGTAGTGTTTTGAGAGTGCTCATATAATAAATATTCTGCGGGTTTGTTGGCCAGATCAGGCAGTTGATACGCGCGAATTGATTCAAGCTCAGGCTGGTTGAAATATGAGATGTCAGCCTGTTTCGTGTGAAGCAGTGAAAGTGCATCCTTCTTTTTCTGTAGAATCTGGGGCGACAGCTTTAATTGGTGTTGTCCGTTTGGGAAAGTATTGTGCACATATGTATGTGCATCAGTCTTGTGATAGAGCGCATATTCCAACATCTCTTCAATCGTATGGTGACGGCCGACTATGAGGGATAAAATCTCATGATCAATATGTCCACCTTCGTACGTTGGAAACACCACGCACGTTGGACGATGGGCAGATAGAATGTTTTCAATTTCACGTGCCATGCTTTCAATATTCAGAAGACTTTTCCCATCAGGAATGGCAAGTTCAATGTACTGATCAATGTTTGCAGCGGCACAGACCCTACGTACCTCGCGGTTTAGCTGTATGCGATAATCGGATGGCTTGATGTCGCGATATGCATTTGGATAGTCAATGGGCGACGGCATATTGTCGGAGGTGCAGACAAGTATTTTTTTGCCACTCTCATTTTGTGCTAAATGCGAAAATGCACCAAGAAACACATCATCAATATGCGCGCCAAAATATACGGTCACAGAAGGATTCATTGTGGTTGCAAGTATATCACAATCCCCTACTTAGTCGCGGGGCTTGACGAGCTTTGCGGTTCGCACGATCTTGAGGACTTCTCCATCCGGGCCGGTGAACTCATTTTTTTGAGTCATGTTGGCGTAATGATTGAGATTCTCAGATAGCAAGGTTTGGAGCTCGCGAAGATCCTCGCTGAGCGAGCGGATTTCGGTTTCGACGGCCTGGACTGCTTCTGTTTTGACGATCTTGTCTTTGGCGGCGGCTACTTGTCGCTTCACTTCTTTTTGTTGCTCTTCAACTTCTGCGTATCCAGCATCTTGCTCAAATGATTGTTTGAACATCTCTTTTTGTGTTTTTATCTTTTCTTGTGTCTTGCGGATATCTACAAGGTAGTCTTTGATCATGGTTTCGAGGTTTAACAGTACCTCAGGTTCGATAGTTGGGTTCATACAATGAATTGAGAAAATAACTAATGATGAAGTTACAGTATAAGCAGAAAATCAAAAGAGGGCAAGGGGTGTGGGGCGAGTTACGAGTTACAAGTTGGTTGGTTACGGGTTACGGGTTGAGGAGTTACGGGTTACGAGTTAATTGGTTACGGGTTGAGGAGTTACGGGTTACGAGTTAATTGGTTACGGGTTGAGGAGTTACGGGTTACGAGTTAATTGGTTATGGGGTTTGTCATGGTAATTGTCATGAAGCGTGACGGGCAAACTCTGTATATTGGCAACATATCTCTATGAGTACAGTAAAACGATTTGAAGAGTTGGAAATATGGAAGACAAGCATGGTGCTTACCAAAAGAATATATGAACTAACTTCTGTTGGGTCATTTGCTAAAGACTATGGTCTGTGTGAGCAAATACGTCGTGCGATAATATCTGTAAGCTCAAATATTGTTGAAGGGTTTGAAAAAAACAATAACAACGAGTTTGTACGTTATTTAAAAATATCCAAAGGATCTTTGGGCGAAGTCAGGAGTCAGCTTTATGCAGCACAGTCAATTGGGTACTTAACTACTCTGGATTATCAGAACATTGATATGCGACTGCAGACGCTGGCCAAGCAGATAGGTGTTCTGATTCGGTATTTACAAAATGTAAAGAATGCGAGTAGCCAAAAAACTAGCAAACCTTCCAAACTCGAAACCATATAACTTTTACTGATCTCTCCTCTACCCTCAATTGGGTTGGCAATTAAGTGTATAGGTGAGAGGAGGATGGAAGATGAAGAGAAAGATGTGTGCGAAGGCGAATGCCTGGGCGGTAGAAGGGCGGTGAGGCGCTTCAAACATCAATCAAATCAGAGCTTCCAGCCTAGTGGGATCCTCAAGCGAGAACGTGCTTTTCCTCATGCTAAAGCGAGGTGCGCAAGTTATTTCGCGAGGTATAATCCCGGCGGATCTTTTTTCGATAGCTCAAAAAGCAGCGTGCAGCGAATAAATCGCGCTTCTGTTTTGATGAGAATCTACTAAAAGAAACTCCTCCATGAGGGTTAGGACCTCTATCACAGACCAATTACTGTATCTTCAACCTTGATGGTCAAAGAAACAAATCCCTTCGGGAGATTCCAGTGTTTGGTCGTTGGACCACACGATCATCGTTTGAAGATGACCGGGTTGCTCGCTGATCGCATTGCTGCATTCAGCGCGGTCCAGGTCTTGGCTCGTCGTGCGGCCACTTGCGCAGGTGTCCCGTGAGGGCGTACCTGGCTCGTGATGTGTGCTCGTTGAGCACTTCGCAACGTCGAAGCCTTGGTGCTATCGGTTGTTGGCCAATAGTACATGGTGGTTTTCACCTCCTTCCATTTCTCTGGAAAAAAGACATTTTTTATAGACCTACCGCAGATCCGCCTTCCAATACAAGTCATGTGACCCGTATAAATAGGGAGACCTACAGTCAGGCAGTGTGATTCGCATGTGTTGCGATTCACGTGACGCGGTGGGTGTTGATGGTTTACTATCCCATGCAACTACAATCCATTTGACCTGGCTGGTCAACAGAGGATCAAAGCAGTGCTCAATCAGAGATCAAGCTCTACTTACAGGTGCAAAACAACCAGAAATTTCCGCAGATCGGGTACTTCAAAAGTCGTTTGACCAACTTCATCAGTTGACCCTAACGGTGGTGGGGCGTCGCGATGCGAGCGCTCCGTGAATGGCCAGCACGATGCCAACAACAATTGCCACGAAGACCCAGGGAAGGATCGTCGCAACAGTGGTGTTCAGTCCCGTGAAGGGGAGCTGACACGAGCCGGTCTCGGCATTCCAGTAGGGGCTGGTGGGCCCACAGGTGGAAACCGTGATGGTCGGCGGGTTGGTGCTCGGCGTCGTCGGAGCCGGCGGCTGCGTGGTCGTGGTGACCGTGGTGCTGCTGCCTTCGGGCGTGGTCGTCGGCGTCGTCGTGCTCGGCGGTGCGGTCGTGGTCACAGGGACCTTGACTGCTCCACAGAATGCTTCAACGGAGCGGTGACCCAGGTCGCGGGGCAGCTCAGGGATGTTGTAGTGGCGGTCACGGTAGTCCGTGGTCGTCGCTCGGTTGCCCTTTGCAGTGCACAGCTTGGGATCGATGGTGTACGGTTCTTCCGAGCCGTTCATCTGGTCATCCCAGTGCATCATGGCGGTGCGGCCCGCGGGGATCTCGACGCTGGCATTGTAGAGCCCATTGGTTTGGAACCAAGGAATCAGCTCGGTGCCGTCATCGAGGATGACCGCGAAGTACCCGTCGTACCGTCCGTCTTCAACCAGGTTTCCCAGGATGTCGACTTGACTTCCCACAAATGCGTGGACTTCAACCTCAACGGTCGTCGTCTTCAGCTCCTGCGGAACGGGGGTCGGGGTGGCGGTCACCGTGGTGGCCGTCGGGGTGGAGCCGGTGTCGGCGGATGCCGATCCGGCAGATGCTGCGACTCCGAAGAGCGCTGCAGCGATGATGATCATTCCTTTTCTGAACATGGTGTTTACTTCCTTCTTGTTAGTAGATGGTGGTATTACGCTTGCTCAGTTTGCCTTGCCTCTTTTTTAAACTCCAAGGTGGAGCCTTTGCCGAGGTTCGACAAGATGCGGGTATGACTTTTTTCTTCACCTCCATATGTCCTTTCGCCGCGTTCCTGTGGCCGTACTACATCAACCTCCATGTCGATGCTTTGTATGCGTATCCCTTTGCATTTTCAGAAAAGAAGTCTCATATTAGTGAGGCTCAATCTTACTCGTGGCCGGGAAGGCACATACGGGACCTAGTAAATAGGGGCCCATTTTTGGTATGTCTTTTTCCATGGTACGCATCTGCGGCTTTTGGGCAGCAGCATACAACTCAATGAGCGATATCCAAATGAATGAATATCTGAGGCCTTTTTACGGGTCTCCTCTTTGGGTGTGTGGAATCATGGACACTGTTATACGGATGTCAGGAATCGGTTACGGCAACGGTTATGACCTGCCCGCAGATGCTGCGCATCAAGCGCTGCAGGCGGGAGCTCGTTTCGGTTTGGTGTGTCGGTTACGGTATAGTGCCTGATGCACGATACCCTTCAACCTTACCCATACCAGCTTCGATACCCTATCCGTTACCCTTACCTGGCAATCATATAGCAGTGCCCAATCATCATGTGCACTTGAAAAGAGTGAATATAGTTTAGTCCTAACCCAATTGTTAAGCACCAACCAAGTTCAGTGTGAAAGTGTGAAAATGTGAAAATCACATAATCTGCACTGACAACATTTGTATATTTCTATGCAAAAAGAAATAGGTGTTTACTGAAATGTGCTGGTATTTTTTGGGATAGTCTATGGCTTAATGAATCTTCAAGCAAGTAGAAGAATCGCAGGCCTATGACTATCGCAATTACTTGGGGGTATTATTTTTGGTAATTCCCAAGGAGTGGTGTTTAAAAAATGCTTGTGTTTTAAACAGTGCTCTTTGAGGACTACGGTGGGGTGTCCATGGCGCTATCGTTTTTGAACAAGCGAGGCAATCCCCTATTTCTGGTGGTGAGACACCAAATGAAGTGGCCGACACATAAAACGTGAGTTGGATGTGTGGCGTGTGTGAGTCATGATTTGTTGTAAATGTTCCCCCGTGGTTGGCAGCTACATTGGTGCTATCTGGCAACTCCCCCTGTTGTCATCGCTTCCTTTTGCTGTCTGTATTGAGTACAAGTACCCAATACAACATCTATATAGTATCATATTTCACGTCATTAGTCAACCCATAGAAGCATATATGCTATACTAGCTGATTCGTGTATTAAGTAAGCTACAAAAGGCTATAACGATAAATATGTATGAGAGCTATATAGATATATATGCTTCTTATAGAATACAAATATAGATAACCTATAGTATATAGATTGATGAGGATTGTGCTCACTCAAACCAGATATATCTATCTCATGCTGAGCTTTCCCATACTATGGGGTAGTATAGGCAGAGTGTTTGGGAGCTGTGTCAAGCACTAAGTATCTCGCACTTGGCTTAAAAACCGCTGATGCTCCCGCCTTAGTCGGTTTGAACCTCGTGAAACAGATTTCTTGAAGTGTCTATTGTGCAGTGGAGCTGCTCCCCAATTTCTGTGAGCGCTGCCCGATCGTAATGGTCGAAGGTGGCGGGCCGGAGTTCACGTCCTCGCATAATCTCAGCAGGCAACGAAAGCACTTCTTTGGCACGCAGATTGCGGATACCGGTAATGAGCGGTTGAGACGCCGTTTGGACAAGAAGGCGTAATTTGCCATTATGAGCCGCATCAAGTATCAGGAGGTTGCGATCGATTTCGCCAACCGCAGTAGTTCTTGGGGTGGCGGCAGCCAGTATTGGCGTTATGCTTTCAAGATCAGATGGAAGTTTGGATATGGCAACGAGCCCTGCGCCAAGCACGTGTGGGTTGAGTTTTACATCGTCATCATATGCGCCCGCTTCTCGGAGGGAGGTTTCGATAAATGCATGTCGTGCCCAATATCTTGCGCGCTTTGCTTCATTTGTTTCGCTCGGAGTCACTCCACAACGCGCAAGCGCCTGCTCAATTGTCGCTCCTTCTTGAAGTGATGCCAGCAGCTCAAGTGCGCCATCATGGCCAAATGGTTGAACGAAGCTGATAAAGCTTGAAAATGGTCGGTCGTAGGACGGCATACTGCGACGCATACGTTCTAGATGTGGTTGTGCTCGTTCAGTCATAGAGTGATTATACTATAGGACATATATATTTACCAGAGCAGGTATTGGCGAGCTGGAAATAATGAATTCACCCAAGTCCCCCAACTCCGACCTCGCAGGTCGGACATGGTCAAAATCCCGGGTTTTGCCTTATTTTGCCGGTTTTCAGTTGGCGAGGCACTCGTTATGTGGCGGATGTTATTGGCCTCGTATTTCCAACCGCCCCGCACATATCTTCCAACCGCCCCGGTTGACTGGCTTCGAAATTACCCAAGTGTTCTTTGTCCACACCCATATTTCATTACTTCGCAAGCCTGAGAGATATGAAACTCATGTTTTCAGCAATACAAGTGTGTGTTAAAGTATGAGGATATGGCAAGTAAGGAGCATGAATCGGCACGCATTGAACAAAGAATTACCCCCCCTGATGTGCTGGCCCATCGCAACGAGCTGGTGCGGAGTCTGGATGATCGCGCGGGTGAGCTGGCGGACAAATATCTGCTCCCTGAAGAAAAGCTGTGGTTTCCGGATAAATTTATCCCACCCTCGCTTGAGGGAAAGATTGATCTGCGAGACCGGGAAGGTGTGCGTGTGCCACGACTATTGGCGGTCGTGTTGGTTGGTAATGGAATCACTGAGGATGGACTCTCAATGTTTGAAACGATGCTTAACCGAGCCGAAGGTATGGCAGATGATACCGGAGCAGATGATACTGGGCATGCAAAGTGGTCGCGTGGGTGGACTGCTGAGGAGCTTCGTCACGGACGTGTCATTCGAAGCTATTTGGAGTGTGTTCCTACTGTTAATTTGGCAGCAGTTGATCGGATTCAACATAAGTATATCGCTGGCGGATTTGATCCGGGAATCAGGCGAGATCCGTATCGATTAGTTGTTTACCCATCCATGCAAGAGCCCGCCACAGAAACGCCGCACAAACGAACAGGACACACGGCCCACGATCACGAACTTCTTGTGCTCGCAAAGACATCAATACAAGTTGGGTCTGATGAAGGGCGACATGGCAATTACTATGCGGATATGGGGAGAGAGATAATTGCCCTCGATCCGGAGGGGTTTATCGATGAATATCACTATATTGCGCATGAGCGCATGATGGTGATGCCGGGGGCAAACATGGACGGATTTGATGTGTTTATGAATGCGGCAATCGCGATGGATATGTACGGTCCGGCAGATTATGTAAAAATTGCGGCTGATTTGAACAAGCGGTGGGATCTGGAACATTTGAGTCTGTCCGGAGCGGCTGATGAAAAGCGGGAAATATTGCTGAGAAAATACACGCACAGCCGTGCTGAACGCTTGCGGGAAAAACAAACTGGCCGAAAAAAAGCCGCAGAATCACTTCTTGGCGCACGAATTCCCTGGTTGATGGATCCGGTGATCACCCAAGCCGATCTGGCCGAAGTTGGCCTGGCTGCTTAAGTTGTGTGTCTTGATGCGCGTCGCTGCAGAAGTTCTGGATTGCGCTCGCTTCGAATAGTTTGTACCATGCGAGTTGCTACGTTTGCCTCATCTGGCCTAAGGCCATATTCGTTTGGCTCAAATCCCCGCCCACTCTCAATTCCAGTGATGCCCGCATGCTCAACTGCTTGTTCAACAACCGATCCAAAAGGCGCGCTGGAGTTGACGCCTGTTGTGTCACGACGATATGCCGCATCGCCTGGAAAGTCATGATGGTTGCGTTGGTCAAGTTCGTCATAGGTTACGGCGCGAAACAATCGTTGTACCGGTCCGCTATGTCCATTTGCACCAATTGTGCCGTCATCATTTATCCGAATGTCGTAGGTTGGGCTCGTCATGGCGCGCAGCAAATCACGATCCCCTTCTCCCTCTTCAGAGTGTCCCATATGTCCGGGCCCATTGACGATCCGACTCCCGCCTGCCACTGTCAAACTACCGATGGCGCCAGTTGTCACCACGGCCGTGACAATTCCTTTGAGCGAATAATCTTTGGAAATGGCCATGGTTGCCGCGGTGGCGATGGCGCCGGCCGCAATCACTTTCTTTTTGGTGCTTGGCCAGGGGCGAGTTGGGTCCTTCGGTTGCAAGTCAGGCGACATAAGCTGCGGATTGCGCTTGTAACACTTGCCAATTTCGGCATATCTGCGAGCCGAACCGATCAAGGTTTGTCGTACCCCATTTATTTGCCCTTTTTTATCTGGCCCAATGAGTGCTGGAGAGTGAGGATCAATGAGCATATATCCTTCAATCTCATCTTGAGTGTAGCCCTCCCCTTTCCCCTTTTTTGTCATTTCAGGGTAATAATATCGAGGATCTTTGTTGTACAGCAGATGATCGAGTTGTTCAGGAGAGTAATCAATTGTTGGTGCCTGGTAGCGATCACCAAGCCTGGTTTGAACCTGCTCTTCGGCAAATCTCCCCAGCTCCACCACCTCGTCGCGGGTAAATGTTGGCACAAACGGATCAAGGCCGGCATATTCTGTCGGAACTGGTATATCCTGACTTTCGGCGGCCACAATTGCCCGCTTCAGATCTAAAAAGACTTTTCCGTTTACATCCGCCCATTCATGGTGCGTGCGATGAATCTCAGACCAAACCTCAGGAATCGAGCCAATTGATTCTTGCAAAAAGCGCAGGGCTTTTTCCGCATGTGGCCGGAGCTCAACTGCATGGTGTGTTTTAAATCGATGTGATTCAAGTACCACCGCTGCTCCACGTGCGACGGCAAGAGTCGCTCCAATTGCACTGCCCACAACGGCCGGATGGGTGAGGTGTTCTTTCATGGTTGGTACATTGTACCACGGCCTAAATCACTCTGTCTAGTGTGCAAAAAACATCAAACCTATAGTATAATGCGGAAATATGAACGAGCGAGAAAGAGTCCAGATTGCACAAACACCAGAGGCTGAACACGCTTCCCCATCACTTCTGTGGGCGCAACAAGACTACCTGTCAGAACTTCTCGCAGCACGCTATCGCAATCCTGACGTCGCCAATTTTGACGAACTTGTACAGCTTAGTGCGCTTCCGCCTGATCACGCAAGCAAGATGAAAAAGCAGACAAAAGATGCGTTGGGAAAGGACATGGATACGGGCATTATTGATGAGTTTGAAGGGCAACTTCATGAATCCGGAGCGCCCATGGGGATTGATCCAAAAGATGTTGACTATGATCAATCGTGGCGCACATGCCGCATGCTTGCTAGAAAATTGCGCATGCGCCAGGACTCGTCTCAGAAAGGGCGCGACCTCAGCCAACTTGACTCATATGGTCACATGAAGTACACGCTTGGAGAACACCACTTACTTGAGCCGGGCGAAGAACATGCGCTATCTGCCATCATTTGGAGCGCACGATCTCAGTTGTCACTTGCCCGCCCTGATTTGGGGCAGATATTGCGAAGTGGAAGGTATGAAGAGAAGTCAGTTGACGCAATTGCAAAGGATTTGGCAGATGAGCCTCACCTGCGACAACTTTTTCAACACTATCGCGAGGCGCTCGATACCCTCACGCTTTATAATCAACGATTGGCGCTTGGATATCTTGCCACTCGCTCCACATCGGGCGTACGAAGTGAAGAGGTGATGGTTGGGGCACAGCTTGGGTTGCGCCGAGCAGCCGAGCTATATGATGCATCGACTGGGCTCAAGTTTTCGACGTTTGCAACTCCATGGTTGCGACAATCTGTAGACCGGGAAGTGGCGCGCGCCGATCTCATACAACTTCCGGCGCGAGTGCGGGAGCAACGAAGCGTCTTAAACGGGGTAATTGCTGAGATTACTTCGACAATTGGACGCGTGCCAACAGCCGAGGAGATTGCTTTACACATTGAACAGCTGAAAAAAAATATGGACCGCAATGATTCTGCGCCAAAGCGTTATGACGGCTTAACAGCTGAGGCAATTGCCCGCTTACTGCATGGACCGCGAGTCGCTGCATCGCTTGATAAGGTGGCTGATGAGGACGATCCAGACTCACGAACATTGTATGAAACAGCGCGCGTGGGCATAACGGATGATGTGGCAATGATTGAGGCAGAGCTTGCCCTACGAAGCATGGCGGATAAGGCTGGCTTTACCTCTGAGGAACGAATGGTTTTTAGCGCAATTATGAAGAGCGGTGCATCGCTTGGCCAAGCTGGGCTTATCCATCTCTTGGAAGAGGAACAAGATTTAAAGCCAAACAGAGCGCGAACGCTTGTGCGCCGCGTTCGGGAAAAGCTTCGCAATTTAGAAGAGTATGCCGATCTGGTAAATGAGTAATCTGCGACCCGGTACGTGTTTGTTGTATTCAGAATAAACCTATAGTATACTTGGTAAATGAAAAAGGAAGGATACTCTTCGCTGCCTGAAATCAGTAAGCTACGCATTGAGCGCAATCACAAATCACCGTTTGAACACCTTGTTCCACAAGCAGGTGTCCCTTGGAGTACTGCTGACTTTTTGATTGAATCTTCGCGCGCCGTCTTGCACCATGGTCCTCTCTCTCTTGATGAAGCGGTACACCTCTGCCCCCTTCCCAAACAGCATGCTGAAAAAGTAATGCGAGGCATTGGTGAGCTGAATCCAGAGCATAACGGTAAAAAAAGTGCCGCAGCACAGGTGTGGGATGAGTTGTCCAGGGACGCCGTCTTTGCCCAATGGATGCATCCCGCCTTACACGTTGTTGACCCCGCAGACTATGAAAAATACGCGCAGCATGCACAATCGCTTTATCTGCGATTTACCAACCAAGCTGACAATTCCTCACCAATTGCGGCGCTTGGCAAAGGCAATGAATCGGAAAACATGCGTCGAGCGCGCAATCATGAGCTGATTGATGCGAGCGATACCTATGCGTTATCGGCCGTGGTGTGGGGTGCACGAAGTGAAGTATCCAAGCATTGTCCGGTGGCTGGCCATGCAATGAGGGCTGGAAAAAGAGCGGAGTTTGCAAGTGCACCAGATGACAAACAGCCATATTTACAGGCATTACATGAGCAATATACCTGTGCCATTGATGTGCTTGTTGGATCAAGCCAACGGTTGGCACGTGATATGGTATTGGGAATGCGTGCACGGCGCAATTATAGTCATGAAGACATGTTTGCAGATGCGCAGTTTGGCCTGCGGCGAGCCGCTGAGCTTTACGATGCTTCAATGGGCTATGAATTTTCAACGTTTGCAACCAAGTGGATCCGCCAGGCGGTGGGCCGTGGGTATGAGCGTACAACGAAAGCAGATAAACAGCCGGTGCGACTCGATGCGCTTGCTCATACGCCAGAAGGTGAAGAGCTTTTAGCAATCGCTGAGCCCAGTTATGTGGAAATTGAGGATATAGGTGCCTCTGGCGCAATTGCCTCAATGCTCGCCTATTCCCACACGACGCCCTTGATGCGTGAAGGCTCCATTGCAATTATTCGTGATGTTTTGAGTGCAATTCAAGCCGAGCCAGATGGTACGCACATGCAAGAAATATACGAGCAGCTGGCCGGCAAATATGAGAAAAAGCCAACGGCCATTGCCGCCCTTGCACAGCGTTTCTTCAAGTCGGTTCGCGAAAATTCAAATCCGAGTGCGGTCCGTCACGAGATACGCATTGCCACCTCATAATGTGCGCACACTTTATGTCCCATGCCTTGCTGTCGGCGCGGGGCACGTGATATAGTGATGGTATGAATGATCTGCATCAGAACTTGTCGCGTATTCTGCGTGAACACATCAGTCGTCATGTGATGCCGGGGGCGGTGGTTGGTGTCATGTCAAAGCATCTTGATACTCCGCTTATTGTGTGTGGTGGCCAGCTGACATATGAAAGTACGGCGCCGAAGGTTGATCAAAACACCGTGTATGATGTTGCATCTTTGACCAAAGTTGTTCCGACTTCACTGCTTGCGCTCATGTTTATTGACCAGGGACATATTGAGCTTGACGGTCTCATGACGGATTATCTTCCCGGGTATCGCGGGGCATATCGTGATGAGATTACCATAAAACACTTACTTTCCTACACCGTTGATTGGGGCATATCAATGTCATCTCTGGTGAACCTGAAGGCAGATGAGATATACCACACGTTGTATAACGCGACGCCGAAGCAGCCCCCCGGCACCTCAACACGGTACTGCAATGCAACGGCAATTTTATTGGGGCTTATACTGGAGCGAGTTTCGGGTGTGCGACTTGATCGTTTGGCCCAACAAATGCTCTTTGATCCACTGCACATGAAACGAACCGGCTTTGCACCGTCGGAGTTTTTGGATATTGAGCAAGATGTAGCCCCAAGCGAGCAATTGCCAGATGGCACGCCGTGCCTGGGTGTTGTGCACGATGAGTCTGCGCGCGCGCTGCAGAAAGCAGACGTAATTCCCGGTTCAGCTGGGCTGTTTTCCACCGTGCCTGACTTGCTGCAAGTGGTTGGGTTGCTGCTGGATCATGGAGTATATGATGGTCGTCCCATCCTCTCTGAAGCCGTGATTGAGCACGCCATGAAGCCGGCGTTTGAGGGGTTAAAGCCAGCACCTATGGGATTGGGCTGGTCAGTTGGTCCAAGTGAAACAGTCGGTCATGTTCCAACATCCGCCGTATATAAAACTGGATTTACCGGATGCTTGATGTATGTTGACGTGGTGGCGGAGCTTGGAGTAGTCGTGCTTACCAATCACACCTACCCGACCCGTCAGCCAGACTATATGTTGCGCAATCAACTCTTTCAAGAACTATTGGAAACGGTAACTGCCTGATGCGCGCGCGCTCACTTTGCACGGCGCGCGAGCAATTCCCCGGCCATAGTGTGTGTGCGCTTGGCAAATTCCTGCATAGTGTCTTCTGTGGCGACCGCTTGTCCATCAGCAACGTATGATTGTCCAGGACTGTTTGCCGAACGAAGTGGCCACATACCAAATGCCGTTTCGGCAATACCCATCTTCGATCCCCCCACATCATTTTGAAGAGTCACTCTGACAAACTTTTCGTCAGCATTTACCCCGAATCCGACCGTGTATATTGGTTGTGTGGGACGTGCACCGCGCACATCGGCGTGTGACAATGCGAGGTGGTAGGAATGCATCGCCTTCAGGTATGCGTCAACATGAATGAGATAGCTTGCAACCTGCAGGTTATCGGTTGGCAACGGGACATTCATGGTCCACTGATTAGGCATTTCTTCATGAATGTGCACGCGCGCCTCGGGAAGCATTTCCGCGCTCTGCCTGGCCATATGGCGCGTCACCGGTTCGAGTCTTTCCATTCGACATGAGCGCTTTTGTTGTATAAATGTCAAAATTTGCTCATCAGTTACTGAATCAACATGGGTTCGCGACTCGGGGCAAGGCATAGTAAAGCATTGAAAATGAAGATTCTTCCAGCCTTGGCTCGACTCAACATTGGGTTCATTTTGAGGGCCCATATTATAGCCTGCCCCTCGTCGATCTGGGTCATCTGCCAAAAAATCGTAAGCCACCTCAATCATTTGTGCAATTGATGAGGGATCAAGATTTTGCAGGTCATAATAACTGGGAACTTCGTGATTATGTGCAAATAGGAGAAAGTGGGCACTCTCCGATTCTTGCGGATTGCAGTAAGGGCTTCCGGCCACTGCTGCCCACAAATTCACATCCGGTTCAAGAGGAATGGAGCCAATAAGTGAGCCTTCATTTTGCATGATTTCAAACATCACTTCTGGTTGTTGGTTGATGCGAACCTTGTGCTCAGGGGAATAGCCGCTTGGTACGCGGGTCAGTGAAGGAACAACAAACTCGCGATGGCTAGACATAAGATGTGAAGTGATGCTTTTTTTTATTAAATCCTTAATGGAGATTCTACACCCATTGATTCATAAAGGTGAGTAACACCTGTGGGCGCCTCAGCTACAGCTTGTGGCACTTCGGTGGGTGTGGAGGACAGCTCAGTTTGATACTTAGCACGTTGTTGCGCAAGCTGAGCGCTGAGCATCCTGTCGAGCACTGTGGGTCCAACATTCCTGACGCAGGACAAAACTTGCTCTGTCGTTGGTGGATTGTGCTCCCGTTCCGTCGGTTGCGGATATTGTGTAATTGGCCTTTCCTCTTTCATTTACATAGTATAAAACACACGTTTTGGAGTATATTGACAGAACGCTGACATTATTTTACATCTGGTGCACTCATTAGCGCAATCGACAAAACCTCACAAGAGCCAACGCCAGGTTATTTTCCTCCTTTTTGAATAAGGTAAAATAGAAGTATGTTTCCCCTATCCGATGTAAATATCCGGCGCACATTTCCGCTGGTAAACTATCTGATTATCATCGCAAACATTGTGGTGTTTTTGCTTGAGCTTGGAGCATATAACACGGACACATTTATCAATACGTATGCATTTGTCCCTTCTCGTTTTGTGTGGACTGATCCGTCATCGTATGCGCCAATATTGTATGCGATGTTTATGCATGGAAGCCTGATGCATATACTGGGAAATATGTGGTTTCTGCATGTGTTTGGCGATAATATCGAAGACACATTTGGACATATCAAATACCTACTGTTTTATATAGCTGGCGGGGTCATTGCCGCATTTGCCCAGTATGTACTGATGCCCACAACTAGCATTCCCCTTCTTGGTGCATCAGGTGCCGTAGCGGCAGTGGCCGGAGCATATTTTGTATTATTTCGCAACTCACAGATCAAAACGCTTGTTGCACTCATTGTTATCTGGACTATTGTACGAGTTCCCGCATGGATCATACTCGGCTATTGGTTTCTTATCCAGCTAGTGTCTGGCTTTGGGTCGCTTGGGCAAGTGGGCAATGCAGATGTAGGTGGGGTTGCTTTTTGGGCACACATTGGAGGATTTGTCTTTGGGTGTGTAGTTGCGCTCTTGATCAGCAAAACAACTCACTATAATAACAATTATGACGCGTGAGTTGAGGCGAAGGTGGTGATGAGCTGGCGTGCGTGATCCTCTTGAAATTGATTGTATTGCGATTTGTACTTTTTCGCAAGCTCTGCAAGCTCCGCTTTATTTTTGGCAATAAGTCCCTGATGGTACTTTTCTTCATCCATAATAATGCGCTTTAGGTCAGAACTTGCGCCAAGCAATGTCTCCATATGTCGCAAGAACTCAAACACTTCGGCGCTGGTGACAATACGTGCGGTCAGAAGTCCAATTCGATTGGCGACCATATCGTCCTCTGACTTATTGATGAAAGATTTCAGTATTGGCCAATCCTGTGCGACGCGTTGGAGCTGAAAAATACCTTGTCGGAATGATCGTCTGGATCTCACCTTTCCATTGAGGATATATCCGTTCGTCCCTTCAAATACGTTGGGGTATTCCAACGCATCCTGTTGCATATCCAGCTCGGCGTCAAAATTAAAATACGTATCTTGGGATATTCGATTTAATTTGTGAAGCGTGGTGAGTGAGTGTCGCTCGATGTTTATCAGCTCAATCTGCAAGCTTCGTTTGAATAGGTCAAGATCTTTGATTGATGCAAGTTTTTGATAGAGCGCTCGTTGCTCATTTGACTTTTCGGCGGTGATTGCTCCAATTATTTTCTGGTCAAAGTTTTTAAATGATTTGTTGTTAAGCGCCTCTTTCTCCGTTTCCAGACGATAAATTTGCTGATTCAATGTCTGTAGTTGATCAAGCGAATCGGGAATGTGAAGCTTGAGTGCAAGCAAGATGGGGCGAATTGTTGTTCCATTTATAAGCAATGTAAACAAAAAGGCTGACATGGTAAATACCAACATAAGGTCGCGATAGGCATACGTTTCAGGGATCGAGTACACAAGTACCAATGGAATGACGCCACGCAAACCTCCCCAGTTCAAGATGTGTTGCCACTTCATGGGAATGTTTGGCTCGTCTGCAAAAAAGCTCATTTTGTTTGAGATAAATGCGCTCAGATAGACGGACACCGCGCGACCCAAGAGTACCGCTACAATGGCGGCAGCCGCTTCTGGGAGTCGGTTATTAAAGATGCTCAGATCAAGGTTGTAGGTTGCGAAGAAGAATACCAACGAGACGGCGAGGAAGGCAAAGTATTCCCATGCTTCATGGATAAATTCGTGAACGTCATGTGAGATTTTTGTCTGACCAAGATTGCCCATAACGATTGCGGCAATGACAGTCGATATGACGCCGGAGAGGCCAAACAGCAGCTCGGACAAAACAAACGATCCGATAGCTAAAACGACGGTCAGGGTCATTTCAATGAGTCGGTCGCTTTTGACGCGCTCGATGATATTTGAGAAGATGTACCCGACAAATGCTCCAAACACCATGCTTCCTATGAATATGTATAGAAAGTTTTGAATTGAAGAAAATACCGTTGGCGTATCACCCCCTGTGGCTCCAATAACAAATATCGCAATGATTCGATATGCAATAACACCCGTTGCATCATTTAACATACTCTCACCATCTGCGAGTAATCCGAGTCGCTTTGGAGCACCAAGCGATTTAAAGAGGGTGATTACCGCAATAGGATCGGTTGATGAGATGATTGCACCAAACAAAAGCGCCTCTCCCCAGCCTAGACCTAATGCATAGACCAAGACTGCCGCCACGGTCCCCACCGAAACCATGAGGCCGAATGTAGCCATAAAGGTGATCGTCTTAAACTGAAGCTTAAACTGGTGAATATTGATATGCATTCCCGATTCAAACAGCAAGAGTGGGAGCAGAAGATGGTAGATGACGCTGTGGGAAATCTCAAAGTGAAGTCCAAGCTCAAATGTATGATCGACCCATTGGAGAAAAAATCCAGCGACCAACAGTGCTACGGTATAGGGCAATACTGAGTATTTTTTTGATGCAACCTGCAATACAGATGAAAACAACAGGAAGACGAGTGTGACAAGAAGCGTTAGTACGACAGTATCAGCATGCATTGGTTGGTATGTTGGTTCCCTCTTTTCATGCAGTCTATCACCGCATAAATAAATGGGGAAAAGATTATTGTAATCCTCAGGTTGTAAATATTCAATACCAGCACTTTGCCGTATGTCCGGAGAGAGACGTCTTACTGTGAAGCGTAAAAATATGTGTGCCGATGAAGGGACTTGAACCCCCACACTCTTGCGAGTACTAGTTCCTAAAACTAGCGCGTCTGCCAGTTCCGCCACATCGGCTTAAACAGCAGCGCATTCAATCCCCCATGCTTTGCTGTGCAGACAGTCATTATACCATGCACCACGCTCGCATATTCGCGAGAATGCTCATTATATGTATATATACAGGTCGGGATTATTTGTACTCTTTGCGCACCTGGAAGAGGATATACCATGAAATGAGTAGGCTCAAAAGTGCCCCAAACATGCTTTGGTAAAATATTCCGTACACAAGGGTGACCAGCGTGCTATAAAACACCAAGTTCCAGCCCATTTTTTCTCGCTTCAAAAGACGAGGAATAGCAAATGCTTGAATGACCAGGGTGATCAGGGAAAATATGGTTGCAAGCCAATATTGACCGATGTTCACGCTTCCCATCCATGCAAATGGGGTAACGAGTGATCCTAATCCCACAGCGCCGAGGATTGTTGGAATGCTGACGATTACGCCAACAAGCATAAACCATGGCATGACGGTCACGATGAAGTTCACCACTCCGTCAGGGAGCTGAAATGGGGCCTTTTTGGTAAAGTATGGCGCCACTGTGTCTTCCAGCTGACCCAGTGAGTCGGTTAGTGAATTTGTTGAATGCTTCATGAATATAGGTATATCCCATTTGTCCTATTATGTCAATACATCTGCGACAATTTGCTCCCACGAATGCCCACTCCTTGTTATTTGTTTAAACGTCGTTTAATATGAATTGTGTATGCAATTGCACGAAGCGATACTCAGATTTCTTGAATACTGCGAGCTTGATAAGAACCTTTCTCCAAAGACGGTAAAGATGTACAGTTATTACCTGCATTTTTTCCAAACGTGGATCACCAAGTCCAAAACCGCACCAGCAGCAGATGGTGAAGAGGCGGTGCGCGCAACGGTCAAGGTTGAAGAAATAGATGAGGAGGATGTGCGACAATTTCGTCTCTACCTGTCTCATCGGTATAAAAATCCTGTCAAAGGTGAGCTAAAGCGTCAAACACAAAACTATTTCCTCATTGCCCTGCGTTCGTTGTTTCGATTTATGGTAAAGCAAAAATTGTCAGTTCTGGCGCCTGAGGTTATTGAGCTTGGAAAGACGCGCGATCGAGTGATTAAGCACTTGGAGCCGACACAGCTTGAGGAGCTTTTCAAGAGCGTCTCAACGCGCACAGAACGTGGAGTGCGCGATCGAACTATTTTGGAAGTGCTTTTTTCAACGGGACTGCGTGTATCTGAATTGACCGCTTTGAGTCGAGATCAGGTGAGCGTGGCAAATGGTGAGTTTGGAGTTGTTGGAAAAGGTGGAAAGGCACGCGTTGTCTTTCTCACCAAATCGGCAAAAGAATGGCTGAAAAAATACATGGAGATGAGAACCGACCCCTACTCCCCTCTTTTTATCAGGTATCGTGGACCCAAGCCGCCTGAAGGGTTGACGAATGAAAAACTCCGTCTTTCCGTGCGATCTGTAGAGCGGCTGGTTGACAAGTATCGTAAAAAAGCAGGCATCTTGTTTCGCATCGGCCCCCACGTACTTCGTCATTCATATGCGACCGATTTGCTGACGCATGGGGCAGACCTGCGCTCGGTACAGGAGATGTTGGGACACAAAAATATCGCAACAACTCAGATATACACCCATGTAACAAATTTTAGACTGCGCGAAATTCATGAGAAATTTCACAGTGGGAATAAATGATGGTGAGGAGATAATTAATGAGTTTTTAGTTTTTAGTTTTTAGTTTTAAGGTTTTAAAGTTGCAAGGCATGGAGTTAAAGAAGGTCAGAATTATTATGTTTCAAATTCTGTATCTCGTGCAAAGAAACGTAATCACAGATACAATCTTTTGACCAATTTTCATGAAATCATTTTTTACACGATCGACCGTGTGGTTGCTCATTCTTCTATTTGCCGGTTACTTTGGAGTATATAATGTACTTCGATATCAGACACTTCACTCAGCATATTTTGATTTGGGGATCATGCATCAGACGGTATACAACACATACCGCGCACTAATAACTGGTGAATATGGTCGTATTTTGGAGCTGACTGATCCTCATGGCTCAGTCAATTTTATGCGAGCTGCCGTCCACGTTGACTTGGTGATGGCACTTTTTGCTGGGCTTTACTTCATCAACCCATCTCCTGCCACATTGGTTGTGGCACAAGCCGTAATTGTGGCGCTTGGCGCCTTGGCTGTCTACAAAATTGCACTGCATTTGTTTGAGCAATATCGCATGAAATACTGGTTGGGTACAACGTTTGCTTTTCTCTATCTGATGCATCCGGCGTTGCAGTTTATGACGATCTATGACTTTCACGCCGTGTCAATCGGCACGACCACACTGCTGTTTTTTATTCTGTATTTATTCAAAAAACGCTACGCGCTGGCAAGCATGTATTTTGTGCTCACCATCCTCAGTAAGGAGCAGGTGGCGCTCACTACCGCGACGTGGGCACTCTATGTAGGATATGAGGCGCTCACTCGATCGGTTGGTTCGCCGCGCGCACTTCTTTCACATCCAAAAAAACTATTTAAAGCGCTTCTTCGACCCTCGCTTCGCTTCCCCTTATTTTTTGCGGTCGCAAGTGTGGTTTGGTTTATTTTGGCAGTATTTGTCATCACTCCTTACTATCGAGGCGAAGGACATTTTGCACTTGAGCGCTACGGAAGTTTTGGCAGTTCGCCCGGCGGGATATTGATTGGAATATTTGTGCGTCCAATGACTATTATTCAAATGCTCGTTGACGCAGAAACCTTACGCTACGTCTTGTATTTATTTGGTCCCTATGCATTCCTTCCTTTGTTGAGTCCGCTGACGCTGCTTGTTATGGCTCCTGAGTTTGCAATAAATATGCTTTCCAACAATCCAGCAATGCGTGGCATCCAGCACCACTACACTGCAATCCTTCATCCGACGTTGATTGTTGGAGCGATGCTTGGTGCGCGACGTCTGCTGGGGTATTTAAGTGATGCGATTATCCCCTATCATTTGGCACACACCAAGCACCATCACAATCAGTTCACGCCACTGAAACACGTACACCAAGCTCGCCGAAATACGATATTGAGTAATCGCCTCATTCGGGCAATGGGAGTGCTTATTGCAACAATCGTTTGCGTGTTTTTCTCCGCGTGGATTGGTCCGCTCCCCTATTCAATGAATGCAAAAACTGAAGCGTTTGAGACTCCAACTGGCCCGCGACAAAAAGTATATGAGTGGCAGTACAAATTGAAAGATGAAAATGTGCGCGTTTCAACGACTACCTCGATTGCGCCATTTTTCAGTGGGCGTCGATATTACTATTATTTTTCACCCCGTTATGATGATGCAGATTATATTGTTATCATGCCAAGCAACATCACAAAACATGAGTACGATCCATCTGATTTGGTAACTCCTTACAATGCGCTGAAGAAAGACGCTCGTTTTATGATTATTGATCAGGGTGAAGACTTCGAAGTCTATAAGAAAAATGCCGCACCACCGCTTGAATATTTACCGCCTGTGCAATAACAATGTGGCAGCCCAACTACAAAAATCCATGCAAAAAATCCACTCATCGGCTACTCAACTTGCTGCGCGCCACTACAAGATCCTTCCTATACTTGCGCTTCTTTTGACGAATATTATCTGGGGAGCTGCGGCCCCAATTTTTAAATGGGCACTATTGGATATGCCGCCGTTTACCTTCGCATTTATTCGCTTTGCAATAGCCGGTGGAATACTGTTCCCCTATCTGTTTACGAAGCCCATTCATTTGAGTATGCGGCAAATGTCGCTGCTTTGTTTTGGCGCATTTATTGGGTTTACGGTTCGTATCAGTATGGTGTATTTGGGACTGCAGCGTTTAAGCAGTATGAACTGGTCGCTTATTGCATCAATTGGCCCCGTTATGATGTTTTTCGTCTCAATACTGTTTCTGAAAGAGCGTTTTCATGCGCGAAAACTGATTGGTATGTCTCTTGCACTCATGGGCGCAGTCGTTGTTATTGTGGGGCCACTTTTGTCAACTGAGGCAGTCGCGGCCACCGCATCGGAGCTTGAAGGGGTGGCGTATGTCGTCATCATGATGATTTGCACCGTTATTTACACCCTCCTCCATCGACGAATAAGCGCACATATTGAGCCCATACAATTGATTGCGCTTTCGTTTGTATTTGCAGCAGTAACATTCTTCCCGCTTGCCTTATTTGAGTGGCAAACATACAGTATCACCAGTCTCACATTGCCCGCAGCCATCGGTTTATTTTATGCGGTCGTGTTTGCATCGCTTATCGCCTACTACTGCTATATCTACGGAATTACACACATTGACGCTCAAGAGATTGGAATCTTTTCTTATGTTGATCCGCTTGCGGCATTTATCGTCGCCATGCCGCTGCTTCATGAGCAGCCAAGTATATGGACGGGCCTGGGTGCCCTGATTATATTTGGCGGTATCTATCTTTCCGAACGACGTCTTCACATGCGAGTCAAACGCGAACACCATTCAATTCACCACAGAATGTAGGAAGCGGTGAATGGTTTGTAGTATGTAAGTTGCGAAGTTCGTGAATGGTGAAGCTGTATTTAATGCTCGTTGCTACCCGTTTGGCGGTACTTTTTCGACTTGGCGAATACACCCATACATGGTCGCCACAGAGAAAAATACGCCAAACAAAAATATGGCTTGGCGGACTGTGATTTTGCACGTGGCGAGGGAGGCGCTGGATTCCCGCTTTCGCGGGAATGACAAAAAAGGGTGGCGGGAATGGCAAATTCCTTACCATTTACCACTTTACTATTTACCGCTTACGATTGGCAAGAATTCTCTACCCTTCACTCTTTCGTTTTGGCTGGTTATGAAGATAGACAATAAGTTCGGCGATAATGCCGGTCATGATGATTTGAAGTCCGACGATGCTTAAAAAGATACCTGCCAACAACATTGGACGCTTATAAAGCTCAACTCCCATAAAAATTCGCTCCACCGTCAAAACGAAGGTAATGATTGTGCCAATCGTAAATGTCACTCCTCCAATTGGACCAAAAAAATGCAGAGGTTTTTGGGCAAACCGAGTAATAAAGTACGTGGTGATCGTATCAAAAAATCCATACATCATGCGGAAAAATCCGTATTTTGAAACGCCAAATTCTCGCGGATGGTGGACGACTGGCACTTCGCTTACTCGAAACCCAAGTCGATGTGCGATAACGGGGACAAATCGGTAATTGTCTCCATAAAATTGAATATGTCCCAACACTTCCCGTCGCATCGCTTTAAATCCACAGTTGATATCATGAAAAGGAGATCGCAATAATCCCTTCAAAAGGATGGCGTTAAATATCTTGGAGGGCAAGGTTTTATTCAGAGGGTCGTTGCGTTGTTCGCGCCAGCCATTTACCAAATCATACCCCTCATCCATCTTTGCTAAAAATCGAGGAATGTCGTATGGATCATCTTGCAAATCAGCATCCATGAAAATAATGATGTCTCCGCGTGCCGCTTCAAAGCCGACCTCAAGCGCTCGTCCTTTTCCATTTCGTCTTTTTTGCACGATGAGTGTCATGTTTTTTTCTTCCAAGCTCTTTGAAGATTCGTCAGTTGACCCATCATCTATTGCGATAAGCTCATAGCTCACCTGGAGTTTTTCAAACACCTCATGAAGTTGTTTTTGAAGTGTGGGAAGCGTCTCGACTTCGTTGTGAAACGGGACAAGGACTGAAACAAGCGGTTTCATAATTACTGGTAAGTATACAAAACTTTATCTGGCAATGCTCATGGATCTTGTTTTTAGTTTTGAGGTTTGATACTATGAAAAAGTCCTATGGGAATGATACTGAATTTACTACTGAGCACGCTTGCGGTCATGATGGCTTCATACCTTTTGCCAGGTGTACAGGTTGCTAGTTTCTTTCAGGCGGTATTGGTGGCGGTGGTATTGGGTATCGTAAATACCGTCATCAAGCCCTTGCTGACTATCCTGACGCTCCCACTTACCCTGCTTACTCTTGGATTATTTTCGCTGGTGATAAACGGTCTTATGGTGATGCTTGTTGACAATGTATTACCGGGATTTTCAGTCGAAGGATTTTTTAATGCGATCATCTTTAGTCTCGTTCTTTCGCTTCTTTCCACATTCTTTAGTCTCCTTAAATAACGAGCTCTACAAGCCAGTGCTAGAGATCCTACATGTCGTGCTTACTGGGTGATTGCGGGGATGGCAAGTGCTGCCGGCTTTGGGGAATTGTCGCTTCGCACTACTCCATAATTGAGTTCGGTATTGAGCTTGCCGGTTGCTCCGTCGCGGTGCGAATACCAGAAAAACGGTCCTGCCCATGGATAAGTTTTCCACAGAGTGTATGCCTCAACAAGCATGGTTTTCTGCTGCTCTTCGGTGACACATCGATCTTCATCGCCAGTTGTTGCGCCATCGCCATTATCACATTTTGATTTGCCATCGCCATTTGTGTCTCCGCCTGTTGGTGCCCCCATCTCGGTTTGCCATATTTGCTTTGCTCCATCGCCGTTCTTTTCCATGATTCCCCGAATGCTGTCGGGTTGACCATTTTGCGCATATGCTTTAGACATCTGCTGCCAAACATTGTTGCGATTATCTTGCGATGGCATGGCAGGATAGGTATATGGATGCATGCCAAGCGCATCAAAGTGGCCTTTTGCACCAGCTGCATACATAGATTTCAGATAGTTAAGAGGCGCATTTGCACCCAACATATAACAACACAGCCCACCTGTTACAATAATCGTATCGGGATCTGCTGCTTTTGCTTGAGCGTAGGCTGCTTTGAGATATTTGACGTAAATACGCGCATCAGGTTGTGGTCTCCAAAAATCAGCTAAATTTGGTTCATTCCATATTTCCCACGCATCAATGCGCGGAGAGCCCGGCGCATCATTTATACCGTCTGCATCAAAACGCTCAACGAGCATTCCAACATATTCGCCAAAGTCTGCCGCAAATTCTTCCCTGGGTCCGCACATTGTGCCATATTTGGCAAAGCAACCAGGATCAGCTACCCATTTTGGAGTATAGTCTGGCATCCCGAGCACCTTAAATCCTCGATTGTTTGCTTCTTTAATTAGATTATCCTGAGAATGTGCATAGGTATGCTTCCCCTGTACTGGCGGATTTGGCTCGTGTTTATACCACGTAAATTCAATTCTCAGCGCTTTTGCTCCCCATTTTTTCATGTCATCCATTTGTTCAAGCGACGATGAGCTGAATCCAAATAGCTGACCATACGACTTGACGCTGTCAGTTGCGCCTTGTGCGCTTGCAGTGTTGATCTGATTGTATGCGCTTCGCCACGTAACAAAATCATTGAGCTTCACGTGACCATCTTGATTGGTGTCCCCAATGACGCATGTTGAACCAGCAGCTGGCGTACGAACGCCCTGATTATAGGCATTTCGCCACGTGGTATAGTCGTCTGAAGTGATATGGTTATCGTGGTTTGCATCCCCCATTGTGCATGTTGCGGCAGCGCGAGACTCGGCAATGTGAGGCGTGGCAATGAGTCCCATCAGGCAAAACATTACTACGTAGTGTTTGAGTCGTTTCATATGTGCATATTCATCCAACCCTCCCCCCGAGTTGTATGACAAATTATTCCCAGCCCTTTGGGTGTGCGCGATAAAATGCGGCTAGTGCTTGAATGCTTTGTTCTATGGTATGTGTGGCTTTCCAGCCAAGTTCATCTCGGGCGCGGTCGGCATTTGCATATATTTGAGGAATCTCACCGGTGCGCCTTGATTGGGCAGGGCTTGTTGGAAAGTCTGCGCCAAGCACTTTTTTAACCATGTTCACGATCTCCAGTACGCTTACTCCCTGTCCACTTCCCAGGTTAAACACATTTGATTTGTCGCTCTCCTCAAGATGTTTAAATGCGGCAACGTGTCCGCGCGCGAGGTCCACGACATTTATGAAGTCGCGTACTGGACTGCCATCTGGGGTATCAACCGGTTGATAGTTAAACTCAAAGGGACGAATCCCCAAAGCACCTTTTACGGCGTTTTGCATCAGTCCAAACGTCTCAATCTTTGCATCCCCCAATGTGCCATCATCGCTTGCGCCACATACATTAAAGTAGCGCAAAGACATATATTTCATTTTGTCTAATCGGTCATACCACATGAGCAGCTCCTCACACATTTTCTTTGTCTGTCCATAGGCGCTTGAGACTTCCTTCAGTGGTTCTGATTCAGAGACCGGCAGCGACTTGATGTCGCCATATACGGTGCAACTACTGGAGAAAATGAATCGCTTTATCTTGTGATCGATTGCGCTGTGGAGGAGTTTTTGAGTACCAATCACATTGTTGGAAAAGTATTTTTCCGGAACAAGCATACTTTCGCCAACATCAAGCAGTGCGGCAAAGTGCAAAATACCTTCAATCTGAGGCTCTTTTTCCATCACGTCTGCTGCCCCATCATGTGTGAGATCGCATGTGTAGATGGGAAGATTATCTGCCCCATATTTGGATTGCAATAGTTCAAGCGGTTGTTTGAATCCTTGCGAAAAGTTGTCAACCGCCACGACACGATATCCGGCCGCAAGCAACACATCAACAGTGTTGCTACCGATGTATCCACCAGCCCCAGTCACCATAAGAGTTTGCATATAAATCCCATTGTACCCTATTTTATTTTTCGCTCAAAGCAAGAAGTTGTTGCTATGTACGCAATTTGCGCAAACGTACGATATACTACTTTCGATCATGAAAGAGAGAGCTCCTCACCTGGACCGACCGTACAATAAAATGCGACGTATATATGGCCTGCTCGCAACTTCTTTGCTCCTCACTTCCCAGACCCAAGCGGCCGCCTCAACTGACAATCAGTTGCCTGCTGCGCACAATTTCCCCACTGTCGCCGAGCACAATTGGATATATGCCCAACAAGCACAATTGCAAGCCAGCCACTCCTCATCTTCTCCAAGCGACAATCGTTTGCAGGCAGTAATTGTCGGGCAAGACGAAGCTGATATGTACAGTAGCCAGCTTGTCCAGCTGTCAACTGGGCCGTCGTGGGATGGTTTGGTTGAGGAAGCATGTGGCTCATCAAGCAACGCCGTTTCAGTCTGCGATGTGCAGCTGACAGAGATGTCCGGCCAGCATGAAAAATCAGACACTATTGAGCAAACGGTCGTTGAATCACCAAGTCACGATCGCACACTTGCGCCTGATCAAAAGTGGAAGGTTGCACTTGATTTGGCGCGTGCCGCCTGCCCAAGTGGCACGTTGTTCGTTGGTGATTTTGAGGTTCGGGCACAATATGGAGAGGATACTGATCGCCGATTGGGATATACCGATGTGTCGACTCGAGAAATAGTTATAGATGTGCGACCTGCTCAGCGAGCCGTTGACGTTGCAATTACCTATTTGCATGAGGCAAACCATGAACAAGATGTGGTGGGGCGCATTGATCGCGCGAGGTGGATACGGACTTTGGGACTTGCGGAGGATGTGGAGTGGTATATACCAGGTGGTCAGATCATGTCGCCTGCAGAGTCGCTTGCTGTGTTGACCTCCGTGGCGCTTATTGGAAAGCCGACATTTGAGGATTCATTGCAAAATAGCGGGTATGCACCGAGCCCGGCAGTTGTGGAGCTTGTGGCGCATGCCACCCCCCAGCAGTTGCAAACTGTTCGTGCGCTCTCCGGATGTGTGTAAATCGCGCACTCTCCACCTGATACATAACTAGCATTTATGCAGCGCATCGACCTTCATATTTGTCCCGTTTTTCAAATGAACCACTATACTGTACAATAGACCATTATGAACGAAACAGTTGCCGCCATCATCTTGTCGGGGGGCCGTGGAACACGGCTAAACTCGACAGAAGTGAATAAAGTCACACTTCCCTTTCAAGGAAAGCCCATCATCTCTTATGGTGTTGAGCTGATGAGTCAGCTTGCTTCGCAGGTCGTGATTGTGGTTGGTGCGTTTGAAGAAAGTGTGCGCACGACGGTTGCCAATCCGGATATCATTTTTGCAAAGCAGCCCGAACAGCTCGGCACCGGTCATGCTGCCCAAATTGGTTTTCAGGCACTTTCTGAGAATCCTCCCTCCCTTGTGCTTGTGGGGTATGGTGACCACCTTATGTTCTATCAGCCAGAGCGTATACGAACACTTATTGAAAAACACCTGTCCCAGCACGCAGCAATCTCATTTGTGACCACCATTCACCAAAATCCTGATGAGCTCGCGTGGGGTCGAGTTGAGCGAGATGCGCAAGGGCGCGTGCTCGACATTATTGAACATAAGGATGCGACTGAGCTGCAGCGAAAAATCACCGAGCTGAATGCGGGTTTTTATTGTTTTTCGTATGATTTTCTCAAAGAATATATTGGGCAAATTCAGCAATCAACCGTGACGGGAGAATATTATTTGACTGATTTGATCAAAATTGCCAGTGTTCATGAGCTCACCATCCTCGCGGTCCCCTTTCCTTTTGAAGAAGTTGGCATTGGTATAAATAGTCAACATGAGCTTGATGAAAGTCAGCATCTTTATGCCGCTTCACATGACTAGTTGAGGTCATTTGCGCTTGTGCATATGTTGCAGTTGAAATATGGTTTTCATTTCCTTATAGTGAGTGATAGTCACCTTTGAACATATGAATATCCAGCCCACTGTAACCGCAACCGCAATCCCCCCAATGCAGCCTAAAAAAAAGCGCACGTGGAGTATTCTGGGCGCGCTTGCCGTGGTTGGGCTCGTTTTTGGAATCGGAGCCGGAGTATTTGTTGCGTCAAAGCCAACACGCCTTGCGTCTCAAGCGGCAACTCCTGCCGGAACGGTGATGACGTTTAATTTTAATACTCCAGTATTTAACAATAAGAACAAAAAAACACTCCTCAAGTCGCAGGCAGTACCTGCACAGTACATCGGCAAGTCATGTAGCATAACGGTCGTTTCGCGAAACAATGAGAGCGTACATAATGACAATAACCTCATTTTTGA
>CAYUJW010000003.1:0-47369 GCA_964445135.1 uncultured Gammaproteobacteria bacterium
GGCGGCAGCGAGACTTGGATCGTTACTGTACAGGGTATGTGGGATACAGCTGGCGGCGGATTTAAAGCCACCTTGGCAGCACCAACAAGCTCCACCTGTGATATGTGGATGGACTTCCCAAATCAGGGCACCTTTAATACCTCAACCTGCGGAAGCGGCATGGGTCAGAACTCCACATTCGGTGGTGGCGGCTATGAGGAGCCGTTCTATGTAAGTGGTCGCATCGTTACCCCAGCCTCACCAAGTGGTAACATCCGCTTCCAGTTTGCTCAGTGGACTTCAAACGCTAGTGCGCTCACCTTGAAGAGAGGTTCTTTCATGGTTGCATACAAGGTCTCTGGAGCGGATTTGGCAGAGGTCTACTATGGCACTGAAGACGGCATGGTGCCGGGTACCATCGTTCAGATGGATACCGTTAATAGCGCTGCAGTAAAGACTGCCAGCACCCCATATTCATCAAAGATCATGGGTGTTGTTTCCACTCAGCCGGGTCAGGTATTGAGCGGCAGCGAATTTGTCGCTGGACGTCCGCTTCCAATTGCTTTGGTTGGACGTGTACCGGTCCGTGTCACCGCAGAAAACGGAGACATTAAAGTGGGTGACCTCCTGACCTCATCGGCTACGATACCTGGCGCTGCAATGAAGGCTACTCGCCCAGGCTACATCATCGGTCGTGCCATCAGTGCATTCTCAGGTTCTGGCGAAGGAATCGCTATGGCATTTGTGAATACTCAGTATGCAGATCCGGGAGCCACGATGGATCTGGATGGTGCTATTGAAGCCAATAGTGAAGGTGCGCCACTTGATAAGCTGTCAATCACCTATGATCAGACCAACAACTTGGTGATTCGCAACCTCAGCGGCAACTACAACTTCATCGGCCTCGGTGTGGAGAATGAGAAAGACATCAAGGTAAATGACGTCTTGACCAAGCTGGATGAGATCTCGATCGCGCAAAAGGATCTGCAGCGTGAGGTAGATATGCTGAAGTTACTGACTCAGGGAGCCACACCGGCAACCGGCTCAGCAACCACCGCTTCAAGTAGCGCAACATTTGGTGCACAAAACTTGTTGGTCAAGGGCTTCAGTGAGTTCTGGAGCAACAGTGTCTTTAAGGGAGTTGTTGAGTTTTGGGATACGGTCATCTTTAAGCGCCAAGCACGATTTGCTGATCGCGTGCAGTTTGAAAAGAGTGTTGAAGTGGGGAGCGACACCGCAGGGTACGCCACCGTGCGTGCTGGTGAGCGATTGGTAGAGGTCAACTTTGGTGATGAGTATGCCGCCGAGCCAATCACCAATATCTCAGCTCAAGTACCGGTACTTAGTCAGACACAATACCAAGACATGATCGTGTCAGGCCAATGTAGTGCGGTGGCCGGAATTGAGGCATGTCAGCAAGTAATGACCGAATCAGTGTTTGATGCCCGATACGTGGTGACCGCCAAGACTACGCGCGGATTCACCATTCTGCTTAGCGAGCCGGCCACCTTCGACATGACATTCTCATGGACCGCGCTTGCCGTGGCAAACGCCCAAAATACCGTGAGCCAATCAACGCAGGAGATTATTGACGAAGCAACCCAGTCGGCCGCATTAAATGATGATCAACAGGCCTCGGGGAGTGGGGAAGTGGCGGGTGTCGCCACCGGCTCAGCCACCCTTTCTCCAACTCCCACACTTTCGCCTAGCGCACCTGCAACCCCAACACCCACCCCCTAACCGCCTAACTCGATAACCTTCTCAACCTCATAACCCCCACAACACCAGTCGCCACTTCCAACCGCCCCGGTTGATTGGCCTCAAAAAAACCTAAGTGACTTTTATTCATGGTCAAGCAACGCCTTTTTAATTTTTCGCAACTCTCTTTGGCGATCAATATTTGATTCAACAAATTTTTTGTATGCAGAGGTAGTTTGTATCGTATACTGCGGCATCGATCTGAGATATGTTGAATCACTAATCAAGTCACGATATGACGAAAAGCGCCATTCATCAGGTTTTTCAGTTAAGTATGAAGTGGTGGGATTGAGGTGAATATACCTACTGACATGAAGAAATACTTTTGTATCCACAATCAGAGAGTGTCTATACGGAGATTGCCAGAGCGGTCCTTTTCTGTTTGATTTTACATTTAAGTATCTTGTGAAGCTGTTTTCTATATTGTTAATATATTTTGAAATCTGCTCTTTGCTTTTTGAAGAGATAAGGAGGTGATAATGGTCAGGCATGATGCAGTAGGCATATATTTTGATATTTTCACCCCGAGGAAGAAGCAAATTACACATCTTGTAATCAGGGCGATCAATAGCCTTAGTTAGGCTAACTCCAGATTGAGGGCTTCTATAGTAGTCGACTGCCTGTAAAAAGCGATAGGCATTGCTTGTTTTTGAGTATATTTGGTAGTTTGAAATACTTTTATTGCATACATGCATAAAATATTCATTGCCATATTGGATCTGAACATGTTTCATGTACAGGATAATAAATGAAGGTGGTGCATTTGTCCCTGACAATTTGTCATGAATCATGCCACACTTCCAACCGGCCCGGTTGATCGGCCTCAAAAAAACCTAAACGAACTGTCAACTCATGTTGCTTGAGGTATTGGTGACAGTCGCATATATCTGTCGTGGCGATATATACTAAGTACCATGATGCAACTCATTCTTTACTCATATTTGGCTCTAATTGGGCTCTGTTTGGGGTCATTTTTGAATGTCCTGGCAGATAGGCTAAGCATGCAGCAAAGTATTCTGGGTCGCTCTCATTGCGATCATTGTCGTCGCACTCTGAACTGGCGCGACTTGGTGCCGCTGTTTTCATTTCTTTGGACACGCGGGAAGTGTCGTCGTTGCCACAAAAAGCTAAGCGTGCAATATCCGGCAGTTGAGATGCTAACGGCCGCCTCATACGTATTTGCCTGGATGTACGCTCCTCATGCAAGTCTTGTGGGGCACATACTAACGCTCGCCCTCATCTCAGTGCTCATTGTGATATTTCTGGCCGATATTCGATATCAAATCATTCCCGATGAGATGCAAGTGGCCGGCCTTGTCGTGGCGACGGCGCTCATTCTTGTATCGCCCACGGCATCAATTGGAGTATTTCTGCAGGCCATGCTTGCCGGCTTGTACACGATGCTTCCGATATTTGCTATTTATGCGCTAACGCGTGGGCGAGGGATGGGTTTTGGGGATGTAAAATGGGCATTTGTAATGGGTTATCTTTTGGGTTTTCCAGAAGGTTGGGTTGCGCTTTATGCGGCCTTCATATTGGGTGGGGTAGTGGGGGCAGCGCTGTTGCTGAGCTCTCGTGCAAAGTTGAAGCAAAAGATTGCCTTTGGGCCATTTTTGATTGCTGCAACAGTCTTTGTTTACTTTACACAATCAAGCGCAACCGCCTCGTTTTTACACCTGATTGGGTATCAATAACTTCCTCTTGCAATCATTTGGTAAACGCGGTATGCTGTTCAAGATATGAATAAATCTACATCATCCCAAACCCGTGAAGGCAATATTGTCGTTGGTCTTTTGATCGGTGCAGTCATTGCGCTCATCCCCTCATATTACTTCTATACAAAGTATCAAGAAGTGAATAAAAAGCTTAAAAATCCCCAAGCTGCTGCCGCCGAAGAGATCAAAGGCGTCACCGACAAGCTTCAAGGATTGATGGAGCTTCCAAAAAATGAACAGCCAACAATCGCAACCGTTACCGATAAGGGTAAATTGAAAGATCAGCCATTTTTTAAGAACGCTCAAAATGGAGACAAAGTCTTGCTTTATATCAATGCTCGAAAAGCAATTCTTTATCGTGAAAAAGACAATAAGATTATCGAGGTTGCTCCAATCAACATTAATCAAGACGCAACGGCAGCTGCCGGGACCGCGACACCATCAGGTCAGCCAGCGCCAACTGCCCGACCAAACTAATTCACACCTGAGTTTGCACCAAGCTCCAGCTTTGGGACGTGTCTTTAAAGGAGATTTGCGCTTCTTTTAGGTGCGCTCAAATATCTGTATTGCTACACGTGTGCACATGCGCACTTTGGAGATTTTTATAGTTGTTGTGTCGCGCGTGCGGCTCTGGGTTACTTCAGCTTTGCAAGTTGTAGCGTATTGTTGGGGAGCACGGTTACTGCAAAGGAGCTTATGTCAAGCGTGAGCTCGGTTCTTCCATCCTGCCCAACCCGCTTCGTAAATGATTCGTCTGTCATTTCATCTACACCTTCGATGCTTTTTGTATGTGGATTATACCAAAATGACACATCGTCAAGGTAGGTGGTAGGATAGGGTGTTATTCTTGCAGGAATGCTCTTTTTTGACACATTAGATGCTTCAGGATCAATTGATAGAGATGGCACATTTTCTGGCCGTAATTGGCTCATTTTATCGATATTTTGAGTGTGTGAAGATTGATACTCTCCAAGCATATTTGAGCTTAAAATAGTGATGGGATATTGAAGAGTGGTGAGTGTTTTGCACGAGGGGATGGATGTATTGTCAGTCTGTCCAGTTGAGAGCTCATCATTTTGAGCATAATGAGTCATCAGGGCTTGTGAAACAAAAAATGGACGGCAGCCTATTTGCTGATCCATCAAAATGGCCGGTCCAAATGTGTTTGTGACAATATCACTATCCTGTTGATTGGTGAGAGCAAAAGAATATTCGATGGTTTTTACCTCTCCTTTTTTCATGCTCAGGGGCCAAACAAGCTCTTTCTGGTTGGTGGCAGGAGGTAGGCTTCGCGTCACATGCGCATGACCATCAATAATCTGCTCATCTCCCCACACCATCGTAAAATGCAGATGAGGTCCTGATGAAAGTCCGGTATTGCCGGATATTCCAACGGCATCTCCTCGTTTCACGTGTTGGCCAATTTGTGCTTCGGAGCTGGCAAGATGACCGTAGTACGTGCGTCCCCATGCGTGTTGTATGGCGACTGTTATCCCGTAGCTGTTTACTTCTCGATAAGGAATTATCTCACCGTCATCCACCGCACGAATTGTGGTGCCCGTGGGCACTGCGTAGTCTGTGCCATCATGGTACGGAATATTAAAATGATCAACCGGATTCACATGTCCAAACTCCAAGGACACCGGGTAATCGCCATCAAATGGTCGTGCCAAGTTTAAAAGCTCAGGACGTTTGATGATTGATGCGTCTGTAGCGGTGGGTACTGCGTCAAATGGAATACGTTCAACGAGACCGGCATCCACATCTTCGCGTGCTTCAATCGTCAGCTGCGTGCGGTAACTCACGTTTGGTTTTATGATTGCGGGGAGTGTGCTCCTTGTGAGCGAGAATGCGTGAGTGTCATCTGATTCGCTGCTCCAGGTGAATACATCGCTATATGCGGATGTTGAGGTAGATGAGTCGGCGTATGTGAAGGTGTAGGTGCCGGGTGATGGGGGGGTGGCTGGAGAAATAAACAGGTTCGTTCCATCTCCTTGGGCTCGCTTACTGTAGATGAGCTCATGCTCAACTGTGACTCCTGTTTGATTGTTGGTCAGAGTACTGACCGGATCGACTGGAATCACGCCGACCAAGCGGTACATGGGAAGCTCGTTCACGCTCCACGCAGCTTCACGTGTTTGGACAACATTCATGGTCTGGGCCATCACGGGATGAGCTACAAATATGAGCGATACGAGAGCAAACAGAGCAAGGCTCGCTTTGATGCGAGAAATATACATATGGTTTCAGTATGCATCAGAGTTTGGGGCTTTGTCAAGAGCTTTTATAAATAATTGAAGTATGAATTATAAAAATAGGATAAATTATCATTTACGCTCAATTTTAGTCTGTTGCAGCAGCCTAACGCTGTGTTCATATTATATGAACAATATACACCTATCTGCCGCAGCTTCATATTGTGGTGCCTGATGCTATTGCTGAATTGAGTTCTTTTAAGTGTGACGCAGTTGCTTCTTCAGGTGGGATGTGAGTAAAATGAATTGAGTATATAGATATGAAGGTTTGCACAAGTTGAGGGTTTCATTATGCAGCACGCACAAAGATACATTGTACGCAGTTTCTTTGTTGCAGCATGCATGATATTTGTGGCACATGCATATGGTATCGGTGCGTCAAATATTGCGAAGTACGTATATATTACCGATACAAAAGCGACGGAGGGTGACATAATTGTGCTGACCACGAAAGGGCTTTCACGAGCACGGATTCCATATGATGAGAAAGTGAGGGGAGTCATTGTAGAGAATCCCGATATTGCAATACGAACAGCGCAAGCACCGCTTGGTACGGAAAGTGCAAAGCTGTGGCGGCCAATTCTTGACTCAGGCGAGATGTTTGTGAAAGTAACAAGCGCCAATGGGAACATTGCGCAGGGCGACGGAATTGCAACATCAACAACGCCGGGAGTTGGAGTGTTGGCAACGCGGGGCGGGTATATTGTGGGGCGCGCATTGGAATCGTATAAAAATTCCAATACGAAGGAGATCGGATTGATCCGAGTAGCATATCAGCCAAGCTATATGGATCTTCGCCCAAATCCTTTAAGCTATTTATTTGACGCATTTAATATTACCGTTTCGGCAGGCAATGAAAGGCCGTTTACATTTTTTAAATATCTATTAGCAGCGGTTGTCGCATTATTATCAATTGGTTTTGGATTTCTATACTTTGGCCGAATAGCACTCAAGGGTGTGGAGGCATTGGGAAGAAATCCACTGGCCAGTCGCACAATTCAAACCGGAATATTTCTCAATGTGTTTCTATCAATTTTGGTCGCAGCAGGTGGAGTCATTATTTCAATTTTTCTTCTAAGACTTTAATATGAATGTAATGAACTACAACATCGGCTCATATCCATACTTTGGGTACTTCATCTTCATTGCAATATTGTGCGTGCTTATTGGTCTTGTGGTGTATCTGTGGCATTTGTGGAACTCAAGTCCCAGCGTTCCCCGCGCACACCGTGCGCACACACAGCGCCCATCGCCGAATGATTTGTCTGATGTTGATATTGCCGCAGACCACATGGTTGCAAAAGCGCGCGATGTGCTGGAGCAGAGCATTGATCGTGCTCGCCATATGCTCGAACAGACTGACACATTCCAGCGAGACTTAGAGCGTGAAGCCAAAGATATGTATCTGAAGTCAGCTCATCAACATGAGGCGAGTTTTGACCATATGCTTGAGGGAATGAGAGAGCAGTACAAGCGTGTGTTTGACCAGGTAGCCACGGCTGCCGTGTCTGAGGTGGGTAAGATGCTCAGCGATCAGCGCCTCAGCGTACAAGACTACTTAAAAAAACGCATTGATACCGAGCTTGAGCAAGCAAAGCAGGAGATCCAACTCTATAAGGAATCTCAAATGCAGCAAGCGGGGTCACGTGTCGCCGAGGTCATTAGCTCAATCGCAAAAAATATTGTCAGCGTATCGTTGTCAAAAGCCCAACAAAAAGAGTTGATTTATCGAGCGCTTGAAAAGGCAAAATCTGAAGGAGTGTTTGGCGACATGTCGCCGACGACCACACAGCCAGCAACTCCCGCGCCTGTTGAGCCGGCGCCCGTTGAGGTCAAAAAGGAAGCTGGAAGCGCCGCCAATACAAAAGCTGCAACTTCCACACTACAAGCATAAACGAGCAACATCATGAATCAAACATACAGCACCTTACTCTCCATGATCCACACGGTCTATGATCGTGACTCACTTTTGCATGAGCTCAATGTGTTGGCTGAGCACTTATTTCAGACCGGGCAATCAACACGAGACGCCGTTCGTTTGTATGTATCTGCTCGTTATGCCGCTGAGTTGCAACATCTGTGTGTTTCGCTGGGGATTGGACCCGCCGATAGTAGCCAACTGAAGGCGCTGGTCGATGGGTTGACTGACGAACTCTCGCACATGAAGGAGCTTCAGTTGCGTGTGGCATTTGACCCCAATGAAGACGATATCCAAGCGCTTTCACAGTGGGTGCGCTTTCATGTAGGGGTGCCAGCACTTCTAAATGTCACCTACGACAAGACCGTCACGGGTGGCGCCATAATCTCATATGGCGGGATATATCGAGATTATTCACTTTCTACGCAAATTGATGAACATTTGGCTCGTGAGTCGGTTGCCTCATAACAAAGCCCGTTGGCTCCCATTGTCGTTTGAATATAAAAAACAGCCGCGGGGATACGGATTGAATCGGGGATCAAGAATAAAATAAACAGAAGACATATGTCAGATTTTCAAAAACAGCTAGAAACAGTAGGTGAATATGGAATGGTCGAAGGAGTGACACATCCTATTGTATTTGTAACAGGTCTTCCTCGGGTCAAGATGGGCGAGCTTGTGTCATTTGATGATGGGCATATGGGGCAAGTGGTGGCGCTTGATGCCCGTGGCGCAAAAGTGCTTACTTTTTCAAAAGAGCCAGTCGGTTTAGGAGCTCGAGCCGTGCGAACGGACAGTCAATTTACAATTCCCGTGGGGGATGAGTTGTTGGGGCAGGTAATTGACCCACTAGGTAATCTGATTTACTCACACGATCAGAAAGTCAAAAAAGCTTCAGAAGTACGCGACGTTCAGCCACCGTTAAAGCCGATATTTGAGCGCGCCCGTGTCAGTCGACGCCTCATAACCGGCATCACTTTGGTGGATTTTCTGATTCCCTTGGGTAAAGGCCAGAAAGAGCTCATTATCGGCGACAGAAAAACCGGAAAAACAAGCTTTTTTAGCCCCATTATTAAGCGTCAGACAAAGGAAAAGGCGATTATCGTATATGCGCTTATTGGGAAAAACAAAAGTGATGCAAAGTTTACCATCGAGTCGTTTTTTAAGTCGGGTGACGCGGATTCGATGGTATTTATCGTCTCCTATGCTGACGATTCCCCCGGACTCATATATGCCACTCCTTTTACCGCCATGACCGTTGCTGAGTATTTTCGCGACAGTGGTCGCGATGTGGTGCTTATTCTTGACGATCTCTCAACACACGCGCGCTTTTATCGCGAGGTGGCGTTGTTGCACGGTGCGTTTCCTGGTCGTGAGTCATATCCAGGAGAGATGTTTTACATTCACGCTCGTCTGTTGGAGCGTGCAGGTAATTTTTCTCATCCAACGGCGGAAAATCACGAAGTATCAATCACGTGCTTTCCGCTTGTTGAGACCATTCAGGGTGATCTCACGTCGCATATCGCGACAAATATCATGGGAATGACTGACGGACACATATTTTTTGATGTCAATGCATTTAATGACGGAAGAAGGCCAGCCGTCAATTTTGGAATATCAGTCACTCGTGTGGGTCGTAATGTGCAGCCCAAACTTATCAAGGAACTCTATGTTGAAGTCGCAATGTTTCTGTCTCAGTATGAAAAGCTGCAGAATTTTGCTCATTTTGGAGCAGAGCTCTCCAAACATGTTCGCGACCAATTGATGAAAGGGGAGTATCTGTACCAGCTCTTTACACAAAACTACCAAACTGAGCGCATTGAACAAGTCGACTTGCTGTTGTTTGCTCTCATTTGGTCAGGTGTTATTTTGAAAAATCCAGATGACACCTTTGAACAAATCCAATCCGGCCTCTATAAGGCATATACTGCTGAAGAAAATGTAAAAAAACTTGTTGACTCAATCGTCAGCGTTGAGATGTTATATCAATTGCTCATCCAGACCGTCAAGCATGAGCTTGACCTTCGACCATTATGGGAAATATCAAAGCCATCAACGCCGAGCTCGACCTAGTTGGGCAACTGGAGAGCATTGCACAAGCATACGAGGAAATCGCAATTCTTAACATCAAAAAGACGCGTGAACAAGTGGTTTCTATGAGGCGATTCTTGACTGACATATCGCACATTTATCGCGATGTAAAATACTCACATGAGGCAACACTCGTGCAGATGGTTGCAACTTCAGCGCGTGAGAATACCAAGCTGTCAGAAAATAACGAGAAGAGAGTCTCTAAGCTCAACAAAAAGCCATTGGCCGTACTTTTGACCCCAAACGCGAAGATGTATGGTGAGATTGTAAAGCAAGTATTTGAGCAGTTTTATGAACATGTAAGTCACAATGATTGTGATGTGGCGATTATCGGTCGTATTGGGTTGCAGTTGTACGAAGAGCGTACACACAAACAGCCTTTGTATTTTGATATCCCCGATTTCTCCTCAGATGATACTGATTTGAAGCCTGTTTTATATCATATCCTCGGCTATCAGCAGGTGGTGGTATTTCATGGAAAGTATCAGACCGTCATTACTCAGCGCCCCACTGTCTCGCATATCTCCGGGTACGATGTATTTCAGGACTTTGCTCAGACTGAAGGGGAAAGTGCGGCAAGTGAGCCATATAAGCCGGACATGTATTACTTTGAGCCGTCACTTGAGGCAATTTCTGATTTTTTTGGCGACCAATTTTTTAGCGTGATGTTTCGACAGTCACTTCAGGAGGCGCACTTAGCTCAGTTTGCCTCACGCCTTCGCGCCATGGAGCAGGCGCTTGAATATATTGGAAAAGAGCAAAAATCACTTCATGCAAGCAAGTCAAGAATTGAGCGACGCCAACAGAATAAAAAACAGATCGAACGCTTGGCAAGCATTGTTGCGCGAAAAAACTCACCTTCGTAGCCTACAGATTCACTTTAGGCCATTATGTCTTCATCAGTTCTCTTGTATGAAGAGATGTCTGACTTTGCAAACCACAATGGAATCTCATATTCGGCTTCTTCGACAGTTCCTGAAGCATGAATGAGGTTCTTTATGGCGCGTTGACCTTTGTTGGCCAGTGCGGCAGAATCATAGGAATAGTCTCCACGGATGGTGCCTGGGGCAGACAAGAGGGGAAGGGTGTGTCCACAAATCTTACGCACCAATTCGACTGCATGAGGTCCTTCAAAAACTGCGGCAAATACGGGTCCTGAGGACATGTAATCCAAGAGCCAGACACGAACTATGTCTCCAATTGCCTTGGGGTCCGTGGTGCCCAGTAATTCTTGTGCATTGAGCTCAAGTTTTTCGTAGTTTTCAAGGGTTTTGTTACCAATTCCAATCCAGAGCTCATCGCGATCTGCTGGATAATGTTTTTCTGCGTGAGCTTTGTCAATCTTGACCATGCGTGCGCCAACCAGTTTGAGGCCAGCCTTTTCAAAACGCGTAACAATTTCGCCAGTTAAACTGCGAACGACTCCATCGGGTTTTATGACTATCAATGTTTGTTCTATCATATGGGGAAATAATACAGCAATTGTGGCTGTTTGGCAAGGTCACTGTTTTGTGCAATATCTGACAATTTATGCCGTCTGAGGCCTTGCAACGCGAGTATTTTACTCGGCGACTCGGGATGCAAATACCAACAATCGCTGCAGAGTTGTGCCAGGCGGCCAGCATGTTTGGAGCGTGAGAAATTCAGATTTAGTTTTCCGAGTGACATACTGAACTTGGGAGGGGTCAACGATTGTTGACCCAACTATTTTATATTTATACTTTTGCCCTTTGTAAAATAGATCCACTTCATCTCCCGCCTCAAGCTTGTAGAGGAGATAGAATGTTGCGTTGTAATTTCCGATGTTCCAAAAATAGTCAGTTGAGTGCGCAAAGAGATAAATGTGACTTTGCTCGCCAGGAAATGCCGTGCCTTCAACGTGCGCCACCGAGTGTTCAAGCACATCAAGATATTCTGCTTCATTTCCCGCGTCAACATTTGCCTCAATTCGGCTATTAGCTCCTATTTTTGGGATAACGATGCCAAAGTTATAGTCGAGCGGACGGATTACCTCGGTTTTTGCAGCTTGATCAAAAAGTCCGCCTAACATGCCTTTTTCCTGAGTGATAGGCGCAAGTTTTGTTGAGTCATCAAGCACATACTGCTTATTTTGAAGCTTGTTTATTGCAAATAGAATCTCCGCGCGAACAGGTGCATAAAACGTTTTAATCATGAAGAACAATGAGGTAAGTATGAGAAAGTTAGCAAGAGTATGGAGTGCAAGCGTGCGACGACGATTGTGAGTTGTGTGTGACATGAGGATTTAAATGGTGGGCCGGCAATATATACAGAAATATGTCCTTCTGATAGGGTATGTTGGCGTTATCTACAGTATACTAGATGTATGTCATTCTTCGGTCGTACAGAGCTTGATCCAAATGCGCGGTTGCATGTGGTCATTGAGGATACTGGCACAATTCTCTTCCAGGGTGAGGCATATGCAATTAGCTCAACTAATGAGCTGGGACCATTTGATATTTTGCCCTATCATAACAACTTCATCTCAATCGTACGCAGCTACATAACCATACACAAAACCAAGGATGAAAAGGTGGATCTTCAGATTGAGTCTGGAGTATTGCGACAAACAAAGAATAATGTGCAGATTTTTGTGGGTGTTGAGCGACTGAACAAGCAGGCGGCAGGAACACTTCCTAATACTTCGCCTCCACCCGTCAAATAACTACCGAATACCCACCTGGTATAGATCAGGAAGCTTGTTTGAGCGAGGATTCAAGTTGGCCAGCACTAGTATCTTTCCATTTGGAGCAACTGCCACAAATGAGTCTTCAAGTGGTCCTGAATATACGACTTGCTTATGTTGGCCATCATACTGGGAGATAGATATGGTTTGGGGCTCTCTGTAGACTATTCTTTTGCTGTCAGTGTACCAATATATATCCACGAGATCGGTTTTTTCATCAGCAATTAAAAAGTTTTTATCTTCTTTTCGATCATATACATATTTATATTGCGGCAATATGCTTCTTTCTTCCTGTGTTTGATTGGCACCAATAAGTGGGGGGTCAATCACCATAGGAAGTGTGGCAGATGCTGAAGCCTCATATAGTATCTTGTTTTCATCTGGGGAGAATTTGATTTTTGAAAAGCTGGATATTGCTTGTGCACGAAGCTTTTTTGGAAGAGCCTCAAGCACTTTGAGCGTGTTTTTTGCATGCTCTTCTTCCCAAGCGGTAATGAGCGTGGCTTTTGAGTTTGAAATATCCAAGGGTTGAGTATTTTCTTCATTTGTTGAAAGTAGGTATGTGGCAATCAGTTGACCATCTTTATAAAATGTGGCGATCATTTCTTTGTAGTCAGGTGAAAAATCAAGCGTAGTCTCCAAGAGGTCGATGTTAACGGGAAGTGCATCAATTGACAAGAGTGGTTTTAACGGAGGAAATATATTGAGTGGCTTATCGTCCGCCTCATATAGGTAGATGCCAGATTTTTCCTGATCATTCGTCTGCGAAAGAAGGATGATTTTGCCTGTCTGTTCAATCTGGATTGCTTTTTGAATACCGATGTTTGTGACGGGTGAAAGCGAAGGGTTAATGGGAAAGAGGATTGGATCAATAACTTGCACGATCTCACCCTTGAGCTTAACGGTCTTTTTGTAAGATATGTAGCCTTCTTTTTTGACCTCAACTGTGTATTCGCCAGGAGGAAGATTGATATTGACGTCCGTTGCTCCTTTGAAATCTCCGTTGATATATACTTCCGCCGCACGGGGCGATGAGCTGATTGCGAGGATTCCCGTTGGAGAAAGTGTGTTGTTGAGTAGATCGATGCGATATCCGCGCCCGAATGCAATGACTCCAAATATGACGAGCAAAATGGTGGCCAAGAGCAATAACTTTGCAAACACTCCTATTGCATTATGAAGTAGTTTGTCACGCATGTGATGATTTGTGACCTGCTTATTTTGACTCGGTTTCTTTTTTACCACAGTTCCCATTATACTATATAGGACAACACGAATTGTAGTTGTAAAGAGAAAGAGCTATATGTTTTTTAAACAAAAAATTGGAATTGACCTTGGAACTGCCAATACATTGGTGTATGTTGCAGGGCGGGGAATTGTGTTAAACGAGCCGACCGTAGTTGCCTACTCAATGGAGGATAGGCGGATTGTGGCAGTGGGTGAGGATGCTCGAGAGATGTTGGGACGTACGTCTGGGTCTCTGGTTGCCTCAAGACCAATGCGAGAAGGGGTCATCGCTGACTTTGTGAACACCTCGGCTATGGTTACGTACTTTATAAAAAAAGGCCTTAAAAAACGCGCCTGGTGGCCAATAGTGATGATTGCGATTCCGGGAGGTTCATCGCAAGTTGAAAAACGAGCAGTTGTTGCCGCATGTAAGCAAGCAGGCGCGGCAGATGTGTATCTTATTGAAGAGCCATTGGCTGCCGCAATTGGAGCAAAAATTCCCATTGCTCAAGCTTCAGGACATATGATTGTGAACATGGGTGGAGGGACTGCCGAGATTGCTGTTATTTCACTTGGTCAGCTTGTCGCGTACAAGACGGTACGCGTTGCGGGGACCAAGTTTGATGAAGCGATTATGACTCATCTGAAAAAGAAGCATAATCTGGTGGTTGGTGAGCGTAGTGCCGAAGAGGTGAAGATGAAGATTGGTAACGCGTTTATTGATGAGAAAGATGGGCAAGAAGAGCGAACGATCGAAATCAAGGGTCGTGATGCTCAAACCGGCCTGCCAAAAATCATCGAGGTTGGTGAGGTCTCAATAAATGAGGCGCTTCAGAAACCATTGAAGCAAATTCTTGAGGGAGTCAAAGAAGTGCTTGCGCAAACGCCTCCTGAGCTTGCGGCAGACATTGTTGATCGGGGAATTGTGCTCTCTGGTGGAACTGCTATGCTTCGTAATTTTGATCGATATTTCACGTATTACACAGGGGTAAATACATTCGTTGTAGAGGAGCCCTTGTTTTGTGTGATACGCGGAGTTGGTATGGTTTTGGAGAATCTAGATTCATTTAAAGATGCGATTCGCTGATCTATCTTATAGTTATTTTTATTGTCAACATTTTACTTTCGACGTAATAAATCAAAAAAACAAGGATTTAGGTAAATTGAATATAGTAATCAGAATATATCTATCATTATTCAGTATATAAAACTGCTCTAAGATTGTTCCATAAATCTAAAACAAGATCAAAAGATGTATACAAAAATTGAATATTACATAAAATATAAACTCCAATTTAATCCTATATAAACACTCAATTTATGCAACAATTTAAGGTGCTCGAAACAGTTGTTCATTACGAGGATAATGCCACTATCCTAGAGAAAATATGGGGTGCGACTAAAAATCGAGCAAAATTCCTCCATATCGTCTCGATTAACCCCGAGATTCTTGTTCAAGCTTCCACTGACACCGCCTTCAATCAGGCTATTGCAGCAAGCCAAACGCATATTGTTGATGGGGTTGGGGTCTCTACAGCAATCCAAATGCTATATGGTGTGCATGTTGAGCGTATGACTGGGGTTGATCTTATGCAAAAGGTGCTCAGGGAGGGTGGGGAACAGGGTCTTTGTATTGGTCTAATCGGTGCTCAAGCATCTTTAGCAGAGGAGCTTGCTCGTTGCTATCAAGCAAAGTATCCACAGGCTCATTACTTTGGAACCCATGGATTTGCCCGGATTTCAGAAGCAAAAAAAGAGGAAGAAATGGCTATTTTTGAGCTTATTACTATCAGAAGGCCCCATATTCTCTTTTTTGCATTTGGTTCCCCGGCGCAAGAAATTTGGATAGAGAAGCACAAATCACAGCTTGGTGGAGTGGTTTGTATCGGGGTAGGTGGTGCATTTGACATGTTAGGAGGTCGGGTAAAGCGTGCCCCAAAATGGGTGCGAGAATTAAAATTGGAATGGTTGTTTCGACTTCTTCTTCAGCCTTGGCGAATGTCTCGGCAAATGAGACTGATTACTTTTGTGAAAGCAGTCGTTGCTCAACGCTTCAGCGGTAAGAGGTAAGAGTGGGGTGTGTGTACATAAAAATTTCTCCGGCTGCGCTGTCTCAAGGAAGGCTTGCTGCTTCGGTCAACACTGCCTATTTTAGATTTTGACACATCAAATATGGAGTATGGTCGGAATATTTGGATATATCGGAAAATTCGTGATTATTCTGTGCAGATATGTAGATGTTATGGGGTTTCTCGGCGATATTAGCAGTAGGTATTGTTCAATGCTAAAAAACAATATCCCTTTAGATAAGCCCGAAAACACAACGTATGTTATTTACGGGCTGTTGTAGCAATCTAAATAATTGTCAAATCTCTCAAAAATATGCCAGATTTTCCCTAATGGCTCTCTTAGGCCCCCGTTAATTCACTATTTTGGGCGGGGAGGGGAAATATCTGTCATTTTCTGTGCATAATCGTCAGGAAAGAACCATAGCTGATGTTTTGAAATATACTCACTTGTTTTGTGTTTTGCGATGATAAACAGTTGAAATTGCTTCAATAATTGCTCGATAGTCCCTGGAATTAGGGGCGCTACACGGTTGTTTGAGCGCGGTTTGCTAATAATAATATTTGGGAAGAATTTTTTCACCCATCTATTCTCATAGAGGTATCTTTCGTGCATGGCGTGCGCTTGGTGAAGCGTGCGCATGCGAACAACCTCATATGCCATATATTCACTTCGTTTGTGCTTGGGAACTGCAAGGTGGGACTCCTCAAACCATAGATTTGTGCACACTTTGTCAGGGGCAAAATGCGTAAGTCGTGGTCGTTTTACGCCAAGTAAGTATGCTAAAGCGACCGCCGCCGCACGAGTTGACCACATTTTGCATGATTGTGTAACGATAAAAAGGTCAATATCATCATTTTTTTGAGCATTGTAGCTTGCAACGGACCCACTGAGACCAATAAGGAGCACAAAGGGAAGCTTTGACAAGAGAAACAGATAAGTGTGTGCCCTTTTTTCCTTACATTTTGTATAAAAAAGGCGTTTTTTGATGCTTTGTTTCGTGATACTATACTGGGGGAGAGTATATCTAGACGGACTGTTACGAAAGGAAATATGGGTGATTATTGACGAATTCTGCATATGTTGCAAATACGCCTCAAGCTTTCGTTGCGACATGAGAAGAGGAATGTGTGTGTGAAGCTCCTGCAGTGTCGGTGCATAGGAAAAATGTCCAAAATAGGAAAGGGTGTGAATAGTTGCCGCCTGGGGCGAAGTTTTCATGCAGTGATTATACAGCGCATTGTTCGATGTACCTGTTGTATTAAGCTTAATTTCAGTCTGCTGGGCGTATAATTAGCATGATTTATGAAAATACTGGTAATAGAAGATGAAGAGCGTATTGCAAATACCATCAAGCGTGGGTTGGAGCAAGAGGATTGGATTGTTGAAGCGGTATATCGGGGCGATGATGGGTATGAGCTTGCATTGGAGGGAGCTCATGATGTAATCGTGCTTGATCGAATGCTGCCTGGGATGGATGGTATGGAAGTCGCTCGAAAGCTCCGCGCTCAGAATGTGAGCACGCCAATACTGATGTTGACCGCAAAAACCATGGTTTCTGATCGTGTAGACGGCTTAAATGGCGGAGCAGACGATTATTTGCCAAAGCCATTTGCGTTTGAAGAGCTGATTGCACGGATCAAAGCACTGTCGCGAAGGCCTAAAAAACGCCTTAAAACCACCCTAGAATGCGGTGATATAGTCATTGATACGTCATCTTACAGTGTGCAAAGAAACGGGCAAGAAGTGGCGCTTTCACGCCGAGAATACCTGCTTCTGGAATATTTGATTCGCAATGCGGGAGTGGTGGTGTCAAAAGATCAAATTATCGATGCCGTGTGGGATTTTGACGCTGATGTGCTCCCAAACACGGTGGAGGCGCACGTCAAACACCTTCGAAGCAAGATTGAAGATGTCTTTCCCAAGCTGCCCAAGCGCATCCACACGGTTCGCGGGTTTGGGTATAAAATAAGCGGATAGTTTATGTGAGCAGTAGCCGACCTTGTATTGAGTTAGTTTTAGATAGTTTAGATATAGAATGATATGGCAATAATTCGCTAATTTTCATTATCCATATGTTTTTTCAGGCGAGAATAAAAATAACTGCATGGTACATATTGTTGAGCATGATCATCTCGATCATGTTTTCGGTGGTCGTGTATCAAGCTTTGGTGACTGAGGTGGCTCGGTTTGATGAGCTGCAGCGGGTGCGAGTGGAGGAGCGGCTTCGTGCGGCAGGCTATACGCTGCCAATTCAGCTTCAACAGCGCCGAGCGATGCATGATGCTGAGCTCATGGAGGAGACGCGCCTACACATTTTGGGAGTATTGTCTGTCATAAATATCGGCATTCTTATCATTGTTGCGGGCGTGGGATATATGATGGCTGGAAAGACCCTTGACCCAATACATCAAATGATCATTGAGCAAAATCGATTTATATCCGATGCGTCCCACGAACTCAAAACCCCACTCACATCGCTGCAATCGGGTATCGAAGTGTTCTTGCGAGGAAAGAAGCAGACGATTGCACAAGCGCAGGTGCTGCTTCATGAGAATCTCATTGACGTAAAACGACTTCACGAACTGACTCGTTCTCTGTTGGAGTTGGCGCAGGCTCCCTCAAATGTGCGAACAGAAAAAAGAGTTGATGTCAAAATGAGCACGATTGTACAAAAAAGTTTACTGATGATGCGCCGCGCACTCAATGAGAAGAAAATTGTGCTCAAGAAAGAAATTGCTGATGTGTCTTATCGTGCCCATGAGGAAGAATTAGTGCAGCTTATGAATATTTTGATTGATAATGCGATTAAATATAGTCCACCCAAAAGCACCATAACAATTCAGGTAGAGCGGAAGCGGCGAAATATATATGTGAATGTATCTGATGAGGGAATTGGGATAAAAAGTACCGATTTGCCTCACATTTTTGAGCGATTTTATCGCGCAGATAATGCACGCTCGAGAGTCGGAGAGGATGGGGGATATGGGCTCGGTTTGGCAATTGCCAAAAGAATAGTGTCGCATTATGGGGGAACCATCGCGGCCGTGAAGCAAGAAAAAGGCGCGCGCTTTGAAGTAGTGCTCCCCGTGTGAGCAAACGTGCGTGAGAATTAAGAATGAAGAAGTAAATACGACGGAGTAAATAGTAAAGTGGTAAGTTGTAGCAAAGGCCAATGCAATGTGCGTGAAACACGTAACCGTCACCTTGTCCGCCCGACGTAACGAGTCTCCTAACCGTTACCGTTTCCTTTGTTGTCATTCCCGCGACCCACCTTGTCATTCCCGCGAAAGCGGGAATCCAGTGCCCCCCGTGCCATGTGCAAAATTGCATACCACCAAGCCATATTTTTGTTTGGCGTATTTTTTTCCGTGACTGCCTGTCACGGGCGTATGAGTCAAGTCAAAAAAGTACTGCCAAACGGGGAATAACGAATGAATTAATGCGATTCGCAACTTACAAAACCCCAACTTACATACTTACAAACTTACACACTCTTAACTACTTAGCCAATTAAGTTATACTGGGCAAATATGCAGCAGGTACGTATTCATGAATCCTGGAAAGAGGTGCTGAAGGAACAATTTGAACAAGACTACTGGCACAAATTGACTGAAAAAGTAAGAAACTCCTACGTTGCAGGATCGGTATATCCACCACCAAAAGATATTTTTCGTGCATATGACTTATGCCCGTTTGATCAAGTCAAGGTGGTCATTGTTGGGCAAGATCCCTATCATGGGCCACGGCAAGCCAATGGACTATGTTTTGCGGTGCATGAAGCAATTACATTGCCGCCATCATTGAAAAACATATATAAGGAAATCCAGGCAGATGTTGGAGTTACTCCGCGCTCATCGGGCGACTTGTCACGATGGGCGAGGCAGGGAGTGCTTTTGTTAAACAGTGTTTTGACCGTTTCAGCGGGCGCGCCAGCATCGCATGCGGGGATCGGTTGGGAGACGTTTACCGATGCAACAATTGATGCGCTTAGCAAACACAGAGAACATATTGTGTATATGCTGTGGGGGAAATATGCTCAGAAAAAGGGTGCGCGAATTGACCGATTGCGCAATTTGGTGCTTGAATCAGCTCATCCATCACCATTTTCTGCAACCTTATTTCATGGGAACCATCACTTCAGTCAGTGCAATGAGTATTTGAGTACACACGCGAAGCAACCGATTGATTGGTCATAAAAAAACCCAGCCCGTAGAATTGGGCTGGGCCATGAACCAACATGCGCTTTATGAGCGATAGTTATCTGTTTGGACCTCCCCTTACATGTCCAAACTTACCACCCATAAAACCAATTTTATCGCTCAATCCTTGCTCAGAAAGCCAGGATTGAAATGAGTCGTGCAAAGCGCGCATTTTTTCGCGTTTTTGCTCCGGCGTCAGTGCAGTGTCAGCCATGATTGACTCATGTTGAGCTTTCATTTCAGACTGTTTTTTTATGAAAGCAGCTTTTTGTGCTTGAGTAATCTTGCCATCAGTCACGAGTTTGTCGAGCTTTTCGCTCATATTTTTCTCGTGCTGTTGGCGCTTTGTCTTCCAAATCTCATCAAGTGCCCCTTGCACTTTAGATTCAGAAAGACCAAGACGCGAAGCAAGATCCTTGGCAAATGCAGCGTCTTTCATCCCACCTTCATTGCCTCGAGCACTTGCGATTGGCGCCATAATCATACTTCCCCCAATAACTGTGAGCATGATTGCTGGCAGTAGGTATTTGTGTTGTATTTTCATAAGTATCACCCCCTTTCTATTTGACATAAACCAGTGTAATTTGCCTAACTGAAAAGGTGCTGAAGCGAAAGAGGTGAGGGCGATATTCGTGCTTTACCAAGCAGCGCCGCCTGGCGTGGATATCTGCCAGGTATATGATGGTCGTACGGGGTCGTAATACGGGTCTTTGGAGTTACTCATTACGCCTTCTGGGGTGCAATGTGCCATGAGCTTAAAATCGGTCCCATTTGAGTAGTAGAGGTATCCAGTGTAAGTGGCGTTGCTACAGGGTAGATATGATGCACCGGCACGCGGGTCATTTGGAAGTTTGTCAATGTAGTTTGGTGCAAGTCCTGGAATATAGTCGGTGGTGTGCGATCCGTAATTTGATGCCTCTCCCCAATACGATGCGACAGGATATGCGCCATTTGTGGCGTAATACGATTCGAGTGCAATGCGAAGTGAATGCAAATCTGCTCTTCGCTTTGCGTCACGAGCTGCTTTTTGCGCATTGGTGTAGGAAAAAATACCGACACCTGAAGAACCGAAATGATGGTGATAACGACAAGTATTTCAATGAGGGTAAATCCGTGGCGGCGAGCTTTTATCTTGTGCATACAATTTATCGTACTCAAGCAATTTTCGGTTGTCAATGAATTGGGTAGTGCAGATACCATATGATTTTTGTATTGAACAATTGTTCTCCTCGTGCATATAATATGTGGTATGGAACCACTTGCCTCACGAATACGCCCAACTTCATTGGATGAATATATTGGACAGGCACACTTAGTAGGAAAGGGTGTGAATGGACAGGCCTCAGGACCACTTCGCGTGGCGATTGAACAAAAACACCTCTTTTCATTTATTTTATGGGGCCCGCCCGGAGTTGGGAAAACAACGCTTGCCAAAATCTACGCCCACGCACTTGGCGCAAATTATTATGAACTATCGGCCGTGTCTGCTGGCAAAGATGACATTCGACGCATTGTCGAACAAACCGGTGAGCTGCTGGGACCACGGGTGTTATTCTTGGATGAAATTCACCGTTTTAACAAAGCGCAACAAGATTACCTTTTGCCATATGTTGAGTCTGGACAATTGACATTGATTGGGGCAACGACCGAAAACCCAAGTTTTGAAGTCATCCCGGCGCTTTTGTCTCGATGTCGAGTGTTTGTGCTTGAGGATTTGGGAGCTGAAGACTTGCGTACAATCATCCGTCAAAGTAAGGTCAAAATGGATAAAAAGGCAGCGGATTGGCTGATTTCCATGTCAGGCGGAGATGCCCGACAAATGCTTGCCATGATCGAAAATACCCTTGGGCTCTATGGGAAAATAACGGCTGAAAATTTGGCTCAAACGCTGCAATCAAAGTTTCTGCGTTACGATCGAGTGGGGGAGGAGCATTACAACACTATCTCGGCATTTATCAAGTCGATGCGAGCCGGCCAAGCTGATGCGGCAATCTACTACATGACACGTATGCTTGAGAGTGGGGAAGACCCGGTGTTTATAGCGCGGCGCATGGTGGTGTTTGCGAGTGAAGATGTGGGGAATGCTCAGCCGACTGCCTTGGTTGTCGCAAACGCAGTCTTTGATGCAGTGACTAAAATTGGTATGCCAGAATGTGCAATCAATTTATCTCAGGGAGTCATATATTTATGTCGCGCTCCCAAAGAGCGAGTGGCATACGACGCCCTGCGAGCTGCCCAGAGTGATGTGGGAAAGCTGGGAAACTTGGCAATACCCAAACATTTACGCAATGCCCCAACCAAGTTGATGAAAGAATTAGGCTATGGTGCGGGGTATGAAATGTATGATGAAAAAGACTATCTGCCTGAAAAGTTAAAAGGCAAAAAGTATGTGAAGTAGTCAGTCCTCGTTTGGATATAGTTTAAAAACGACAAGTTCATATACTACATGTGGTTTGGCCTTTTCTCCAAAAACTTTGAACTCAAGCGCAAATACCTCGATTGCTTTTTATTCATTTTCACGTTTTTAATACCTCTTTGACAAAGCTTCATATTTCTAATAATCCATGCTTTTTTACAAATGCACGCCCCGATCCGGATTTGAGGTATTTTTCAAAGTTGTATGCAGTGTATTTATTGGAGGATGCAAAGTAAGAGATTAATGTTATTGGTAGTCGATTTTTTGTCGCTGGAACATATCCTTTATTGTGTCTTTCAATTCTTTCCTTAAGATCTTCACAACAGCCTAAGTAAGTCTTGTTGTCAGAACAACTTAATATATATACATAATACATAAGCGGACTTCGTCTCGCCGAAGCTTCAAGAAACTCGACTTTGCTCTTTCGAGCTTCGTCGAAGCGAAGGCGGAGAGGGGGGGATTCCCATTCGACTCGTTTCACTCGCTCAGGATAAACTTCTCATCCCCCCGAACACTCATAGATTTGCTCAGCTCACTTACCGTGAGCTTGTCAAATCTGCGGAGAGGGGGGGATTCGAACCCCCGATATCCTTGCGAATATACTTTCTTAGCAGGAAAGCGCTTTCGGCCACTCAGCCACCTCTCCAGGTGTTGTTTCAGGCATATGCTGTTTGGCTATGACACTGCTTCAGATGAGGTCGATTTGGACATCTGTTGCCAAGTTTCACAACCGACAAGCACCTGCCGGGATTTCGTACACTGTGCCGAAGAGAGGACTTGAACCTCCACGCCCTTGCGGGCACACGCTTCTGAAGCGTGCGCGTCTGCCAGTTCCGCCACTTCGGCAACATTGTTTGCACCAGCATCTACGGTTATCTCACCCAGATGCTTCTTCGTGCGCGTCTGCCCCCGCCTGGCAAGCGCTTGATGCGCAGCATCTGCGGGCAGGAGTTCCGCCACTTCGGCTCATCGCGCATGTTCATTTCCTCGCGCGCCTTTCTCACCTTGTTATGCAGGTCATTTGTTGATCCGCAAAAACATTCGGCACTAGTTGGGTACCATTATACCTGTTTTACCCTAAGAATTTGTATCAAATCGCAAGCTGCAACGAGTAGGTTGCGCATTCATCAAAAGTCGCAAGATAATGTATGAACATTCCATCTCACTGCCCATGTGGACTACAATAGAGATATGTATTTGTTGCGAAAACCGCTTGTTGGAGGAGTCATTGCCGCATTGATTTTGGCTTTTGCAATAATACTTCTTCGCCCGCAACTAGTCACGACACCCATGTCAAAACTCCTTCCATCTCCGACCCCCACAACAGCTCCATTGCTGAAGTACCGCATTGCCCAGCTTCAAGAGCGATCCTCCGCGGCAGGACATATTGCAATTGCATCAAAAAAAGAAGACACAGAGGCATTCGCACTCCCGTACCGGTCGCGACTATTCACGTTCACCTCCGATGGACGGCGCATCAGTGGAAGGTTGACCTTGCCTGCTGAGCCGGGGACATATCCGCTCATCATTATGGTTCGCGGTTATGTGCCGCGCGAGATCTATTACACGGGGATCGGCAGCGAGCGCAGTGCAAATTACTTGGCGAGCCATGGATATGTGACACTTGCTCCAGACTTTTTAGGATATGGCGAGTCAGATCCGGGGCCGGCAGACGGTTTGGAAGATCGATTTGCCACGTATACGACGCTTTTGGACCTGCTGTCAACGACTGACTCATTGCAGGGAGCACTTGATGAGGCAGGTTTTGAATCTACAACGGTTGATCTATCGCGAACTGGAATTTGGGCACACAGCAATGGGGGGCAGATTGTGCTCACGGTGCTTGCTGCGACAAAACTTCCGATACCAACCGTGCTTTGGGCGCCCGTTTCCAAGCCATTTCCTTACTCCATTTTGTACTACAGCGACGAGGCGGAGGATGAGGGCTATGGACTGCGACGATTAATTGCCGACTTTGAAGATACGTATCGCGCAAAAGACTATAGCTTCTCTAATTATTTAGAAAACATCAAAGCCCCAATTCGCATTCACCAAGGGACAGCAGATGAGTCAATTCCTGTTGCGTGGACTGAGCTTATTACACAAAAACTCACTGATGCTGGAGTTAATGTGCAAACCACCTATTACGCAGATGAAAATCACAATTTCAATCTGGGGAAATGGGAAGAGGCGATTGCGGCAACTGATGTGTTTTATCAGGAATCATTTAAATAAGTAGTATTGATCCAAAATAGCAGCGGCGATTCGTCCACTTACCATTTACTAATTACTATTTACCAACTGCGTTACTTCATCCTCGCCTTGAGCAGTTTTTCGACTTCGCGATCATTAATTGCGTGATGTGGTCCGCGGTGACTGAGAAGGGCGCCTGAGAACGTTTTGGGAATGTGCATAAGCTCATGAACCAATGTTTTCATTTGCTCTCGTTCTGAGAGTTTTTTAAACATGCGATCGTTTACTTCGATTATGTAGTGTGGAGTGAGGCCAAGCACATCCTGGAATAACTTCGCCATTCCCCAAATACGTGCATATGCCCTCGTTTTTGCATCATAACTTCTGATGCAATGGACGTGATCTTTGACGATGTAATTCATCTCAAGAATGTCAATGAGCGCATCAACTTGTTGTTTTATCTCGGGTGCTGGATCGTATTTCATAAGTAGTGTGTTGTTCGCTCGGGCAGGGTCAATCCGAGCCTGAATCATTGTCAATTTCTCGCGTGCGTTAAGTGTAGCAGACTAGCAGGGTGCAGCGGAGGGGAATAGCTTTGAATGATGTGCTGGAATGTGATAGTTTGTAACTAGATAATCTTCACATGAAAAAACATACTTCACTATTTATCGTATTAGCGTGGTTGTTTTTATCATGGGGTGCTGCGGTGCAGGCAGCGGGATTTTCGCAGGCGTATGTTCGTTTGGATAGATTGCAAAATTCACAGCAAACGACGACATTAATCTGTGTAAAACCTACAACGAACGCAATAGAGTCGCAGGTTGAAGTGCAATTCCCCATTTCATTTGCCGTATCTTCATCGATTGCAAACTGGGCCACTTCAACAAGCGAGCTTCCTCAAGGAGCCGCTGCATGGCCAGGTATCGGCGCTGCACAGTCAGTAAGTGGTACAAGCGTTATATTTCCAAGTGCCAACTTAACAGTCGCACAACTCTATTGTTTTCGCACATCAAACCAAGCGTCACTGAAAACCCCCATGACTGTTGGGACATATGATGGGCTCATACAGACCAAAACAAGCGCATCAACAATAATTGACGCCACAAAATATGCCCTCACAACGACGGCATCTGATCAAATGTCTGTGTCAGCTAACGTAAGCGGAAGTGCGAATAATTTGGTCGCATTTCTTACTCGAAATAACGCAAAAGAACGCTATCGACAAGAAGAAACTTTACTACATACATTTTCATATGGACATTCGTATCCTGCAAGCTCGGCCATTGAGCTTGAAGCAGAATGGTCAAAAGGCACAATTGATGGAGATTCTACGCCAACAATAAACGTTCTATCATATGTTTCTGGGAGCGCTACAAATGCGTATGGTGGTGTGGTTCCAGTGATCGATGTTCAGCAGCGCACTATTCGATGGATTATTCCTGCCGTTCCAACCGGATATAATGGAACCGTACAGTTTGCGCTTCGCACAACAAGCAGTATTGCTGACAATAAAAAAGTCAATTTTCACGTCAAAGCGCGAGCGATTGGACTTGGTACGCAGTCTCCCGATAGCACTATTACGAATAGCTATAAATTTAAAGAAATTGTGCAGCAAAGTAGTGTGGTACCAACCGCACCATTGACTGATGTTCCCACCCAAGTTCCAATAACTATCGCGCCAAGCGAGGTGCAAAAACTGATTAAAAATGTGTCGATTACTTCAGTTGCTTCCCGAAGCGCAACGGTGACAATCGAAACAACATTGCCGACTATTTTGAAGCTCGATTATGCTACAAACCCAGATGTTGAGGATGCTCGTTTTGTAAATCAACAAACATATACCTACTTCCATCGCGTTCAACTGAAAGAATTACGCCCGTATACTGAGTACTATTTTTCGTTTGTTTCTCGTGCGCAAAGTGGGCAACGTGTGGAGTCTGACGTCTACCTTCTTAAGACCGCAAAGACAGGTACGTCCGCAACCATAAATGAGCAAAGCATCATTCTTACCAGTTCAAACATCATGCTTCACAATGCGAGTGTAGAATCGGAAGAAGACTCAAAAGATGGAATTGGCGATGAATCAAACCTCGCAGCTCCTAAACAAGCTGAAGATCATGTGGTTGTCATACCTGAGAAAAAGCCTCTTGAACTCTATTTTAAAGCGCAAAAAGGTGCGAAAATCGTGCGTGCCACATTATTTTTCCGATTAAAAAATGTGCTTGGTGCGTCGACGTTTGTAAATTCAGAGGGAGTTATCGAGCAGAATGTTGATATTGTCGAAAATGCGTCGGGTGAATTTGTTGGTCGCTTTAGTACAAATTATGCGCCAGGTCTGTACGAATTATTTGTGCGTGTGTTTGATGATCGGGGGAATGTAACAGAGCAGCAGTTGCTCAATTTAAAAATATCCCCCCAAATGAGACTGGTGCAAAAAGGGGGAAATGTTGGGATTGAGCAAGGGCGGGTATTTCTATCATCCTATGACGTTGGAACTCGTATATACAATCCTATTGCAACAACCGCATATGAATTTGGTAATCCTATCTATTCTGATTTTGAGGGCATTGTTGATATTGCGCTCCCATCAGGTAAATATTTAGCCAATATATCAGCGACAGGATACAAATCTCGGGATTTGTATTTTGAAATTGGGTCAAGCGAAAACCAAAATTATCCAACAATCGAACTCAACAAAGAGCCGTTCAACATAATAACAAGTGTGATCAAGCGAACGTCAATATTGGAGAAGCTCGCTTCAAGCATTGTGATATTCTCGCAAAACGAACTACATTCAAATAAGTTATATGAGCTCAATGCCATAATGATTGTGATCATGTTTGTGGTGGTTACGTGGTTTGCATTTAGCGCACGCATACGCATTCCCTGGCACTCGCTGTATCAGCATGTAGGGCATCGAATGTTGACTTCAGGTGGGAATAAGTCAGACAGAGCGCCGCTTATTGGTCATGTCATAAATGCGCACGCCAATACGCCAGTTTCTAGCGCAGACATATTTCTCATTGACAAAAAAACCGCGAAAATAATTGACCATACAGCATCAAAAAAAGATGGCGCATTTGCGTTCACATATAATCGAAATAGAGATTATATAGTGGAGGTTGCTGCGCTTGGATTTGAGCCAGTTGGCTATGTGCTTTCTGACTTGCTAGAGGCAGGAGTGGGCGATATTCGACTAAGCGTTATGCAAAACGCAAAACATGTGATGATGAAGAGTCGAATAAAGACCGCGGTTGTTGGAGTAGTTGGGTTGAGTTTTGAAGCATTCTTGCTTGTCTCCATTATCGGTGAGTTGCTGCTTGGGCTCGCGTTTGGGTGGGTTGGGATTGCTCCGCTTTTGGCGATCTCGGTTCTGAATTTGCTTCTATGGGTCCATCATCTTTCCTATAAAAACCACATGCGCCAGCTCTGCTAGTAAAGTCAATTGCCTAATCCTCAATTCATATTGAAGGTTTTTATGCAAGAAAATATACGATTATTGTTTGTTTTAAAACGTATTTTTCGCGTAGGAAGTGTGATCAAAATCGGCCTGCAGAAACGACTGTTAGAGTATCTGCGTAGTCACTTGCCGCATCTTGCACAGCCGTAATCTTGGCCCGTGCAGTAAGAGTGAGCACATCACCATCAGTTGTGCCGTTTCCGGACGCGATTGGTGTAAGGGTAGTGCACGGTGATCCGCCTGATGTGGAGTTTGATCCAGCATATTCTGCGCCAAATCCAGATGCCTGAGAAACTGTGCCATCTCCAGTTCCTGAATCTGTGGTGACGTCTACATCGACGACGTATCCTGTGGCAGATGCGAGGTCAACGGGAGTGTTATTGGCACAAGTGTCAGGTGCTGCGATGCTGGCCGAGGCATTGGTTGATGAAAGTGCACCAACCGTTGAATTGCCGTTGGCTCCACGAATCCATGCGATCCAACCAGCTGCTGCGTTGGTCGCAATCGTGACTGTACGCGCTGTCGAGCTGGTGACTGACGATGAGGATAGTGTTCCAAGGGGCATACTGGTTCCACTGAGGGTCATCGAGTAGGTAAGTGGAACGGTTGCGGTAACTGAGATCTGATCATCTGCGATGACTGACACCGCATAATTGCTGGTGTCAATTGCTACTGGACCTGAAGTTTGTGAGGTGATTGAGCCACTTTTGTCATTGCCTGCAGTTGAGTTGGTGAGTGTCGTTACGCCTGTCCATCGGAAACAATACAGCGTACTTGTTGAAGTCAGGTCACTGCTTGGAAAGGTGACGTCTTGTCCACTTGCGGCCGAAGCAGTTGTGATGCCTGGCCAGGCAGACGATCCCGAGGGAATGTCTGTGGTAGATACAGTCCAATTTGAGGCAGTCGAGCTTACGGTAAATCCAGTGGGGAAGGTGACTTTCACAGATGCTTCGGTTCCTGTCGTAATAGAAGAGGGGGTCTTGGCGCAGACTAAGCCTGTTGTGGCGGTTGAGGCCTTCATGCGGTCCAAGCGAACATATGCTTCTTGAAATGCGGCAGCGTGTGCTTGGCTAGGTACAAGAAGAATGACAAAAAAAATGGCAAGTAGAATTAGCGAGCGATATAACTTCATATGTACATAATTTGTACACGAATATTTTGGCCATAGCAAGAGAATAATGACATTTAATTTCATGAATAAATGCGCTAGAATGGAGTGGCATACTCTCAAATATATGAAACACATACGTTCCACAATCACCCTATTATTAGCAGTCTGCTTGTTGTTCTCATCATCTGTCGGCGCCCAATCAGTTGCAGATTCCGGAGCATCGATTAATCTCACTGTGTCGCCAACGTTTGTCAATTTGGTTGCAGACCCAGGTGAGAAGGTATCAACTCAATTTGCGATAACAAATAATAATTCATTTACAGAGTCATACCGACTCTCATTGGTCAAATACGAACTGACTGATGGTGGAAATAGTCTGTCAATTGTGGACGTTGCAGCAAAAGATCCGGTCGCAAAGTGGATAACATTTCCTGAGTCTGCCGTTGCCGTCAGCGCAAACCAAACTAAAACAATCAAATTGACGGTCCAGCCAGACAAAGATGCAACGCTTGGATATTATTATGGAATCTTGATTGAGCGCGATAAGGAAGCTCTTCCTAAAGATCAAACAGCAGTCGCTGCTGCCTCGGTGTTTTCTGTGATACTAGAGATCAACACTCCCGATGCCCATCGTGAGCTCAATTTTGTTGATTTTTCAACTGACAAACTCATATATGAGCATCTCCCAACGACATTTAATGTGACCGTCAAGAATACGGGGAATATCCACGTCGTCCCGGTGGGTAATGTATTTATAGATCAGGGAAAGTCTAAAGATTTGGCGTTGCTCAGTGTGAATCCGGGTCGTGGAAATGTGCTTCCACAATCATCGCGCACCTTTACGACACAGTGGGACGATGGGTTTATTGTGAGAAGTGCAAAGATGGAAAATGGCAATGTTGTTTTGGATGAAAAAAACAATCCCGTCATGACGACAACATATAACTTTGAAAAATTTCATAAATTTCGTATTGGCAAATATACCGCACACCTCTTGCTGATATACGACAATGGTCAGCGGGATATTCCAATCGAAGCACGCCTATCTTTTTGGGTCATTCCTTGGAAGATGATTGGAGCTGCCACAATTATCGTGCTATTTGTACTTCTTGGGCTTCGGTCAGTTGTCATGGGAATTATGGGGAGTAGTGCAAAAAGAGGGAAGTAACATACCTCCAATGTATGGTGTTTGCGGCCAGACTATGGAGTCTGTACAATCAGTATGTTATGAAATACGCAAGAATCTACTCCTTTCTGTTGTGGTGCATCATAATGTGTGCGCAAGCGGCGCCAGTCTATGCACAAGATGGTGCAATTTCAGTTTCTCCTGCTTCTGCAGAATTGAGAATGAGTTCGCAAAGTAAGCCCCAGTCGGTGAGTTTTGCCTACACAAATAATAGTCAACAGTTGGTGCAGCTTCAGATTGAAGTAGTTGATTTTAACCATACAAAAGGAGGTTCATTGCGCCTTGATGGTCAAGAGTCTGGATCATTTTCATATTCGCTTGCATCATTTCTTTCTCCGGATGCATCGACACTTGTTATAAAACCAGGTGAAAAAAAGACGCTGCGCGTGGCAGTGCGGGATCGAGAGAGTTTGAGTCCAGGCGGTCATTATGCGGCAGTAATTGCACGAATGCAGTCAAACGGTCCCAATCGGGCAAATGCCAAAGTCGAACCATCACTTTCAACAATGGTGTTAGTGCATAAAACCGGTGGAGAACGATTCAATCTTTCACTATCTGATTCTACTTGGCCAAATAATTCAATTGAATTCAGCTTCCCGCGCACGTTTCAGCTAACTTTTTTAAATGAAGGAAACGTGCATCTTGTACCCTATGCTGCAATTGTGGTGAGAGATATGTTTGGGCGAGTCACACATCGCGGGGCAGTCAATGAGTCATCACTTCGTGTATTTCCAGAAAGTAGGCGTTATATTCCTGCATCGATGCATAGTGTTCTGTGGTCATTGCCAGTTGGCATCAACACGCTGAGTGTGAATGGAAATGACTCGCTACACAAAACAACCTTTTCGCATTCTGCGTCATTTGTATACATTGAGCCCTGGTTCATATTACTTGTTATCTGTTTGGTTCAAGCTGCACTATGGAGTCACAACATGCGAAGAAAAAACCGCAGAAAATAATACTTACACTTGGGATTGGCGTGCTAGTCGTCATATTGATTTGGTTTTTTGCCAAACGCTCATCGCGTGCAGATGGAGCATCGTCTACTCTTTCTACACGTTCTCAAGAATTTCTCGCAACTCAGAAAGCCAGTGAATCATCACAATTAAGGTATGCAAATTTTCAAGGTGACCCATCGTCTGTGGGAGGGCGAAAAAATATTGGAACGTGTCTCAGTGTTGATGTTCCTGCTCATGTTTCAATGACTAAAAATCGCGCAGAGTGCGCTGAACATTTTTTTCTAGAAGACCCGAAGGCAAATCTTGTTGTTGCCGCGCGCAACGTATCATATGCCAGCGTACTTGATGATTCGGGTGTTGCAATGAGACAAAAAGAGTCAAAATTATACGTTGAGTCATCACACACATCTGCAGTTGGGCAATTTACCGTTTTTAAAGCAAACGACAAATCGCGCTACGAATCCAGTGCGTTCGGACTTGTCAGTGGTCAACTCATTTCGGTAAGTATCACCGCAAATACAAATCAAGATCTTGATGCTTTGCTGCAGCATGTATTGGATTCAATTACACTGTTATAAGTCATGACACCTAAACAACTCTCAAATCCATGGATCGTTATGCTCATTATTTGGGCATTGGTAAACGGTTTAGTACCACATGTGTTTGCTCAATCATCCGGTAGCTATCGACTCAAAAATTATGAATTTGGCGGTGGAGGAGAGAAGGATCTAAGCTCGCCAAGTTACCAGCTCATGGGAATTGTTGGGGAAGTGGCGGGCGAGCAAACATCTGGGCAATATGGAGTCAATGCTGGTCTTGCATGGGTAAATCAAGCAAATGTTCCCGGTGCCCCAACCGTCGTGAATACGGGCAATTGGTACAACAAGTTGCAGATGACGATCAATAAATGGTCAGGTGATCCAAGTGACACAACGTATACGGTGATGGCAAGTACGGATAATTTTGTAAGCGACATACGCTATGTCCAAAGTGATCAAACCCTCTCTGCTGTGCTTGGTGCAGAGGATGTGCAGACATATTCTGCCTGGGGTGGCGCATCGGGGATCATGGTAATTGGGCTGGATCCCACTACAACGTATGCATTTCGAGTGAAGTCGACAAGCGGGGCATATACTGATTCTAGGTGGAGCGCGAACGCCTCGGTTGCCACCTCGGATCTTGAGTTGTCATTTGATATTGATGTTGGGGGCGTATCTGACCCTGGCGAAACCTCAGCGCCCTATGCTGTTGCGTTTGGATCATTGACCCCAGGCACGGTGACTACCGCCACAGACCATATATGGATGGACGTATCAACTAACGCAGAAGCAGGCGCATCTGTGTATGTGCATGATCAAAATGCAGGCTTAAAAAGCAGCTCCTTGAACTACACTGTGCCCGCGGTAAGCAATAATCTCACATCAGTGAGTGAAGGGTTTGGACTTCAGAATGTATCAAAAGCCCAGTTGTCTGGTGGACCGCTGGAATATGCTTCGCCCTTTGATGGGACTTCCAACTCAGTTGGTGCAGTTTCAACGACAATACGTGAGATATTTCATACCAATAGCTCATCGATTGACCAAGGGCGCGGAGCTGTTGCTTTGAAGGCAAAAGTATCGGCAGTTACACCTGGATCAAATGATTATGCAGATACCATTGTAATGATCGTTTCCGCTTCATTTTAGGCTCACTTTCTAATATAGAAGGTTGATCTTCCACCGCCAATCTGAATTATGAGATCGCGATGTGCGAGGTTGCTCAAATCACGTGCTGCTGTGATTGCTGACACTTTGTAGAGTTTTTGTACGTCGCGATTGGTTATTTTAGCGCCGGGCTTGTCAATTGAGGCAAGAATACTTTGTTGACGGTGATTGAGAGTAAAAAATGCCTGAGTGTTCATGAGCTCAGGATCGTTGTTGAGGATCTGCTTAATTCGTTTGATAAGTTGAACTTCTGTGGCCTCTGCCACAAACTCAAGCCATGCTGTTGCATTTGAATCGCGAACTGATTGAAGAATTGCGCTATGGTGTCGATCCTTATGTTTAACAAAGTATTCCTCAAGCGTGATAAATCGACGAAAATCATATCCATATTTGTACAGAAAAAGCAGTGGAATAAGATACTGCATAGGTAGCGAATGACCAAGCAGTTGATTCGCCTGCACAAAACATGTGGCAAGCGCAGACTGAATGATTGGATTGTCTGGGCTTGTTTGTAGGTAGCTCATATTTGTTTGAATTACGGAGTCATCATAGCCCTTTTTTACTTTTTGGCCTGTCACGATTTCATTTAACCTAATTAAATCTTTTGCTTTGACCGGCTCTGGATTAGCAAGCCAATGCTGAAGAATATGATGATATCCGTTTTTGTAGCGGATCACTTCAGCTTGCTCTGTGGTTGGTTTGATAGCTTCGCTCATTCTGAGTGTATGCTCGATAAAATTACGCTCAGCAGGTATTCCGCCGAGCTCAAATGCATATTGAACACGATCGATCAATGTGGCCCAACGGATAGCAGACTTGTTGCTTAAGCTGAGTGGCAGCATATGTAGACGAATACGCAAGTCCTCGATAGTGCGAATTTTTTCGACAAGATAGGGTGTTTTTGTATAAGACAAGCGAGTGAGTGGCATTGAATAATCATTTCATAATCGTATCAATATGTCAACGGGATGGAGTTTTTGAGGTCAAATCAAATTTGACCGTAAATGATGTGATTATGAAATGAATAATTACCGCACAAACTGACCCTTGACAGCCTCAAATTTGGGCACTACTATCTAAAGTACGATTAAGGGGGGACATAATTTTTTGTACAACATGAAACAGTTACCCCGACATCTACGTGTATTATTCTTCAGCTTGATGTTTTTTGGTGGGTTAGTAGTGCAGATTGTAGGTTTGATGTCTCCAGCATATGCAGCAGTCGGCATAAATAAGCAGATAAACTTTCAGGGTAAGGTCGTCAATAGCAACGGGACAAATGTGACTGATGGTAACTACAATTTTGTGTTCAAATTGTGGGACGCATCGAGCGGGGGTTCGACCGTGTGGACTGAGACGTGGAATGGTGGCACTTCACAAGTTGCCGTAAACGATGGTGTATTTCGTGCTGCGCTTGGCACACACACCGCATTTCCAGGCTCAGTAGATTTTAACTCAGACAACTTGTATTTGTCAGTTAACTTCAATGGTGATGGTGACATGTCGCCACGCATCAGATTGACCGCAGTTCCATATGCATTTACCGCCATGACAGTGGGTGGTCAAAATGGAGAGACAATTGTGAACTCAACGGATGATGAGCTTACGTTTGCGGGGAGTGGAGGCACAAACAATCAGGCTCTTACTTTGCATTTGGACAACGCATCCCACCCCGTGTTTAGTTCAACGACTGCGACTGCAATTGCATTTGATGAAGATCTGGCGTTTGTTGGTGCACAAACCATTACCACAACTACTGGGGATCTTTCCATCAACAGCGCAGGCACATTTCAAGTTGCAGACAACACCGATGTAGCGGGCACATTGACTGCTGGGACTTCAGACGCATTTCAAGTTTCAGCATCAGGAACCGTAACCGTTGCGGCCGGACAGTCGTATAGCGGTTTGGGTGCGGTCACTGTTTCATCAACAACAAGTGCGCTCACCCTAGATTCTGGCTCAAACACACTGGTTATTGCTTCATCTGACACAGCACTCACGGCCACAGGGATTACGCTTATCAATTTGGGTGCGGCGCCAGCCATCAATGCGGTATCTGGAAATGTCGCGCTTACCGGAGTTGCAACGGGAACGAGCGCGACCCAACTTATTGTGCCGGTTAAAACTGATGCGGGTGACCCGACTGCAACACAGGCAAATGGTGCGGTTTACTACAATTCAAATTCAGGCAAGTTTCGTTGTTACCAAGCATCGGCATGGACCGATTGTATTGGTTCAGGAGGATTCTCTTCATTTACGCTAGATGGCGATGATGCAGATACTGAAGTGGTAGGAGCAAGCGATACATTGCTTGTTGCAGGTGGTACAAATGGAATCGATACAGACGTTTCTGCAACTGACACCATCACGCTCAACCTTGACACAACTGAAATCACCACCAACACCTTTGGTGCAGGTGCGGCGTTTGTGTGGACATTTGACGCGGGCGCGACAGACCCGGTTATTGAATTTGTATCGGGGGCCATTGGAATCAGCGTAGGAAATGTGGGGATTGGTACAACGGTGCCTGGCGCAAAACTTGAGGTGGCAGGTAATTCAGGGACTGCCTTGCGATTTTCTGATGCTACATTTGCAACATGCACCTCGCTTGAAACTGATGCACAAGGTGATGTGACGTGTGGAACTGATGAGGCAGGTGGCGGAGGCAGTTGGACAGAGAGCGGCACAGATGTGTACTTGACTACCCCCACAAACAATGTGGGAGTCGGAACAACTAATCCTTCAGAAAAACTCCATGTAGACGGGAATCTAAAGGTTACTGGCAATTTACAGGTTGGATCAAATGGATTTATGATTTCCAACAATGGCGCAACATCAATGAGCATTGGCACCGCCGCGTCTCGCACCGAGGCCAAAATTTATGGTGATGTTATTGCAAAGGGTTCTGAAAAAATCATCCCAGTAGCTGGCATTATTGACACATTTTATTACGATACATCCAAAGATACCGATGGTGGGCGATGGCGTGAAAGGGCATTTGTTGAAGATTTGTCATGGGCCACAGAAAGTAAGGATGATGCGCCCGGCGATGCGTGCGTCGTGGCAAGCGATGATCGATGTGGCACGATTGAGTTTCCTGCCAAAGCGCTACTTGTCGTGACTGCCGATGCGCTCTATATTTTTGATGCCTCGACCAATAATTTGTGGATGAAGTTCACCCAGGCTGCAACTTCCACACTGGGTGCAAATACAAACAATGACCCATCTTCGGTATTTGCCCTCAATGGCGTCGTATATGTCGGAACAAATGGGAGTGCGGCAACAGGCCTCTACGCCGTAGACTTTATCTCCGATCGCATGTGGAACTATGACTCAACGGATCGAGCACAGGCAGACAAAAATATTGCAAATCGCAACACTACCGTTACGTACAATGTTGACACAAGAACAATATTTGATCTTGGAAATGACACAGGGTGGGATCAGGTGAATGATGTGCATGGGGCAGTTCAATTAGGAAGCACGAGCGCTAATCCTGTAGCAGGCGTGACACTCATTGGCATTGCAACCAATTCGGGAATGGGAGTAATCAACCTCTCGCACCAGCGTTATCTTGCATACTCCGATATCACCGATCACGAGTATGAAGCAATATTTGTGAGTCGACGTGGACGCTTGTACGGGCTCAATTCAACGCTTGATCAACTTGAAAGGTGGATAAATATTGACATCGACCAGATAAGTGAGGAAAACGGCGGTGTAGATAGAATATGGGATGAAACAACAACTCCCTCGCTAAGTAAAACTACCCCCGTCATCAACACTAATTCGCCGGACGCCTTGGAAGTGTCAGAGCGCGGCTCATTGGCCACTGACGCCGGATTAGATGACATCATTTTTGTGGGGCACAGCTTGGGAATGGTTGAGGTTCATGACAATTCAACCGCTGCAAATGCTGGGTTTTCACGAGTCGTAAATGCCGCGCGATATGGACCGTTGATACCTGGCACCATGCGCGCCCATCTTCCGATGGATGATGCATCGGGTGATGTGGTTGATGCAACATATAGAAACAATGTATTTGAGGCAAAGGGTTCGCCGACCTATGGAGTAGATGGGGCTCGAGGACGGGCTATTGCATTTAATGGCACTTCACAATACCTCTGTTCCGATACAAATAATGATGGCGCATGTGACGTTGACACGGATTTTGATATGGGTACCACGGGCGCCACGATTACCGGTTGGTTTAAGCATTCAACGACAGCGCCGGTTACCACGCCTGATGTGGTGTTTGCCAAATGTTTTACAACAACTCCTGCCCAGGCGACAGGATGCATAACTGTCTGGATGAATACGACTGGCACCATGACGGCTGCGATTGATGATGATGCAACGTGGACCATGGGAACTGCGGCATCATTTGATCAGTCGTACTCTTCAACACAAACCTTTAACGATGGACAATGGCATTTCTTCGCACTGTCCCGAACCAATGCTTCAGGAATTACGTATTTCTCAATAGACGGAAAGGTAATGACCGTCGCAGGCACAGCACCAACTCTGACACTTACTGGATCACAGATTGTCGGTATTGGTGCTGACTGCAATAGTGCTGCATGTGGGACAGGGAGCAACATGTGGGATGGATCGTTGGACGACATTACCTGGTCATCAGGTGGTGCCACTACAACTGACACTATCACAGCAGTCCAAGCACGCCGATTGTATAATGACGCACGACCCGCCCTGAGCAAGAAAACGATCGTTGTGGACAATGCAACAGCTGGATCGACAACCACACTTGAAGATACGGGTGAAGCGTGGACAACAAACGAGTTTGCCGGAATGATTGTTGTGATAACAGGGGGCACAGGCGCTGGACAATCCCGCCGTGTTGTCTCAAATACAAACAATACGCTCACCGTGACTCCTGCATTTTCGACCGCACCAGACACCACGAGTGATTTTAAGATTGATCACGAAGCACTATATGGAACTTCAAATAATGTGCGCGCAATTGGTATAACTCAGCCAAATTTCAATGCGCCTCGCGAACTCTGTGTTGGTACCAATGACGCCTCAGATGGTGGGGGCGTGACGTGTTATCGTGGACCAAACGGTCACGGCATAGTGACTGAGGTATACCATTCGGATAGTGAAAAAACAGATGATTCTGCCGCTGAATGGACGGGAACAAACTACGATGACATTCGCTCAATTTCTTTGTTTGATACGGGGACACTTATCGGTTCTGAAGGACATGCGTGGACCGACACGCGCGATATGAATATGCACCAAGTGTTTGGATATATGAATCAGCAAATTTTTAATTTGCAGCAGGAGATTACAGTCGATACAAGAACCGCCCTCGGTCCAGAAGTTGGTTTTTCAGGCGGCGCAGATTTGGCTGAATATTATTATTCTGAGCAAGATTTGCCGCCAGGTTCGGTGGTAGCTATTGACCATGAGTCGGCAGTCGGGGGCATTGTTGGATCACAACGCCCGTATCAAGAAGATATCTTGGGGGTAGTTGCCACAGCTCCAGGATTAGTACTTGGAGAAGATCATGGGGTAGGGAGTCACAAAGTAGCATTGGTTGGGCGTATTCCGGTGTTGGTTACTTCGGAAAATGGAAAAATTAAAACAGGGGATCGAATAACAAGTTCCTCAGTTGGAGGATATGGTATGCGAGCTGTTGAAGCAGGACGCGTGTTGGGTGTTGCGCTCGAGACTATGAACGAATCAAATATCATAACCTGCCCGATTGGCATATTGCCAGGTGAGCAGTGCGCAACCATTGGTGTGTTTGTAAACCTTGCCGACTATTATGGTTTGCCAGTCGAGATGGTAATGGAAGAGAATGCAAGTGCCGCGGGTGTAAATGAACAGACACATGCCCTAGATGCATTGACACCACTTATGGAAGGCAACACCTCGACTGAATCATCAAAACTTGAAAAATCAGGCAAAATACTCTCATTTTTGCACCAACAGAAATTGGCTAAGACCACGCTTACCTCGGAAATTCTCGCAGACCGTTTGGTCAGCATTGATACACTCAGTGACTCAATATATGCAAATAAAATCTACGCAATGGAAATTACGGCAGGCACCATACGGGCTGGGTCAATTGAGGGAATTGAGGGATTGGTTGTAGATATCTTGGCGAAAAACAAGATATCAAGCCGCAGTGCAACACTTGATGTGGCATCAGAAAGTGCGCATGCAAAGGATCAAAATCCCCCCAACGAAACATCATTTGCCAGTTGGGTTCGATCAGCAATTACATTTTTTAACACCGTATTGTTTAAGGGGAATGTTGAGTTTGAGAAATTCGTGACGTTTAACAATGATACTGCAGGATATGCCGAAGTGAAAGAAGGCGAGCGCTTTGTTGAAGTAACGTTTAAAAATGAATATGTGATTGAGCCGATTGTAAACACAACAATAAACATTCCTACGTTAAGTCAGTCACAGTTTGAACAGTATATTATTGATGGATTGTGTAGTGCCGCCGATGGAATTCAAGTATGTCAGCGAAGTATTGTTGAAAAAACACTTGCAAAAGATGTGAAATATATCGTTTCAAACGTCACGACAAAAGGGTTTCTCATCGAGCTCCAACAGAGCTTGTCATCAGATGTTCGCTTTTCTTGGAGTGCATTAGCGGTCAAAGACCCTCAAACTTCACGTAATAAAACTATTGCGCAGGTTGCCGAATCTACTGCGTCTCTTGAACACACAACAAGTACGACAAGTGCCAGTGTGCTGGGCATACAAAGCATCGTGCCTGACGTTGTAGCAAGTGATTCTTCGCAGCTGCCTCGCGTAAGGGTTGAAAAGACCGAGCTTGGATATCTGCGAATTCGCGAGCTTCCAGGTACAGCAAGTTTGGAAGTCGGACGCATTCCTGAGGGAGCAATTACAGCCTATCGTGAGAAGCAAAACGGTTGGTACAAGATAGAATATGGGCCAGTTCAAGGATGGGTAAGTGGTGAATATGTATCTCAAACTCACGAATTATTGACAAGTGTCATATCTCAATCTGCGCCGGCAGCCACTCCGTCTGTCTCTCCAACTACAATACCACTTCCAAGTGAGCCAATACCAACCTCAACGGTGGCAATGAGTGAAGATTCACAATTGGTCATAATTGAACCAACTGAAACAGGATATTTGAGGCTCAGGAGCAAGCCAAATTCATATTCAGAGTCACTGGCTGAAGTACCCGAGGGTATACGATTGCCTTATCGTGAAAAAGAAAATGGATGGTATATGGTTGAATATGAGGGGAAAGTGGGCTGGATTAGTGGGGAATATGCAAAGCCAGAATAAATATGCTTGGTTTGTTGCCATAATTTGTTATCATAGTTACTATGAAAATGCGGTTTGTGATGCTTGGGTTTGTGCTTCTTGCTAATCTGCTTTACGCACCTTTGGCGCGGGCTGAAACGATCAACTCTTTTGACACTACATTTGAAGTAAATACCGACGGTACGGTCACGGTTGAAGAGCAGATTCAATATGATTTTGAAGGTGTTTCGCGTCATGGAATATTTCGTGATATTGAGATGATTAAAACAAATGCCGACGGCACACAATATCGTCTGAATATTGATGATATCGAAGTGCTTGATGAGGCGGGGCGCGCACAACCATTTGTTACAACGACTAAAAAAAGCTCAGGAAGTGAGCGGGTGTCGCTGAAAATTGGTGATCCGGCCGCCACGATATCTGGTCAAAAACTCTACATCATTCGCTACGATGTCTCAGGTGCAATCACCTATTTTTCAGATCATGATGAGCTCTATTGGAATATCACGGGCAACGATTGGACCGTGCCAATTGATGTGGCATCGGCCACAGTCCAACTTCCAACCGATGCAACAACGGAGGCGGCGCTTCAGACGACATGCTATGCGGGGCAGGCGGGTTCGACTGAAGCTGACTGCCAAGCAAAAGTAGACTCAGAACGTCAAATAAGTGTTGTTGCAGCAAATCTGGGGGCCGGAGAAGGGGTGACGTTTGTTGCTGGATTTCCCAAAGGCATGGTGGCACAGCTTGAACCTGAGCTTTATACGCCTGGGAAAATGGGGATTGGCCAAATAGTACTTATACTGCTTGCTATTGTTTTTGGCATTGTGTGGTATGTGTTATTACCTTTTTGGATAGTATGGAAATGGTATAAAAATGGGCGCGATCCAAAGCCTGCAGGAACGGGGGTATTAAGCGCATCTTTTGATGTACCAAAACTCAAAAACGGTCAGCACCTCACACCTGCTGAAGTGGGAACCTTGATTGATGAGCATGTGCATACCCATGATATTATTGCGGCGATTGTTGACTTGGCCAGGCGAGGATATCTTCGGATTGAGGAGCGAGCAAAAAAAGACTTTTGGTTGACGAAAATAAAAAGCCCTACTCAGCACGAAAAAGGCCTGCAAAAATACGAACACATCATATTGCAAAAACTGTTTGCCACGGGAGATGAGGTGCGAATTAAAACCACCGACTTAACAGATATGCATAGGCTCGCCGCAACGTCGCTCAATGAAGCGATGGTAATGCGCGGTTTTTTTGCTCGTCGACCAGACAAAATTCGCAATCCCTACACGGTACTTGCATTCTTGAGCGTGTTTTCTATGAATATCGTACTTGCCTTGGCCGCCTTGTTTGCGGGGCGCGGCATGCCAAGAAAATCTGAAGATGGGGTGTTGGTTGCAAATCAAGCAAAGTCACTTAAAAACTTCATAAGTAGTCAAAAGCGCCAAATGGAGTTTCAGGCTCTCAATCAGATGACATTTGAGAAGTTCTTGCCATATGCTGTCGCGTTTGGTGTTGAAAAAGTATGGGCAAAACGATTTGCCGATGTGCCGTTTACGCAGCCATCATGGTACAGCTCACAGGTCTCGAGTCACTTTACCGCTCAAACCTTTACCAATTCCTTATCCTCATCGATGGGGGGCGTTGCCGCAAGTATGACCCCCACGAGCAGCTCAACTGGGCACTCCTCGGGTTTTTCAGGAGGCTCAAGTGGAGGTGGAGGAGGGGGTGGCGGAGGCGGTAGTTGGTAGTGTTTTGTTACAAGATGTGGTATGATTGATATGTTCAAGTAAATACTTTCTGTGACTTTCTTAAAAAGGTTCGTTAGTTTTCCTTGCGCAACACTCAAATAACTTAAACACAGAAATGGAGGTGAGCAAGAAATATGGATAAAAAGAAATTGTTTGTTGGTGGCCTACCATGGGCTATTACCAACGAGACGCTCACCGAACTCTTTAGTGAATTCGGAGACGTTGCTGAAGCAGTTGTCATCACCGATCGCGCAACCGGACGCTCAAAAGGCTTCGGTTTCGTAACCTTCACCACTGAAGAAGCCGCACAAAATGCGTTAGCTTTGGACGGACGTGAAGTTGAGGGTAGAACAATCATCGTGAACGTGGCTAAGCCACGCGAAGAGCGACCATCAGGATTCGCCCCTCGTAACAATGATTTTCGACGCGACACTCGCCGACGAAACTAAACCAAACTTTGTTGGGCTCAGATAATGAGTCCGACCAGAAATCAAGCAGGGTGCTATTTTGCAAAAAATACCCCTGCTTTTTTTGTGGCCTCAAACCCATTCAGGTTGCAGCACAACGGGCACAATATTTCTTGAACGCGTGTTGGTCATGATGTGGCGCGCAAGGATTTTGTACACATCGAGGTTGAAGTTGTAGTCATTTACATATTCCCATCTCATGTCCTGCCCCTCATATATGATTTTGCCGATAAAACACCATTTATCAATCACATAGCCATCTGCACGTTCGGGATCGGTTGGGTCGCGCTCAAGAATGGCAATGGCACTGTCAAATGGCCACCTCTTCACTGATTGGGCAGCAAGCGCGGCCAAAAGACGCCCGTTGTATAAAACAGCAGGTTCAATCCCCAGACATGCGCCACGACAAACGCCAAGCTTGTGGGCAAAACAAGAAGATCCTTTCTCAAGCCCCATCAATATGCCGCATAACCCATGCTCTTTCAGGAGAGTAGACAGGGAATTTTTCATCTGCACGCGATTTTTATAAATGCCGACAATAGAGTCAAGATCTTCTGGTCCAATCGTGGTAATCGTCTCTGTGTACAAACTTAGGTAGCCTGCGGAGTTTGGACGAGTTCGTACAACAAGGAGACTATTGGTCTGACGCAATGTGCGGTTATAGAGTGGCTGCAGTGTCTTGATGAGATGTTGCTCAAGCAAGAGGGCGCCGAGCTCGCCCGTCGTGGGGCGGACTTCCAAATCAATGGTTTGGCGCGCAATATTCATTTCAGTTGAGCGTTTATGTACGCTTGAAAAATGAGAAAGGAGGCGCGTCCGAACATGTATACTTTTTCCCACGTAAAGCGGCACATGGCCCTCGCCGTAGAGGATATATACGCCCGGCGTATCTGCAACTGCTGCCAAAAGGCGAGCATCCAAATTGGCGGGAAGTGAAGGCTGGCGCATGAGGGCATTGACGACTTGCTCAAGCGCCGCTTCATCGGTCTCGCGAATAATTTTTTGATAAAAATCGCAGATGACCTGCGCGTCGCCCAAGGCGCGATGCCGATTCTCGCAGACCAAATTATGATGCATCATTACGCTATCTAAATTATGTCGGGGATGGTGGGGAAAGAGGGCGCGCGAAAGGCGCACAGTACAGAGTTTTTTAGGTGAAAATGAATATCCCAGTTGTTCAAAATGATTTTTCACAAACCCATGATCAAATCCTACATTGTGCGCAACAAACACGTATCCTTCAAGTCGTTCATAGATCGTTTGCGCAACACCCTCAAAGTCCGGTGCATGTTCAAGCTCATGGGGAAGTATCGAGGTCAATTCGCTAATAAAAGGTGAGATTGGCCGCATTGGATTAATGAGCGTCTCATAGACATCGCGCACCACGCCATCGTCAACGCGTACAATTGCGATTTCAATGATGCGATCATGTACGACGCTCGTCCCGGTTGTTTCAATATCGACAAAAGCTAGTTTGGTAGGCAGCATACTGCCTGTAATCTTACCAAGGAAGCGGCTTTGTTTGATGTAAAAATCTATACTCATGGCACACGGATTTCTCCAAGCACGACATGAGTTGTCAATCATTTCAAGTGTGAAGCAGTTATAATTGAGGATCGGAATAATTACTAATTAACATAAATTACATGTCAAAAACGCTCCCCCAAAAAATACTTCACACACAGTTAAAAGAAGCACATATGTATGTGTTACAAACATTAGATGGCGTAACCGATGAAGTGGCGGCATTTCAACCTGAGGGTCGAGCAAATCCAATTGCGGGCACTTTTGCGCACCTGGTATTTTCAGAAGACTTTTTCATTCACACCCTGATTCAAGGCGAAGTTCCGCTGTTTGACACCACGTGGAAAGACAAGACTGGTGCAAGCGAACTGCAGCCGACGGAGTGGGAAAGTGCATATCCTGCATGGCTTCGCACGGTGACAGTTAATATGGAAACATTTACCACGTATGCAAATGCCGTATTTGCCGCAAGCGAAGCGTATGTTGAGCAGTGTAGCGACAAGGAGTTGGAGCGAAGCGTGGACATGAGTATGTTTGGGATGGGGGAGCGCGCGGTTCATTCCATACTTGGCGGTATGGTAATTGGTCATGCACGTGACATAATGGGCGAAATATCGGTCTTAAAAGGCATTCAAAACCTCAAAGGCTATCCTTTCTAAGCAATTGTGCGTAAGCTGCGTCAAATCAGGTAAATAAGCGGCAATATTCCAGTGCGTGAATGGTATTCACACATCTTAGGGCCGGCTATTTGATATAATGTGAACTGCTATTGAAATGGACCTATAGCTTAATAGGATAGAGCAGGGGCTTGCGGAGCCTCAGATCCCCGTTCGATTCGGGGTAGGTTCACACTTTGATAATCCGTCATACGGTTTAGGCGGTGTGAGAAACTCGTTTCGTTTCACGTTTCGCATACATCGCGACGAGCTTCGACACCGATTACCGTACTACGAAACCTGTCAACGTCCAAGGGGGTGTAGTTTAGTGGTAGAATAGAGGTCTCCAAAACCTTTGACGGAAGTTCGATTCTTCCCACCCCTGCAAAGTTAGGCTTTCTGAAGTTTAAGATATTTCTTCACTCTTTGTAGAAGGATTTTGCATCTCTGAATCGTCCCCTCACTGTCATTTAATGACTTACGATCAAGTATCACAAAATTGCGAACTGAAGAATGTGGAGGAAATTGCTGCCAAGTGAAATCAATATGATAAAAACTGCCATTTACTAATAGTCCATTCCAAAAGTGAGTTTCGATTTTTTTTCCATTCCAAACTTCCCCTTTGATGATTTCAGTCTCTGGAAAGAAGTATTGTATTACCCATGAGGTAGGGTAACATTGACCTAATGCCGGATTACCTACCTCTTTCACTGCTAAATATGAAGTTTTTTCGTCCCAACTAGATTCCATTGCTTCTCTAAGGAGGAGAAGATCGGGTTTGGCTGGATGATTCACAAGACTTAGTTTACTACCCTTGAAGAAAATAAGTTTCAATATAGTTCACTAGCCCCTGCAATACTTGAAGCTAGTATACTTAGACAAAGACTTATTCATTCGTTTGCAGTTTTCACATCCAGATGTCGCAATTTAATTCTACGAATAAACTTTTTTTGGGCACATTGGCGATTGTACTTGTTGCAGGTGTGAGTATTGTGCTTTTGAAGAATCAAAATAACACCGCCTCAACTCCAACGGAAGTACCATCATTCACAACAGTCACCACATCACCAAGCACCACAGCTCAAGTAGAATCACAATCTGGAATGAATAGCTTTGGTGATCAAAATAATATTTTCACCTTCAACTATCCTGATAGTTATACCCTTGACACCCAAGACCCTCAACATATTCGTATATATAAGCGAGGAGAGATGCAACGACCACAAAGTGAGATGTCAGATGGCGCACTTTTGGTGTTTGAGCCCATTGATCTCAAGGGCGCATCATTGGAATCATGGGTAGATGCGCGTATTGAACAATCAACCGCAGACGGCACCTCCGAGATTACTGAAGAAAAAAGATCTATAACACAAAATGGATATGCGGGTTTTTACTATGGTATCCGAGGATTGGGAACTTCTCAAAATATTATTCTTCAAAAAGATGCAGACTCAAATTACGCAGTGATGATCACGTATGCCATCAGTGACCCAGAACAGAGGGGATATCAAAAAGAAGTCGATGCAGTAATATCCTCGCTTACACTCACAAAATAACTCTGATAGCTGTTGTTGTTTAGATAGTAAAAAGCACGGGGCACATTTTTACCTCACTCTTTAATGATTCAATCGCGCCCATTAACGTGCGTTGTGCAATTTTCCTTTTGACGCCTGTCCATGGATCAATAATCACCACCATTTTTCCGGCCAAACGCTCTAACACGATGAAGTGAGAGGAATGGGAATAGTCACCTAAGCCATGAGTGTCAACATGACAAATAAGCGGATGTTTGGCCAACTCTTCTTGGATGAGCTCGATTGTAATTGGTTTGTGCTCAGCGCGCATGTGCGAAGACGTGTCAAAAGATTGCTGCTGAAGAACTTGGGTGAAAAATTTATTGTCAACATAAGCCACGATATCCTTCTTAAATTCGCGGGCAATTTCAACCGGTATGCCGGCCACATAAAAGGGATGAATTCGCCGACTGCCCATAAGGGCCAGGCGCTGTTCATCACGCTCGGTAAACTGAATACCATAGCGCGCTTGAAGCATCATCAAAAAACAGGCCACCAAACAGCTATGTGAAAGTGACTGACGGTAAGGAACAATCTCCATATTGAGATTGTAGAATTTAATAAATTAAGTTCAATGGCCAAATCGTTAATTCTCCAACCGCCCCGCTGTGCCCGCCGAAGCCTTGGCGGAGGTGGGGTTGACTGGCCTCGAAATTACCTTCGTGAGGCGTTTTTTTCGCAGATTGCTTATTCCAACTCGAGAGTTTTGTCGATGCGGATTTGCCACACAAATTCAGGAAGATGTGAGACAAGGACCATCGCGCCTTCAAATTTATCAAGCGCTTGGGCAATGATTGGAAGATGACGAAAATTAATGTGGTTGGTTGGCTCATCAAGAATCAATAAGCCGGGCTTCAACAGCACCAGACGCGCAAAGGACAAAAGTCCTTTCTGACCTTCTGACAAATTGCCAATCTTGCTATATACCTGGTCTTTTGTGAGTAAGAAGCGAGCGGCTGTTGAGCGGATGAGCGTTTCATTCACTTCAACGCCTGATTCTTCAGCGGCGTGCTCAAGCGATTTATATACAGTTTCCTCAAAGTTTAGGGTGCTAAAATCTTGTCGATAATATCCAATGCGAATGCCGCGGGCGATGGCCGCCCCCTCCGACGTTTGTCTGGCTATTGAGTCGATGAGGGTAGTTTTCCCAACACCATTTGGCCCAA
>CAYUJW010000004.1:0-3607 GCA_964445135.1 uncultured Gammaproteobacteria bacterium
ACCCGGCAAGGGGCTACGCTACCTTAGAACTCTCAGGGTTAGAGCTGTCGTTCACCGGAGCTTACACCGCAACCTTCTCCAACGAACTTTCGTTGTTGGAGTCAGCCGCAATGGTTGACTGACCGGTACTGGACAGGCTTCAGCTCCTATACGTCCCCTGTTGGGGTTTGCAGGAACCTGTGTTTTTGCTAAACAGTCGGTTGATAAACTTTTGTTGTAACCCCGCCGAAGCGGGGCAGAGCTTGTCGTAAAACTTACGCTCAGCTTTTTTGCCGAGTTCCTTGAACTACCATTACTCGTATACCTTGGTCTACTCGACCAGACCACCTGTGTCGGTTATCGGTACGGATATCTATGAAACTCCACCTACGGGCTTTTCCCGGAGACATAACGTAACAGACTTCTACAATCACTTGCAGTTGCATTCGCAATTCAACTTACGCTTTATTACTTAGACCCCCATATAGAAGGCTCTGTATACCATATCTCGTCACCCGCGGTGTATTAACGCGCCATAAACAGTAGCAGAATATTAACTGCTTGTACATCCCGTGACGCCTGTATGCGCCACAGTTAGATCCGACTAACCCTCAGACGATTGACGTTGCTGAGGAAACCTTGGTCTTTCGGTATGCCTGAATCTCACAGGCAGATACACTACTCATGTCAACATTCTCACTTCTAGGCGCTCCAACCTGCCTTCCAGCAAATCTTCATTGCCCCTAGAACGCTCCCCTACCACTACCATCCAATAAAGGATGACAATCTCCAACTTCGGTAAACAATTTTAGCTCCGATCATTTTCGGCGCATATCCTCCACTTTGGACGAATCCAAAGCTATTCAGGTGAGCTGTTACGCACTCTTTAAAGGGTGGCTGCTTCTGAGCCAACCTTCCTGCTGTGTTGGAGAATAAACGGCCTTTACCACTTAACTGTTATTTGGGAACCTTAGTTGGGAGTCTGGGATGTTTCCCTTTTGACCATACTCGCTTATCCGAGTAGGACTGACTTCCCTATGATTACACTTGCGTATTCGGAGTTTGGTTAAACCTAGACACCTTACGGCACCACGGTCGATCCAGTGCTCTACCCCACAAGCTACTCATAGAGGCTATACCTAAATATATTTCGGGGAGAACCAGCTATCTCTGAGTTCGATAGGCATATTACCCCTAACCACAAGTCGTCCCAAGTCATTTCACCGACAACGGGTACGGTCCTCCATCCGCCTTTCGGCGAACTTCAACCTGCTCATGGTTAGCTCACTCAGTTTCGGGTCTTCCATACTTTCTTATCATGTTCGCCCTATTCAGACTCGGTTTCCCTGCGCCTTCCCACGATGTGCGTGGTTAAACAAAGAAAATATGAAAACTCGTTGACTCATTCTTCAATAGGCACGATATCATCCCGATCCTTGCGGAGGGACTCTATCTGCTTGTTAGCCATTGGTTTCAGTATCTATTTCACTCCCCTTGCGGGGTTCTTTTCGCCTTTCCCTCACGGTACTAGTTCACTATCGGTCAGTTTGAGTATTTAGTCTTGGATCGTGACCGACCCTGCTTCCCACAAGGTTTGCCGTGCCTCGTGGTACTTGGGAAATCCACCAGGGTAATACATCGTTTCGAATACAAGGCTGTCACTTTCTATGGCTGTTCTTTCCAAAACATTTTTCTACGTTGTACTACTCCCTACTGTGGTCCCGCAACCCCATGATAAATCATGGTTTAGACTCTTCCGATTTCGCTCGCCGCTACTGACGGAATCTCGTATGATTTATATTCCTCTGGTTACTTAGATGTTTCAGTTCACCAGGTTCCCCTCCTCGACCACAAGGGTCGGGATCAGTTGTATTGCTACAACCGGGATTACTCCATTCGGAAACCAACGGCTGATAATGTCTGCTTAAGGACTTACCGTTGATATCGTGCTCGAGCACACGTCCTTCTTCGGCTCAAACTGCCAAGGCATCCACCAATGGCATTATTCTTCTTCCATCTCTTTTATTAGTCAAAGTTTTTTAAAAACTATAAAAGAGACATATTTGTTCGTTCATCAATTTACTACAATTGACGAAAAAACCTACACGCTTTGATTTAGTAAACCTGTAATGTTAAAGTGCCTTCAGTGTTTATTCAGACACCAGATTTATCATTTCCTCAAATCTGATATGTGAATGTCACTGCCCGAAATGGTTTGTACTCGTCCTTTTTTCGGTCCACCTGATTGTGTGGACCTATGGGGACTCGAACCCCAAACCTTCGGAATGCAAATCCGACGCTCTAGCCAATTGAGCTATAGGCCCAGTGCGACAAGATCAATTATTTTAAACGCAAAAAAAACAGCCGTTTTTTTCAACTCCTTCCTGGTTCATAATGTGTAAACACATTCGCACCAGGCAATCAATGTTGGAAAATATGGCTGTTAGGATTGCAGGTCTGATGGGATGCATCCAATAGTGCCTAAAATCTCGGCATGACTCATGCGTAAATGATATTGTAAGTCATGTATCCACAAATATCAATAGGTATTTACACGACACAACATCGGCTAAGCCATTACTCGGCAGTCATCATATATGTATATATATAAGGCAGGGAGATCATTTACTCTTGGTGAGTCTCAGTTGCCTGGTCTGCAAGGAGCGAGTTGATTGAGTGTTGAATCATTGCGGTGTGTGTATGATCAGATGTGACATAGACATATTTTCCCGACACCATCTTTCTCACCAGACCTGCTCGTTCGAGAACTTTCAGATGGCGACTTACGGCAGGTTGGGAGATCTGGTATTCCTGAGCAAGCGCCCCAACTGACACGGCGCGTCCGCGGGTTCGCGCAAGTATATCTCGTCGTGTCGGGTCTGAAAGCGCAAAATATACGTTATTGAGGGTATTTCGGGTATTATCCATAACAGAATAGTTATATGATAGCTGTAACAGTCCAAATTGTCAATATGCATGTAACTTTGCCTGCAGCCCAGGAAATGACTGATTTATGTACATATTTTATGCTGATTCCTAAATACCTACTCCTGCGCACTCAAATATCCACTCGTGAACTTGAAGCGTGCAGTCGGTATATGCTCGAGCTGAACTCGTGATAGCATGCGCTTGCAAATAGGTAAATAACCAATTACTATAGGTAATGTAATGCGATGAGCTTTGCGCATCGTAGATTCTACCGACAAGCTAAAGCCCGGTGTCATGCAATACTATTGATTATGTGTGATACAGGTTAATGCCCTAAAAAGTTAGCAAACTGCCATCCACTCTGCTAATTGGTAAATAATTCACATATGGACTGTTATGTCAGTCTAAAACGCCCCTTTCCAAGCAAAATTTCGGCGAAAATTCCCCCATGTATGACATCGTGTTAATCCGTCGCAAAAATGAGCTTTGGATTGTCAATATATGACAATGCTTGTATATGGTTCCCCATTTGTAACTTTAAGTTGTATATCTGAGAGCCTTGGGCGTATAATGTAGCTGCAATATAGTATGCAAGATTTAGCGACCATTCTCCAACACGTACAAGCCGTAATATCTGACGATCATTTTGTATATACCTCTGGAAAGCATGGAAGTGTGTACGTTAACAAGGATAAAATAT
>CAYUJW010000004.1:3617-35138 GCA_964445135.1 uncultured Gammaproteobacteria bacterium
AGGCCAAGCGCTGAGGTGGGCGTTGTAGTTGCCCACCGCGCCATTCATCTTGGCTTTCATGGGCACACTGGCAATTTTTTCACGGGTGCAGCGCAAGCGAACCACCACGTTGGCCAACTCTTTGCCGAAAAATTTGCCGTACTGAATCCACAAGTTGTAGTGGGACCAGCAATAGGCGGCATTATTCTTGCGCAATGGACCGCCTTTCATTTATCTGAAATGTTGGGCCACGAGGTTCTTGGGGTGTATACCGAGAAGGACGAACAGAAAAACCAAGTGTTTACTCGTGGATATGATCAGCTTGTTAAGGATCAAGATGTTGTATTGGTCGAGGACCTTACCACGACGGGCGGATCACTTCAAAAGGTTGTAGCAAGCGTAAAAGCTGCCGGAGGATCGATCCTTGGAACTTGTGCCATGGTAAATCGCAATCCACAAGGCGTGACAAGTCAAATACTTGGATTTCCATTCGATCAACTCATGATACTACCCGTTGATGCATACGAAGCAGATAGCTGTCCACTGTGTGCTCGACAAATCCCCATCAACACGACCGTCGGGCACGGCGCAAAGTACCTAAAGAGTGCCAAATCTGCTTAAACTGAGCTCCCTCACACATCTCTCATTGATTATCCAACAAGATGTTTTGTATAGTGAATGTATGAAACAAAATCAGTATGTCCTGTGGTTTGAGCAGGTAGATAAGCATGATGTAGGCGTGGTTGGAGGGAAAGGTGCGAACCTGGGCGAGATGACAAACGCTCATTTCCCAATTCCCTATGGGTTTATTACAACTTCACACGCCTATTTTACTTTTGTGCAAGAGTCAAACCTCATGCCAAAGATGCGCGAGTTTTTCAGTGTGGTCAATTACGAAAACCCTCATGAATTGCAGCAGGTGTCTCAACATGTCCAGCAGCTTATTCTATCGGCCCCCATGCCGCGAGCTGTCGAAAAAACCATATTACAGTACTATCACCAGCTCTTTGCAAAAGAACAGGAGTACATGAGTGGGAAAAAACGTTTTGTGCACCGCGCCAAAAGTGCGCTTATGGGGCTGCCAACGGTTGCTGTTCGCTCATCCGCGACGGCTGAGGATTTGCCAGGCGCCTCATTTGCTGGCCAGCAAGAGACCTATCTAAATGTGAAAGGTGACACTCAGATTTTGAGAAAAGTCAAAGAATGTTGGGCATCTTTATTCACCGAACGTGCGATTTATTACCGTAATTCACAGGGATTTGATCATTTTAAGGTTGGTTTGGCCGCGGTCGTACAGCGAATGGTTGCTTCTGAAAAATCAGGTATTGCCTTTAGTGTGGACCCCATTACTGGGGATCGGCAAAAAATCGTGATTGAGGCGATATATGGTCTGGGTGAGTATATTGTCCAGGGCAAGGTCACGCCAGATCACTATGAGGTAGACAAACGTTCATTTGTGATTACTGCAAAAGAGCCAAAACGCCAGACTGTGAAATTTGTGCGTTCTGGGCGTGGGAATAAAGAAGTGAAGCTGTCTGCCAAAGAAGGAAATCATCTCAAGCTCAGCGATCAGGAAATTATTAAAGTTGCCATGAGCGTGAAAGATATTGAGACACACTACTATTTTCCCCAAGACATCGAATGGGCAATCGAGAAAAATAACGTATACATTGTGCAATCGCGCCCAATCACCACGCTTACGACTGCCCAAGAGAAGATGGATGGCACCGCGGCAGATGATAATGTTGTCGTGCAATCATTGATGACTGAGTCGTCTATTCGTCCAGTTGTAATTGGCGCCCCCGCTTCGCCAGGAATTGCGGTAGGCCCCGTGCAAATCATCCACTCCCCCCGTGAGATTGGCCGAATTCATACGGGTGATATATTGGTTGCTCCTCAGACAAACCCCGATTATGTACCTGCAATGAAAAAAGCAAGTGCGATCGTCACTGAAAAGGGTGGTCGAACTTCACATGCCGCAATCGTGTCTCGTGAACTTGGTATTCCGGCCGTAGTTGGCGCCGAGGGAGCTACTCATTTGCTTCGAAATGGACAAGTGGTTAGTGTGAATGGACAAACCGGCGAGGTATTTAAAGGAAGTGTTCTTGCCCCATCAAAGGCTCCAGAACATGACCATGCCGCACGCCGACTCCATACAAAAACAAAAGTGTATGTCAATCTGGCCGAACCCGAGCAAGCGGCAGCTGTGTCAAAGCTTGATGTTGATGGAATCGGACTGCTTCGCGCGGAGTTTATGATCGCAGGATTAGGAACACATCCACGCGAGTACATTGCTCGAGGTAAAAAACATGAGTTTGTCAACCATTTAGTTTCGAATTTAACGACATTTACCAAGGCGTTTAATCCCCGCCCCATCATTTATCGCGCCACTGACTTTAAGACAAATGAATATCGTCACTTAAAGGGCGGCGAAAAATATGAGCCAAAAGAAGAAAATCCAATGATTGGCTTTCGCGGTGCGAGTCGATATATCGCTGACCCTGAAGTATTTGGATTGGAGCTTGAAGCACTTCGTGAGCTTTGGCATAAGGGTCATCAGAATATTCATCTGATGATTCCGTTTGTAAGACGACCTTGGGAGCTTATCAAAATCAAGGAGTATGTGCAGCAGTATGGATTGCTTGATTTGAAGGGCTTCCGCCTTCTGATTATGATCGAGGTTCCGGCAGCAGCGCTTGAGCTTGAGTCATTTCTCAAAATTGGAGTTGATGGAGTATCAATTGGCACAAACGACTTAACCATGATGTTGCTTGGGGTCGACCGAGATAATGAAAAAGTGGCGCCGATTTATGATGAACGGTGCGCGCCAGTTGTTGCGATGCTTGAGCACATTGTCAAAACGTGCACCGCATATGGTGTAACTAGCTCAATATGTGGACAAGCAGCGTCTGACTACCCAGAGCTTGTTGAACGATTGGTGTCGCTTGGAATAACGAGCGTCTCAATTAATCCGGATGTCGTTGATAAAACACGAAAGCAAATTTATGAAATTGAGCGTGGGTTGCTTCGCAAAACGGTGTAAAAGGCGGCTTACGCACAACACATTATGGCTGTTACTGTCACAAAAATAATTGCATACGAGATACTTGATTCACGTGGATTTCCAACTATCGAGGCTCGCATGAGTTTATCTGATGGGCATGAAGTGGAAACGTCCATTCCATCGGGAACGTCAATTGGTAAATATGAAGCGCTTGAGCTTCGTGACGGAGATGAGACCCGCTTTAGAGGAATGGGTGTGCTTCGCGCAATCGATATAATTAACACGGTTATTGCACCAAAGCTCGTGGGTATTGACCCGGCGCGCCAAGTTGACGTTGATCGTTGGCTCATTACGGCTGATGGGACATCAAACAAAAGCAAGCTCGGCGCAAATTCAGTTCTCGCAGTCTCTCAGCTTTTCTTAAAAGCTGGCGCATATGAACAGGCAGTGCCGGCATTTTATTATATAAATAAGCTGTACGAGCAACTGTTTGGTAAATATATTACGATCGAAAAGATCCCAACGCCGATTTTCAACATCATAAACGGCGGCAAACATGCGAACAACACACTCCAGTTTCAGGAGTTTCAGATCATCCCCTCTTCTTCGCTGAAGTTTGAAGATGCCCTGCGACTGGGTACCGAGGTGTTTCACGAATTAAAAGATGTGCTGTTGTACCGCAATGCAAACATTTCAGTTGGAGAAGAAGGCGGCTTTGCCCCCAACTTAAGCACTAACATTGATGCAATCGAGCTATTGTCTGAGACTCTTGGCAAACGCCACCTGAAGCTTGGACTCGATGTCTTTTTAGGACTCGATTTCGCGTGCGGGTACTATTTTCAAGATGGGAAGTTTCATGTAAAAGACAAACCCCAACCGATGGATCGAGAGGAGTATATGGAATATTTACTCCATTTGATGAGCGCTTACCCCTTTTTATTGATTGAAGACCCGCTCATGGAAGACGATTATAGTGGGTGGACGGCGCTCTTGTCCAAAATGGACAGCGGAATCTATTTGGTTGGAGACGACTTGCTAACGACCAACAAAGAGCGCCTGGCCCGCGCAATAACAGAGAAAGCGTGTACAACCATTCTTATTAAACCAAACCAAATTGGCACCATCACGGAAACATTAGAAGTGGTCAATCTGGCGCGGGAAAATAATATTAACTATATTGTTTCCCATCGCTCAGGCGAGACAAATGATGATTTTATTGCTGATTTGGGTGTGGGAGTGCAGGCAGATTTTGTGAAGTTTGGCGCCCCATCACGCGGCGAGCGCGTGGCTAAGTACAATCGACTTCTCAAGCTCGTCTATCAAGATTTGAAAGGTCGCTAACACGTGCGACAGGTTTTCGTGTACACTGTTTGGCATGATTGGAAAAGTGAAAGGAACGCTTGTTGAGGTTCAAGGAAATGTTGGTCTTGTTGAGACTCAGATGGGTATAGCGTATGAAATCTTGCTTACCCCACGTGCCTTGGCCAGCCCGATTGGTACAGCTTTCGATATTCATACCCATTTGCAAGTCAAGGAAGATTCGCATACGTTGTTTGGATTTGATGATTATTCACAGAAAGTGTTGTTTAAACTGCTGATTGGTGTCTCAGGTGTTGGTCCAAAAAGTGCGTTTGGAATTGTATCCTTTTCATCTGCCACGTCAATAATTGCAGCAATTCGAGACAGCGACACGGCATACTTCTCACGAATGCCAGGGGTGGGTAAAAAAACTGCGATGAAGATTATTGTTGAGCTCTCCTCCAAACTCAAAGGCGCAATTGACGAATCAAAGCTATTTATTACCGATGACACAAAGATTGTGCTTGACGCGTTGGTTTCTTTGGGATATCCGGCGGCAGAAGCCCGAAGCATCGTCAATGGCTTGCCAAGCACCATGTCAGTTGAACAAATGATCACTGAGGCATTGAAACAGAGCGGGAGCGCAAAATAACACCTATGATAGACACAAGTACCCAACTTCTCCGGCCACACAGTTTAGAAAACTACATTGGTCAGCAAAATGCGGTAAATACGCTTCGGGTATTTATTGAGGCAGTTAAGAGCAAGGGTCAGCCATCAGAGCATATATTGCTTTACGGACCTCCTGGAATCGGAAAGACGACACTCGCAAATATTATTGCGCATGAGCTTGAGGGTGAGATAAAGGTGACCTCAGGTCCGGTCATCCAAAAAACCGGCGATCTGGCGGCAATCTTGACAAATTTGAAAGATAACGACGTGCTCTTTATTGACGAAATTCACCGTCTTCCGAAGGCAGTTGAAGAGATGCTGTATCCCGTGATGGAAGACTATTTTCTAGACATCATCATTGGTAAGGGGCCTTCAGCTCGTACAGTGCGCTTGCCCGTGCCTCGTATAACTATTGTTGGGGCAACCACTCGCTTTGCCATGCTTTCTGCTCCACTTCGTGATCGATTTGGGTTGGTGCTTCGCTTGGATTTTTATACAGAGAGCGATATGATCGAGATTATTATGCGCTCCGCCGCCTTGCTTTCCCTTCCTCTTGAAAAGAAGCATGCGCGTGAGATCGCACTTCGTGCCCGAAGGACACCGCGCTTGGCAAATCGCATACTCAAACGTGCGCACGACATGTTGCTTGTGCAAAAGATAACAGCATTTTCAGATACGCTATTTGACCAACTTTTTGAATTGCTGGAGCTTGATGCATTTGGGCTTTCAGAAATTGATCGCCAATATATGCGTGTTATTGCAGATAAGTTCCAGAATAACCCAGTTGGTATCGAAACAATTGCATCGGCATTATCTGAGGACAAACAGACAATCGAGGAGTTTATTGAGCCGTATTTGTTGCAAATGGGCTTTTTACGAAAAACACCCCGAGGACGCACTATCACGCCACGTGCCCTCTCACACTTACATATCGTAAATAGCGACCTACAAGAAGCGCTTATTTGATATAATGACACCAGCCTGATTGGAAAGAGAAAGAATTTTGTGGGAGTGTCGGAGTGGCGGAACTGGCAGACGCGCACGCTTGAGGGGCGTGTGAGGCAACTCGTGGAGGTTCAAGTCCTCTCTCCGACACCCACTTAGTTTTCACAGCTGCTCGTTCGGATCGTGGCCACGCTCCAGGCGGCTCAAAATCTCATAGTCCTGATCGTTCAACTCATGCTCAGGCAGTATTCCCCAGCTCGTTTTGAGCTTATCTGTTACCTCAATGGTGGCAGCCGTTGCCAAATCATCAATCATCGTTCGTAGCGGCAACACGCAATATTCCATGACCTGAGAGTTCAGCCGCCCTCCACCTGATTCGTGAAGCATAGCACTTAGTATAGCGCACTCATTATTGTGATATAGTGTTAAAATATGAAGCTTACCCTCGCTGGCGGCTATTTTTGGTGTACGGAGGAAATACTTTCGGAGCCTAATTGTAAAAAAAGTGCTCCAACATTCCTGTCCTAAATGTAGTTGTGAAAAAATGAGTGATACTGGATGGTGTGGCTTTGCATACGACTTAATATTTTAAAGTTGACGAGAAACAGGAGTTGGTTGATGTTGCAGAAGAGCTAATAAAATGCGGTGCAGAAATTATTATTTCTCATCTTCCTGTTGACTGTAGCGAAGCTTCAAGGTTCTATACAAACGAGGCATGTGAGCATGTGTTGGTTTTACAAATGCAATCTGTGAATTTATTTGTTCAGATAAAGAATAGATACAAAATTTAAAAATAAAGGATTACCGTGCGCAGGGGAAGCCACATAATCCCAGATCGACGCCACTCTTCTGCATCGAATTTTGACAAAGTTCAGAGAAGTCAGAGGTTGGACTATTGATAATACCTTTCAGCTAAATATTGGCGGCAATACTTACTTTTTGAATACGAAAGATGAATGACGCTTTAATTCAAAGCGTATTCCAAAAAACAAGTGCGGTAACGTCTATTTCAGATAATAAAAACTTCGATGTTCGCGTTGGACAAAGCAATCACACACCGCATTTGCTGATAATAAGGTTTGTTACATAAACCTCAACGGACAGCATTTCGGAAATATTCCTTTTGAACTATATGTTAAATTGAGTATTGAAGATAGTCCAAATAGCGCTGGTGTAATGATTGAAGCAATTCGGGGAATGAAAGTTGCTCTTGACCGAGGTCTGTTGGGAAATTTTGAATCCATTGGTGCTTGCTATTTTAAATCACACGCAATACAATGCAATACAATATCGAGATGATGTAGCAAAAATATGCTACAAGAATTTATGATATACAAATTCTATCTATGCAAATATTATTTTCAAAAAACTCACACAATACGGAATTTGAAATTGTTGAGAGAAAGGGAGTTGGGCATCCAGACACTTTGTCTGACCATTTAGCAGAGTACCTCTCGGTAAAGTATTCACATTTCACTCGCGAGAAATTTGGTGCTGTACTTCATCACAACTTCGATAAGGTAGGACTTTTGGGCGGCAAATCATCTGTGCAATTTGGGTCGGGAAAACTTATTTCACCAATTCGCGTTCTTATTAATGGTAGAGCATCTTTCTCTTTCGGTGATGAGCAATTAGATGTTTGGGGAATGCTTGTCGAATGGACAAGAGATTTCTTACTCCAAAAGTTCCCAAATATTGATCCTGAAACTGATATTGTATGCATGAATAATCTGAGCACTGCAAGTAGCCCAGGACAACAAAAAGATAACATCTGGTTAAGTGCACGAAATTTTTGGTTTCAACCTAGGTCGCAAGATGATTTGCCGGAACTTAAGCAATTGTTCTCAAATGACACATCGGTTGGTGTTGGGTTTGCTCCATATTCTAAACTGGAAACTTTGGTGTTGCGTATCGAGGACATGCTTAGTAGTAATGCATATAAAGCAAACAATGAGTGGATTGGGTCGGATATAAAAATTATGGGTGCGCGACACGGTGAGAAGTATTTTATTACCATGTGTATCCCTCAGATTGCAGACAAAGTTAATTCAGTTACAGTGTATTTAGAAAATATCGCACGAGCAAAGAAAGACATTCTTGCCGTCGCTTCTCAAATGGGGATTGTTGCTCTTGAGCTTAATGTGAACACTAGAGACAGTGCTGAAAAAAATGAGTTTTATCTCACTGCGATTGGTTCATCGATAGAAAGTGGGGATGAAGGACTTGTCGGACGTGGAAATAGAGTAAATAGGCTGATTACACCAAATAGGATAATGTGCATGGAAGGTGCCGCAGGAAAAAACCCTATATATCATATTGGAAAAGTATATCATTTATTTGCACACAAGCTTGCGCATGCAATTTATGAAAAGTTTTCTGTCGAAAATTCTATCAGTATTGTAAGCCAAAGTGGGAGAGACTTAAATGATCCATGGATAGTTTCAATTGAGACCACCCGTGGTATTGATGATGAAACAAAAGCGCAAATCGAAAGCTTTGTGAATGCGCAAACTATGTCCATAAATGACATTACCAGTGATATTTTATCGTTTAAGTATCCTATAGCATAGATATGGAAAAGTTTGATAGTAAGATCGAAATTATTGATACCATAGAAAATGCCAGAAGATGCGCCCTTGATAGGGATCTTACAATCTCAACTGAGAAGCCGACATACGCGCCTGAAAAGTTTGATTTCGAACGAAATATTTCAATTGCAAATCTCAAAAAATACTTCGAGAGCAGAGACTTTAAAATAGCGGAGCCCATTCCACTGAAGATGGAGGGTGCAACAACATTGTTTGTTTCGGCAGGAATACAAATATTAGAAGGCGTAATCCACAAAGAAGAAGAGTTGCCCGATGTTCCAATATTTATCAATCAGCCTGTCCTGAGATCGCAATTTTTAGGTAGTTCAGCTATTGAATCTCACACGAGTTTCATTAACCTAGCAACACTTGATATTGATGTGAACATGGAGAAGCATTTCGATCACTTAAAAGATTGGATAAGCTATTTAATATTATCTGGATTTAAGAAAGAAGATTTTTTGATTCAAATAAAGGAAGACTCGCCCAAGATTGGGGATATTGAGTACAAAAATATTGTGGCAAAGGTTTTTTATGGTGGACTTGAAGTTGGAGATGCTGTATTTGTACCATCATTACCTCAAAAAACTAGGCACCACTTTTCAATTAGCGATATTGGTTTCGGTCTAGAGCGCTTAAACCATAATCCAGAGACAACAAATATTGTGGAAATAGATTGTCTAAAGACATTGGCGTTATTATGTTTGTCTGGCGTTGAGCCGAGCAATAATAACCATGGGTATAGATTTAGAATGTTTTCTAAAAGACTTGTTTCTGAGTGTGAGTTGGATTATCTAAAGCTCACCAAAATACTTGAAGCTACGTCTGGCTTTATTGAATATTGGACGCAATTAGGCGTGAGCACATCGATCGATGCAGATAAGGCAACTGACCTCGTGGTTAAGGAGTGCAATAGGAATTTTAATAGGGAGATACTTAATTTACTCAGAAAAGAACATGATTATCAGAAGGAAATTGATATCAATCAAACAACTGTAAATTTTGTAAGTCAATTAGAAAGAATTGGTGATAAAACAAAAGATTTTTGGGATTTGATAAAAACAAAATTAACAATTAATCAGAATTGGACTTTATGAAAACGAATATTTATATTTCTGGAGGGGGAAACGAAATACAGAGCGAAAAGATTGATGCTGAATTTGCAAAATATATTGATGGAAAAAAACTCATGTATATTCCCATTGCCCTTGATAGAAATTCGCTCGGCTATGAAATGTGTTATGACTGGATTACAAAACTTTTTCTGCGTTTTGAATATAGTATTGATGTTCCACAAATTCACATGTATACGGATCCAGTAGCCATATGCGATTGTCTTTCAGAATATGATGCTCTATATATTGGTGGCGGTAATACTTTTAAACTCCTAGACTTTCTGTACGAGAATAATCTTTTTGAAAAAGTAAAAGAATTTTATGAAAGCGGTCGCCCTATTTACGGCGGTAGTGCCGGAGCAATAATTTTCGGTAATGACATACGTACAGTAGAGGAAGAAAATGATGCGAAATATACGTATTCAAAGGGATTTGACGTGCTAAAAGGCACATCATTTATTTGTCACTACGAAGATACGTTGGACTCAAAAATAATGGAGCATGTCTTAAAGTATGAACAAAATGTTATTGCGCTTCCAGAAGAGTCGGGTTTGCAAATTGTAGACGGTAGTGTAAAAAAGTCTTTTGGTGACGTATATATATTCACAGAAGATGGGAAAGCTAGGTTTCTATCAAAAAAAAAGAAAGTTATAGTATGTGACTATGATAATCCTAAAAAGTACACTTTTCCCAATTCTGGTCTTGGTAGCTCCGAAAAACGAATATGGCATTTTGCAAAAACGCTTTCAGATTTGGATGAGTTTGAAGTGATTATAACGGGGCCACTTTGGTTGCCTGAACATATTCCTAATGCAAAATATTTCCCTAAAAGATTGGATTCTTCTAATTGTGATGAGTTTCTAAAAATATTTGGAAAGTGTGATTATTTGTTTGCTGGGCATGAATATTTTGATAAGGACGAATGGGTGGGGACATTTGAAAGGTGTGCTGAAATACTTTTAAGTTACCAACTACACCCATACGTATATAAAAAAATCTCATTCAATCGGAAAGACAAATTTTTATTTTGTTATTCAGATGAAATGGTAGAAGAGTATAAGGAGCAAAAACCAATTAAGGCACTATTGTTTCATAGCGGTGTAGATGAGGTTCCTTATTTTACACAAAATAAAAAAGATTATTTACTTTGGATAGGTAGACTTGATAAGGATAAAGCCCCACATTATGCAATTTTGGCTGCTCAAAAACTTAACATGAAAATTAAAATTCTCGGTAAAACAGTCTATCAGCCTGAGTATTTTGAAAAATATAAGCATCTGTTTTTGCTACCACATGTTGAAATTGTTGGCGTTGTCTCTGGAATGGAAAAGATGCGCGCCATAAGCGAGGCAAGATGCGCTGTCTACACCTTAGATAAAAATTATCACGAGGCTGGTGCTGGTGTGCTTGGAGAGATCCTATCATCAGGAGTCCCAATTGCTGGAATGTCGTGGGTTGGTAACGATGCTGTTTGTGAGGCTGTTAATACTGGTGAGCTGGGGTTCGTGGTGACACTATCACAGGAGTCCTCCGAAGATGAGGTTATAGATGCGCTGTCGGAAACAATCTTGAGATGTTTAAATATTAATTCTAGAGACACATTTAAGGTTGGATCAAAAAAATATAACCCAAGAAATTTAGCTGCAAAAATATTTGCCTTAATTACTGACAATACGTTGTAGGTGATTCTCATTTTACAAGCAGTAGAAAAAATAAATGTAAAGATATGGAAATAAAAATAAAGGAAATCATTAATGCTATTCGGGAAACAAGAAACATAACATTGCCTCGATTTGGAATGATTGAAGTGAAGGAATATAAAAGCACATCAGCAACAGATGTAGTCACTGAGATTGATCGTCACGTTGAAAGAAATCTTAAATTAGAGTTTGGAAAAATAATGCCTAAAGTTTCTTTTGTCGGCGAGGAGTTCGGCGGCAACAAAAACAGTGAGTGTTTTTGGCTTGTAGATCCAATTGATGGGACGGGGCACTATGTAAGAGGCATTCCATTTTGCACCACCATGGTTGCGCTCATTAAAAATGGACGTATTATTTTTTCAGCAATATATGATTTTGTAAACGATGTTATGTATCACGCTGAGCTCGAAAATGGTGCGTATAAAAATGGTAAAAAAATATCAGTCAGTAACCGATCTTTGAGAGAGGCTTATTTAGTATTTGATATTAAATTCGATAAGGTGGGTAACGAGACGCTGTTGGAAGAGGTTCGAAGTCGAGCGCGTCTTATAAACACCCTTTGCTCTGGCTTTGAATATATTTTGGTGGCAACGGGGAAAATTGAGGGTAAATTGGTTTATGACGGCTACTGCAAGGATTACGATTTGGCACCTGGTTCTTTACTGGTGAGTGAGGCTGGTGGTATAGTAAGGAATTTCAAAAGCGATAATTTTAACTATACTAACTTGGATTTTATTGCGTCAAACCCAAAGATATTTGAGGAGCTTGTCTGTTCTGAAAATAACATTGAGAAGTTTATGAAATAATTATATAGATTCGAATATGAAAGAATATGTTTATTATCCAGCAAAGTTCGGACTCCGTTTTTCCGGTGGGAATATATTTAAGGCAATTTTTCTATCGATTAAAAATGTTTTTTGTTTAGTATATTGGAACTTGTTTGGCGAAAAAGAATTCAAGTTTATATTAAATTTTAACTCAGTGAACTTTGATTATTATGCTAATGAAATAATCGACCTACATGTTTTAGGTGAGATTTTTTTGGACAAAAGCTATGATTATGACTTTGGTTTTAGTCCTAAAGTAATGTTAGATATTGGCGCCAACATAGGCGTGTCTTGCATTTATTTTAAATTAAAATATCCCAATATAGTCATTCACGCTTTGGAGCCTAATATCAGGTTGAATGGAAGATTTAATAAAAATACATCAAATTTTGACGGTATATTTCTATATAATGTGGCTATAACTAGTGCAAGCGGACCTGTACACTTAATCATAGGCAATAACCATCTTTCAGCAAAAATCTCAGATGAAAAGAATCAGTCAAAGCGTAACACTGTCCCTGGTTGCTCCATAATGGATTTTATGGATTCATTGAAATTAGGGAGTGTCGACATCATAAAATGTGATGCAGAGGGTGCTGAGGAATATTTGTTGGGTTACGGTTCATTGTCTGATATATGTAAATTTTTTGTCTGTGAAATCCACCCTGAATTAATTAATATCGGTAATTTAGATATCAATAATATTGATATGGATTCATTTTCTAAACAAAAGAGAAGTATGTATTTCAAAGCATTTTAGGATTAGTTCAGAAACATCTATTCAATCTGAGCCACCGAGCATGCGGCGCCAGCTAGGTACAATAGAGACACCCACTTAGTTTTCACAGCTCTTCGTTCGGATCGTGGCCACGCTCCAGGCGACTCAAAATCTCCTGGTCCTGATCGTTCAACTCATGCTCAGGCAGTATTCCCCAGCTCGTTTTGAGCTCATCTGTTACCTCAATGGTGGCAGCCGTTGCCAAATCATCAATCATAGCCCTCAATGGTAAAACACAATCCTCCATCACCTGTGTGTTGAGATGTCCGCCGCCTAATTGATGCAATGTCGCACCCATGAGATATTCATGACAGACATCATACAAAAGAGTAACGTCTTCAGGATCATCAAATACGGCCACCTCAGGGCGCGGCGTGCCAAATTTATGGCTACCATCTGCCTCAAGATACGCGGGAATATCTACATCTTGCCCCTTGGGCATTCCAAGAACTTCCCATTGATACATATCAGGTGGGCAAAAGTCTTGCCATTCTCCGTGGTGATTTACATATGCGCCAACAAGTTTTTGAGCAACACGGAAGCTGACTTCTCGCTTTTTGAGCATGTCATGTGGAGTATTGTCATTGACTATGGTGCTGTAATTGTCCATATGAAGATAGAGGACGCTTGATAACGCCCGCTGATTCAAAGGACTTGTCACCGCAAACGATGGCGGCATTTCTGCCTCATTGGTTATTTGATATTCTTTCATAGGAGGTATTATAGCGCACCGATTATTGTGATATAGTGAAAGCAATATGACATTGACACTTGCTGGTGGTTGTTTCTGGTGCACTGAGGCGGTATTTAAGCGACTGCGCGGTGTGTCTGCTGTCGTGCCTGGATATACGGGGGGAAGTGTGCCAAACCCTACATATCAACAGGTATGTGAGGGTACAACGGGACATGCGGAAGCGATACAAATCACCTACGATCCCTCGATTATTGCACTCAATGTGTTGCTTGAAGTATTTTTCCAACTACATGATCCAACGAGCCTGAATCGGCAAGGGGCTGACACGGGGACGCAATATCGATCGGCTATTTTTTACCAGTCAGAGGAGGAGAAAGCCAGTGTTGAAACATTCATGAGTGAGTTAAATGCACGCGACACATATGCCGACCCGATTGTGACAACACTTGAACCGCTTGGTGAGTTTTACGAGGCGGATGAATCGCACCGCGATTATTATGCCAGAAACAGCTCGCAAGGATACTGTCAGTATGTAATTGATCCAAAGATACAAAAACTTCTGAAGATGTATCGCCCACTGATAAAGGAAGATTATGTGAGTCCGCGTTCATAACTCAACGGCACGTTGCATGATGTCATATGTCTCAGGAAATGAGTTTATGCTGCGCGCTTGCTCAAGAGTCACCCACTGATATTTTGAAGACTCATGATTCAGATTGATCTTAGCGTTTGGGTCACTTTTTCGACAAACGACGGCAATAAGCAGCCCATGCCAGTGTGAGCGAAGTGCGGAATATACTTTGGGGATAGTGGAAAGCGGGACAACCTCAATCCCAAGTTCTTCCTGTGCCTCACGGACTGCTGCTTCTTCAATAGTCTCCCCAACTTCAACACCTCCGCCTGGTAGCTGCCAAAAATCAGCGCCTTCAACGACACCGACATCATCTGGGTCTCGCTCTACTCGATCGGTCATAAGAAATTCGCCGTGCTCGTTGCGAAGCACGATGACCGCAACTGGCGTGATATGTTTGGCGCGCGTTTTCATACTAAAGCAAAAGAATGTATTAACCCCCTACCAAATGAGTGTGATCCCAGCAGGAATCGAACCTACATCTAATCCTTAGAAGGGACTCGTTCTATCCGTTGAACTATGGGACCAATTTGGCTTAAGTACATTATACCTCATCAGGCTGGGCTATATCGGTTGCAATTAATCTGACGGCTGATATATGATGAACGTATGCAAGGCGAAATATCGGGTATGCAATATAATTTTCAAGATTCATCGTATCTTCCCTCGGGAAACGCACGTCTTAAAAAAATCGTCATTGCCCTCGGAGTGATTGCGCTTATCTTGACAGTTGCCATCGCTCTATTTACGCTTCGCACAGCAGGTGATGCTGTCCCAACTGACCCAAATCAAGTAGCTCCAAATGCACAAGTTACCCCAACGGTGGAAGAGACGTTGATGAATACGCAAGATCTGGATCGTCAAAAAGAATATATAAAAAAGAAATACGAGGAGCAAGGACAAACAGCACCCGTTGAATATCAATATAAGTTTCAGTATAAGCTTGATCCAGCGCTTCAAAGCAGCAATTTTTCAATCGTGAAGCCGGCGTATGCAGCCAATGAATGTAATATAAATACGGCACCGTTGGCCATGAATATGTACATTCTTGATTCACGCCTCAGTAAGGGCCAAGCAAAGGATGTTGCGGACTTATTTACCATGGAGGGCGAGCCACAAACGCTCTCCTCAGGAACAGCATTTCCCTTGTATTTTTACCATGATCCAACGGCCGGATCATTCCTATCTGTTCTTTCAGGGTCAGGCGCATATATGTTTAATGCACCAATTGTGTCAGGTGCCGCAGCAGACGCGGCTGCCGTCAAACGCAACGCAGATCTGGCCATGAATGACTACGTATACAGCATTGCATACAATGACCCAATTGATTTTAAGCTTCAATCAACTGCCAAGCGAGGCGCGCAGACGGTATTTACGTATACGAAAAAATGGGGAGATATCCCACTCATTGATCAAAGCTCAATTGTTGATGCGCAGGCCGGGTCTTTGTGCACTATCCCCGAGTCAAAAATCTCAAATTATACTGAGGTGGCAGTTGCCGAAGACGCCCGTCTTGCCAAAGTGAACTATCAACATCGTACTGTCAAAAGCATTACTCAGATGACGCGAATCAAGCTTTCAGAGGCTTTGAAGGAGTTTGAAGCGGGCCCGCCTCTTGATCCTATTGTGTCGCCACCTGGAAAAGTGATAACCGGAACCGTAACGATCACCGATGCAGTTGTTGTGTACTACGACTATGGAATCGAAATCCCACAGCATGCCTATATTCCCTTTTACCTAACTCGAGGAACAGTCAAAGCAACCGATGGCACAAACGTAACGGTGCACACCTTGTACCCGGCAATGACCAAATACGCTATGTCGCAGGCCGGAATTGTGGCCGCTCGAATTCGAACAAATGATGCGGCAGCAGTTGGGTCAAAAGCATCACAACAACAAGGTACATTTGGCATACAGGCGCTTGAGCCAACAGACTCACCACGCTCAGGTAAGCTCACGCCGGCCGGTGGCTGCCCAGCCCAGAGGATCGATTATTCTCAGCTGAGTTGTTTGGACGCGGCAGGATACTCAATATGTCGCGCTGCCTCCATTGTTACTTCGTCAAATCCCGATCCGCTGGAAGTATGCCAAAGTGGCACATGTCAAGGAAAATCAGGTGTTGTTGAATATGCCGCCGGAAGTAATCCTTGTCAGATGTTTCTGCAGCAAAGCGGCATCGCCGCCCCTGCCGATGGAATACCGATTCGCAACTCACCTCCTCGCGAGCCAGGGCGTGCAACGTGCTTCTTTAACGCCTGCCCTTCTTAAGCAGCTTAGGCTGTGAGTACACATCAAGTCGTAAATAGTAAATAACAAGTGGTAAGTGGGATAAAATGGCTCCTTTTTCAAAAGGAGTAAGGTGACGGGATGTGAGGTAGATTTAATTCGTCTGAAATTCTGTTTGATCACCCTGCGGGTTGTGAGCCCCTTCGGAGAATCGAACTCCGATCGACGGTTTACAAAACCGCTGCTCTGCCATTGAGCTAAAGGGGCAAAAACGCCTTGGCGCGTAATTGCCAAATAACAATAATCAAATAGACATTTTACTCAAAATGTTTGAGTAAATCACACCACTATTTTGAACAATTGTTTTTTGCAATTTGATGCTTGCGATATTCGTTGTGCCGCGGGAGGGGGTCGAACCCTCATGGTGTTGCCACCACAGGATTTTAAGTCCTGCGCGTATGCCAGTTCCGCCACCACGGCTTTTTACCTATCAATGATACGGGCGATCGTGTCAAATCGATCTATTCATGACACATCTACCCTATTGATAAGTTTATTATATCAATGATTTGCGCTTGATCGTATACGAATGTGGGTAATAGAGAAAGACGGCAGGAACCTCATCAACCATGACTCGCTGAAACTGAAAGTAAATTTTTTGTCGCTCTTGGCGGCTTGCGGTATTTCGACCATCTTCGAGAATCTTGTCAATTTTTACATTTTTAAAATGCGAAATGTTATTTTGTTGGGATTGACTTGAATGCCAAAACGCATATTGGTCAGGGTCTGAGGGTAATTGGAGGTATGCAAGGAGCACGTCATATTCAGGGAGTGCGGTGGCACTATTAAAGCTGACTTCGCTTGAGACCCCAACTTGCTCCAAATTTCCCCGAAGCGTTGTTGCCACTTCGTCGATATCAAAATAGGTAAGAATACGAAGCGATGCTGAATCTGATGACAGCGGACTTTTTTGTATGACCTTCTTTGCCTCATCTGGATCATATTGGATCTTCTTCAGGCCAGTGTTATATGCCCAAGAAACAGGCGAAATAGGGCTGTTTGCCGGTTCTCCATACGACATGAGGTTTTGTCGATCAATGGCCTGTGCAATTGCCTGGCGCACTTCTTTTTCGGCAAGCGCCTCATTAGTGGTGTTGAAAAATAATGTCATCACAACTGAATAATCAGTACTCTGCACAACGTCCGTATTTTTCCATGATTTCATTTGGGCAGCAACGGCTGGATCGATAATCTTCATTTCGCGTATTTCACCTTTCTTATATGCGGTAATAAGCTCAGTTTCTGTGTCGTAAAAGTGATAGATGTATGTTGCTTGGCCTTCTTCCGTTGGGACAAGGGTGATATTGCTCACATAGCCGCGATCTGATTTGAGTTTAGACACTTTGTATCGCCCAAGTACGCCGTGAACCTGCTGGTAAAAGAGTGGACGGGATAGATATGTCAAAAATATGGGGAGCGGCTTTTCAAGGATGATATCGAGGGTGTAGTCATCAATTATTTCAGTTTTAACGTTCTTAAACGATAACGTAATGCTTTGAGCGGTAAATGCATCGCCGTTATCCCAAAACAAGCCTTTCTTGAGGTGTATACGAAATCTTTTGCCCGATTCCTTGATTTCCCATGACTCGGCGGCCGCTGGCTTTACTACCCCATTTTCATCAACATACACAAAGCCCGATGAGATTTTTTGCTCTACTTCAAGAGGAAGTCTCTGACCTGAATAGTGTCCAACAATCCCAACAATATTTTTTTTGGGGAAAAAAAGTGCGTCGAGGTAGCTTGAGAATGATACGAGAACAAAGATAATAAAGAAGCTGACGAAAGATGAAATGAGCATCATCTTGGAATGCTTTTTGATGTACTCTTGCGTGAGCCACCAGTAGTAGCGAAGTGATTTGCTCTTCATAAACGGTGCAAATGAATGCTCAAATATTGGCGTTCGTGACCGCCGCCTGCGGCAGCCCTAGCCCCCTCCGGCGCCCCTCTTCGGACCCGATTATATAACGATAAAATTAACAAGAGACAAGAGAAGAAAAATCCCAATCAGAACGGCAGTTGCTCGAATGGTTATTTTTTCTAAGCCTCGTCGTGTTTGAAAGCCTTCTCCCCCACCGCCCCACGCACTCCCGAGGCCAGCTCCGCGTCCTTGAAGAAGGATGAGTGCGGTGATGACAATTGACACGATGATTGTTGCGATAAGTAGGGTCGTTTGCATGGGTTATATTATAGCAGATTGTATTATTTGGATTGAAATGCCCCTTTTGTACGAAGCTGAACATGGTACTTTTTTGCAAACCGATGAGCTTCATCACGCATATGTTGAATAATATGAAAGCCAATGTTGTGAAGGCGCGGACGGATAGTTGTCATTGTCTCATCGCCGACGACCAAGCGATCAGGGCGCTTGGCAATGCCAATAATCGGGAACGGTTGCGGACCAAGCAAGGCAAGCGCCTTGAGAATCACACGCAGCTGTGGTTTGCCTCCATCAAGCACCATGAGGTCAGGGAGTGGCCATTTTTGATTCATTCGACGCTCGATGACTTCGGCCATCATGTCAAAATCAGAAAGTGTTTTGGGGTGTTTGATTTTAAACTTGCGATATTCGCCCTTGTGCATCTGGCCGTCTGTAAACACAACCATTGAAGCAGTTGCTTCACGCTGGCTCAGATTGCTCACATCATAGCACTCAATACGATGAAGCGAAGTAAGTTGCGGAATATAGGGCTTGAGCAGCTTCGTCAACTCGGCAATTGCCAAATCTGATTGATTATAAATATCGCTCGATTCCGTTGAAATATGATGTGTGAGCATTCGCTCTAAGGCAAACACTCGATCACGGATTATCTTCGCCTGCTCATATTCACCATGATCAGCATGTTCCCTCATCATCTTGTACTGAGACTCAATGACATTTGTCGACTTGCCTTGTAGAGTCTTGATAAGATTCTTAATATTTTTTTGATACAGCGCTTTTTCTTCATCGGTATGTATGGTGCTTGGACAAGGGTTGCAGAGTCCAAGCTTTGCGTAAAAACAGGCGCTCGTGGTAACTCTCTTTTGCATACAAAAAGGAAATACTCGACGCACCATTTTTAGTATTTGTTCAGCTGCATATTGTGAAGGAAATGGGCCAAAGTAGATTGATCCTTTCTTCTTTTCACGACGTACTATGCTTACCTTGGGAAATTCTTCACTTTTGGTGATTTTTATATACAGATAGCTTTTATCATCGCGCCACCGAACGTTGTATTTTGGGAGATGTTTCTGTATGAGGTTGGACTCCAACAAGAGCGCATTGAGTTCTGAGTCGGTTTGAAGAATGTGTAAGGTGTCTGCGCCATCTACGTATGCTCGTTCTTTTTCATTTGTTAAGGCGTTTTGCGTATGGGAGCGAAGACGTGCGCGGATATTGACCGACTTTCCAATATAAATTGGAGTCCCCTTTTGCATATACATATATACCCCAGCCACTTCCTCAAGGGTTGCTATGGTGTCTTGGCGATTCGGGACAATGAGCGTATTCATAGTGGGCGAATAAGAGAATTATTCTCGGAACTTTGCTGAGTTGGGAATTTAGGAGGATTGGTGCGACGCTTTCTCAATAGGTAAAACAAAAGCGATATGGCAGTCAGGCCACCGATCGCAAGTGCCGCGTAGATTGCCGCTGATTTGAGATACGGATCAATAGTCACTTCTTGCTGCATGGTAGCTGTGGCTGCAGTCGCGCGGATTACTCCTTTTTGAGAAGTGAATGCCTGAGCTTGATCGCTCGCATAATAGTCAAAAGGAACCATCACCGTTTGAAATGGAGCAAGTTGTGATATGGTTTTTTGACTATTGGTAACGACCATATTCTCCGCCTCAATACTCACGGGAATATCATACGCATATGAATTGCCTTGGTTTGTGACGGCCACATGTCCGCTATATCTGCCTCGATTATGAATGGTTGACTGAATATTCGGCTCTGCAAACGAAACATCAATTGTTGGTTGCAATAATTTGGCTGTGGCTTCAACGGTCACATCTTGTGTGTCTCCAACCTTATACATCCCGGCCGGAACCGGATAATCATCCTCTTTTCCATGAATTACAAATGCAATATGATTCAAGTCAAATGATGAAAAGTAATCGATGCCAGAGGTATTTTCCCATGTTGGATCAACCTGTTCCCAGCGCTTTGCCTCATCGTTCCAATATTCTGGCCACGCATGGAGAATATCACCCTCCAAGGAAAGAGGGCGAAGCTGCTCATCTTGTGAAAAACCATAGCCTTCAATTTCGCGCGCCGCGACGCCAAGCGAGCGATTCAAGCTAATAAACACATCGGTGAATTCGGCACACACGGCGAGTGTTGGATTTTTCATAGCGGCACTTGCCCCGAGTCTGCGTGCTGTAGATTGTTTTATTCGGTCATAATTGTAAGTAAACGTATCAACCACTGAGTCGTAAATGGCGCGTGGTGAATCAAGTGTGCCAGATGATTGGAGATCCCAATACTTTGTGGATTTAAGCAGATGTGCTCGCTGCGATTCGATTGCCTTCCGCGAACGAATCACTTCATCTTCACGGGGCGAGACATATACATGCGCCTGAGCGGTAAAGGTGATTTTTTGTGATTGTCGCGGATTCAGTCGATATCTTCCCAGATAATTTCCATCCTCGTCAATGGTAATTGACTCAGGGCGCGGATTGATATCCTTTACCAAAACCTCTTGATATGTCGTATTTGGCGGGAACGCAATATCGGTCACAACGGGTACCACTCGATCATTTTTTATGTGATAAGTGAGGGACATCTCATACGCTTGTACGGTTCCAAATACCGCAATAATGGTTTTTTCTGTAGGATTGGACCAGGTGATGGTGTTTTGCGCAATACTTGTTGGTTTGGGCTTTGCAATTGAAAGCTTCTTGTCGTTGTCGGGTAGGTGTACACGAATACTATAATCACCCTCAGGGTCAGTTTTTTGCATGGTCGGCAACAACACTTCCCACACGTTTCCATTTATCTGAAATAAATTATGCTGATCAAATGTCAGATACAAGTGGTTTGATTTTCCAACGCCCACTGCTGGCTCATTAAACTTCATCGTCAAGGTGTTTGCGCCACCTTCTGATTGTTTTTGTTCAACCTCGATTGCTCCATGGTCATCACGCGCTTTAATCTGTGACATTTGAAATGATTCGGGAAATGCCACAGAATACTTGTCTATATATACATCTTCTTGCTTGTTTGTGACGGTGGTCGTCAGGGTAACGCTGCTTTTTATTGCGCCATTTTCTTGTCCCAAGTAATAGTCGACTGCGTAATCTGTACGAAAGCTCTCATCAGCATGAACAGGCGAAAAAATCGGACTCATGAGCCAGAGAAAGACAAGAACCGCGTTAAGAGCAAGGGAAAAGATGCGCGTATGAGTCATATATGTTGCATTCATTATATCCGATAAGTGTGCGGATATTATTTTGAGGCAAATACGTAGCGAGCAGTGTGAGATGCGGTGGCTGACTTTAATCCTTCAATTGGACCCTGATAGATCACTGATCCCCCGGCATTTCCGCCGTCTGGTCCCATGTCGACAACGTACTGACTATTGCGGATCACATCAAGATTATGCTCGATCACAATGACCGTATTTCCTTTTTTCACCAGCTCCTGGAGCGAAACCAAGAGCTTTTCAACATCATGAAAATGCAGCCCGGTGGTTGGCTCATCAAGAATGTATACGGTGCGACCGCGGTCACGTCGGGAAAGTTCGTTGGCGAGCTTGATGCGCTGTGCTTCACCACCTGACAAGGTAGGTGCCGCTTGTCCAAGCTCAATATATCCAAGTCCAACTTCCTTCAGAAACACCAATTTTTGATGAATTTGAAAATGATTCTCAAAAAAATCACAGGACTCTTCAACTGTCATGCGCAAAATGTCATAGATATTTTTTCCTTTATAGCGCACTTCAAGCGTTTCGCGATTATAACGATGGCCATCACACACATCGCAGGTGACATAGACGTCTGGTAAAAACTGCATTTCAATCTTGATGAGTCCAGCGCCTTGGCACTTTTCGCATCGGCCGCCTTTTACATTGAATGAAAATCTGCCTTTTGCATATCCGCGCGCCTTTGCCTCTTGGGTGCTTGCAAATAAGTCACGAATCACATCAAAAAATCCAACATATGTTGCTGGATTTGAGCGAGGAGTTCGCCCGATTGGCGATTGATCAACCAAATACACCCGATCGATATATTGAAACCCTTCTAATCGCTCAAGTGCACCCATTGATTCTGTATAGTAGCCATCAATATGGTATTTCAAAGATGGATAGAGCGTATCAACAATGAGTGTTGATTTGCCAGATCCTGAAACGCCCGTTATTGCGATGAGGTTACCCAAGGGGAGCGCGACATCAACATTTTTTAAATTGTGCTCGCTGGCTTTTCGAATGACCAACTCCCCTTCTTTATTATCAGAAGGTGGCAAATCAGCGGTGATTTGTTTTTTGCCACTTAAGTATTGGCCAGTTAGGGACTTTGAAGACTTGATCATTTCGGCAACTGTTCCTTCAAAAATGACTTCGCCCCCATGCTTTCCCGCCTGTGGCCCAAGCTCAACAATATGATCAGCAGACTCAATTGTTTCCTGATCATGTTCTACGACGATCAAGGTATTTCCAAGCTCTTTGAGGTGTTTGAGGGTGGTAATAAGGGCCGAAACATCCTTTGGATGAAGTCCGATTGACGGCTCATCAAGCACATAGAGTACGCCCGTTAGGCCCGTTCCGATTTGTGAGGCAAGTCGAATGCGCTGCAACTCGCCGCCAGATAGGGATCTCGCCGATCGAGATATTGTCAAATAACCAAGACCAACATTTACTAAAAATGTCAAACGTGTACCGATTTCTTTGGTGATGGCGCGCGCCACCTCTTTTTCATAGTCGTTGAGAATGGTTGGGAGTTTGTCTGAAAAGTATGTAAGAATATCGACAATTGCCCAATCAGCAAAGTCGGCAATGCTATTTGTGCCAATGGTGACGGCGAGTATCTCGGGCTTTAGACGTTTCCCCAAACAGGTGTTGCAGATTTCTTCACGCACATATCGCTGAATGTCGTGGCTTTCGGCTCCCGATTGATTGTCAAAAAATCGACGTTCGAGCTCATGAATAATGCCGTCGTACTTTTCATATATGACCGTTGCCTTCCCATGTCGATTGGTGCCCGGGACACGATATGTTTTTTTGGTGCCATACAACAATACTTTTAGCGTATCCTCTTCCATATCTTTTATAGCCTCATCCATGTTTATTCCCTCTTCTTTTGCCACTTCCTTCAGAAGTCGTATGTACCAAGTATCTTGAAAGAGAAGCTTATTAAAAGGTAATATCGCGCCTTCATGAATGGTGAGATTTCGATTCAGAACAAGCTCGGGGTCAACTTTGTAGATTGTGCCAATTCCACGACATGTCTCGCAAGCGCCAAGCGGGGAATTAAAGGAAAACATTCTCGGCTCAAGCTCAGGAAGTGATAGATTACAATTTGGGCATGAGAAGCGCTCGGAAAACAAATGATCATCACTGTCTGTTTTGACAATGACCAAGCCACCGGCCAGGCTGAGCGACTGCTCGATGTCATTGGTCAGGCGCGACCTCAGATTCCCCACATACACCTCGTCTTTCAGGTTTGAATGAGAGACTTTAATTTCATCAATCACTACTGCAATATCATGCTTATTCGTTTTAATAAGCCCTATGTCGCCTGACATGTCAAACGGTTTCCCGTCAACCATAATATTGGTAAATCCCTTAGCTTGTAAATTTTGAAAGAGGTCTCGAAACTCCCCTTTTTTCTGCCTGACAACGGGCGACAAGAGTCGCACAGTGTGTGGAGGAATTGGATCCGTGGCCACTTGTTTTTTAATCAGATCAAGTGAAAGCTCAACAATTTCGTCAATTGAGCGTTTGGATATTTCGATATGACAGTTTGGACAATGAGGGTGTCCGGCACGTGCAAACAGAAGTCGGAGATAATCGTAAATTTCGGTGATTGTACCAACCGTTGAGCGTGGATTGTGCGATGTAGTTTTTTGATCGATGGAAATGGCGGGCGAGAGACCTTCTATTGTGTCAACATCAGGCTTATCCATTATTCCCAAAAATTGACGCGCGTATGCGGAGAGCGATTCAACGTATCGCCGTTGTCCCTCAGCATAAATGGTGTCAAATGCCAGCGATGACTTGCCGCTTCCTGAAACACCAGTCATCACCACAAGCTTGTCCTTGGGTATGGTGAGAGACACATTTTTCAGGTTGTGTTGTCGTGCGCCCTTGATAACGATACTATTTGCCATATGTGCGTTGTTAGCTGGTGTGATCTTTTAATTCAATAACTTTATTCCGAATGGCAATTGCCACTTCAAAATTCAGTGCATCCGCTTGCTTCTTCATCTCCCGCTCAAGTTTTGCAATAGTCTTTTTTACGTCGTACGCAGTCATTGAGGTGGGTGTTATGGCGCCAAGTGCGGTCGGCGTATACTCGGTGTTTAGTGCATCTGCCTTGGCTTGTTCGTACTCTGCATCAACTATTCCTTCTCGAATTGGCTTGAATATCGTTTTTGGATCAATTTTGTGCTCCTTATTATACGCTACTTGGAAAGCTCGGCGTCTATCAATTTCATCAATTGCTTCTTTCATCGATTTGGTAATTTTGTCAGCGTACAAGATGACCTCTCCCTCAACGTTACGCGCGGCTCGTCCCATCGTTTGAATGAGAGATGTTCTTGATCTCAGGAAGCCTTCACGATCAGCATCAAGTATGGCCACCAAATACACTTCTGGCAAATCAAGCCCCTCACGCAGCAAGTTGACGCCGATGAGCACATCATAGTTGCCTCGCCTCAGGTTCTCCAAGATAGCCGAACGCTCAAGGGTCACAATATCCGAATGGAGGTATTCTGCCCGAACTGAGCGTTCTTTGAGGTATTCAGTCAAATCTTCCGCTGTTTTTTTGGTAAGCGTGGTGACGAGAATTTTCTGATTCTTTTTTGCGCGCTTTTCAACTTCGGCGATTAAGTCTTGTATTTCATCCTTTGCAGGGCGAATTTCAATCATTGGGTCGGGGATGCCGGTTGGTCGGATCAACTGCTCCACTACTCCCTCATATTTTTCCTTCGTCATGGCTTCGCTCTTATGAGCCTCTTCATGAGCCTGCTCTAATTCCCATGGGTTTGGCGTTGCTGAAATATAAACAATATGTGGCGGATGGCGATAAAACTCATCAAAACGAAGTGGCCTATTATCAAATGCAGCGCGCATGCGGAATCCAAAATCAACCAGCATGTTTTTGCGTGCCGCGTCCCCGTTGTACATACCTCGAATTTGCGGCACTGTCATGTGTGATTCGTCGATAAAAACGATATAGTCCTTCCCGTAGGCATAATTAAAATAGTCAAGCAAACTGTTTGGTGAATCACCTGGTTTTCGGTCGTCAAAATAGCGCGAGTAGTTCTCAATCCCATTTACATACCCCACTTCTTTGAGCATCTCAAGATCATAGTTTGTACGCCTTAGCAGCCGCTGAGCTTCGACAATTTTCCCTTTTGCCTCGTGCTCTGCCACTTCAAGCGCCAAATCGCTGCGGATTTTTTTCTCAACGCTTTCGATGACTGCGGGGTCAGTTAGATACTGCTTGGCAGGATAGATCACGAGAGGTGCGGCAGTTAGGTCGCCCGAGGCAATCACATTCAGCTCTTTGCCTGACAAGGGGTCAAACGTCACGATACGAACGATGCTCCCTGCTTCCTCATACACGCGGTATCCAATATCATCATATGCCGGATAAATATCCATATATTGTCCTCTGAGTCGAAACGTGCCGCGTTTAAACTCAAACTCTGAGCGATCATATAGTAGATCTACCAGGCGCGCGGCCATTGCTTTCCAATCAGCTGGATCCCCGATTTTTAAGGTAAGCGTGAATTTGCCGTGCTCAGCCGGCGCACCAATGTTATAGATACACGACACGGAGGCCACGACAATCACATCTTTTCGTGTCAAAATATTGGTCGTTGATTGGAGTCGCAGCTTGTCAATGACCTCATTGACCTCTGCCTCCTTTTCAATATAGGTGTCGGTTTGGGGAATGTACGCCTCTGGCTGATAATAATCGTAATATGAGACGTAATACGAAACGCCATTGTTGGGGAAAAAGTCTCGCATTTCCTGATACAGCTGGCCCGCTAGTGTCTTATTGTGCGAGATGATAAGCGCCGGCATTTGCAGCGTATTGATGACATTGGCCATCGTAAACGTCTTTCCGGAGCCGGTCACACCAACTAAAACCTGGTTTTTCAGGCCATGGGTAATACCAAAGGTAAGGCCTTTTATCGCATGAGGCTGATCGCCAGTTGGAGTGTAGGATGATTGGAGATCAAACATAAATTGGACATAAGTATATCATATAGCGTCAATGAGTTCACCCTACATGAGCTGCTATTGAATACTTATTGTTTTTTTCTCGCGATTTTCGGCCATGTGGTGAAGAACCCCTGGCAACATTGACAAAGCAATCACGATTCCGATAATGAGCAAGAGGTATTTATCCATGACTTCAGTTGGAATGAGTCGACCTAAGAAATACCCTAAAAGCGTCAAGCAAACACCCCATAAAAATGCTCCAATGACGTTATACATGACAAACGTTCGATAATGCATATTCGCAATACCGGCAACAATAGGTGCAAATGTGCGAACAATTGGTACAAAACGCGCAAGAATGATCGTCTTTTTTCCATGACGCTCATAAAACGACTCAGCCTGCATCAGGTGTTCATGACGAAAAAGCATTGAATCTTTCTTTTGAAACAATCGTCTTCCAAATTTGTGTCCGGTGAAATACCCAACAGAGTCACCCAAAAACGCGCTGATAAAAAACCCAGCACACAGGATCCCAACGTTAAAATATCCAAGCGATGCGAGAAAGCCTGCAATAAACAACATGCTGTCGCCCGGCAAGAAGAATCCAAAAAAGAGTCCAGACTCGGCAAATGCGATTGCAAACATACCGGGGTAACCGATTGCGCGAATTAAATCTTCTGGGTGATGAAGGGCTTGTAAGAGCTGCTCAAATACATTCGCAATATTCATATGTGTCATTATACAGCACCATCTGCATAGTTTAGACAAATATATGTCTCGGCACCATTGCCCCAATTCCGCTCTTATATACACTATACTTGTCAGTACATAAGAGATGCTCACCGTTGTCGCCACCCCTATCGGAAACATGCAAGATATATCGTTTCGTGCGGGGCGAGCCATACTTGATGCCGAGTTCATTCTTGCCGAAGACACCCGCTCAGCTGGCATGCTTCGCGCAAAGCTTGCTGAAACATTTCAGCACCCCATACATCCGTCACAACAACTTGTCTCATATTATAAAGAGCGCGAATTTGAAAGGCTCCCTTATGTATTTGAATTGCTTGAAGCAGATCACCGTGTCATCTTGCTTTCTGAAAATGGCATGCCTTTGATCTCTGATCCGGGACACCTGTTGATTCAAAAAATGATAGCGCGTGACATGCATTTTGAGGTGATTCCCGGCCCCACAGCACTCACTACCGCAATTGTTCATTCAGGTTTTGATCCAACGCGCTTTGCATTCATGGGATTTTTACCAAAAAAAGATTCTGAAATCGCAAAACAGCTGCGCCTGGCACACGATTCCCCACTGGGCTTAAGTTTTATATGGTACGAATCCCCCAACCGTATTCAAAAGACGCTTCGCGCGCTTGCTCAAATTGATCCGGAGGCCCAAGTTTGCGTGTGTCGAGAGTTGACAAAGAAGTTTGAAGAAGTGGTGCGAGGTGCCCCACTGGAGCTTGCGCAGCGTGAATACCGAGGAGAAATCACCCTTGTCGTATCATTTTCCACAAGCTAGCACTGCCCTCAATGACTATGAAATACAAAAAATTGCTCTGCGCGCTGGGATCAGTTGTCGCCACATTTTTTGCAACGCAGCTTATCAATCCAACGAACTCCGACATTCCCCGACACTTGTTAAGCGGAAAAATCATCCTTGAATCCTTGCTGGCCGGTCATTACCCAAGTGATGTGCTCTACACCAACGCATTTTCATACACGCATCCTGATTTTCCTTTTGTCAATCATCACTGGTTCAGTGCAGTGATATTTTACGCCGCATTTCAAGCTGGCTCCTGGCCATTATTACATGCATTGTTTTTACTCATATTTGCCATCAGTGTGTACCTGTCGCTTGAGATGGCGCAACGAACTGTCCCCATTCGCAATGTAGTCACCGCATTCGTCCTTTTGCTCCCCCTTCTTATTACGAGAACGGAAGTGCGTCCTGAAGTTTTCTCGTACGCCTTGACGGTACTTTTTATCTCAATACTTGGCCACACAAGGCGCCTGACGACAAAGCATGTGGTGGCATTGGTGTTTCTGCAACTTTTCTGGGCAAATGTGCATATTTATTTTGTACTAGGGCTTGCCATCATTGCCCTATGGGGCGCGCAGCTTCACCACACGAAACCATTTATTTCTCTCAAATCAAAGCGCCACGGCACACTCCTTTTAGCGTCAATTGTCGCCTCATTATGTACGCCGCATGGCGTGGCTGGGTTGCTGTATCCATTTCGCATATTTCAAAATTACGGATACGAAATCGTCGAGAATAAATCGGTGTTTTTTCTGTGGAACTGGGGTATGCATGATCCGGTATATCTGCACATTGGGGTGCTTGCTGCCGTACTGTTTGTCACGTTTTTAGTTCGTCGAGGAGGTACCCATTGGCGTCTACATCTGGTCTCGTTGGTGTTTTCAGTTTGGGCAGTCTTTGGTGTTCGCAACATCCCCCTTGCGGCACTTGTCTCACTCCCCATCATGGCAGCAATCGTCTCGCATCTTGAAGGGCACTTGGCCACGCTTCTTCGCACATCACGAGCTCTCTCGGCAACAATACTTTTACTTTTTTCCCTGATCGGCATGTTGTTTATCCACCAATCAAGATGGAGTCAGGCTGAGCAAGCGCACCTTGGGGCACAAGACACATCGGCAGCCGACATGTTCATCGCCAAATATGTGAAAGGCGCGGTGTTTAATAACTATGACATTGGGAGCTATTTAGAATGGATCATTTATCCAACACCGGTATATGTTGATAATCGCCCGGAAGCATATCCAATCAGCTTTTTCGAAAAGTCATATAAGAATATGGATAGCCCAAGCGCATTCCAAAAACTTGATGACACGCATCATTTTTCATTTATCGTATTTCAGTATCGCGACTTGACGCCTTGGAGTCAAAACTTCCTGCGACAAAAAACCGCCGACCCCGATTGGGTTGCAGTCTATGCAAATGAGCAAATTTTGGTGCTTGTTCGAAATACGAAAGAACATAAGTCGCTGATAAATACCTATCAAATCCCCCGTGAAGCCTTTCAGTTTGGGCCGTAGCAACAACATAAAAATACGGCTTGTAGTGATATACTATACGGTATGAAGTTTGATTGGAAAAGCCTTCCCCATCCGTTTTTTGTACTTGCCCCCATGGAAGGGGCGACTGATACCTGTTTTCGTCAAATTGTAGGTGGCTGTGGAGCGCCTGATGTGTATATGAGTGAGTTTACCAGTGTTGATGGAATGTTCTCTCCCGGCCGCGTGGAAGTTGAGCAGCGGTTGCGCTATAGCGAACATGAACGACCGCTTGTCGCTCAAATCTGGGGGATCGACCCCGAACTTTTCTCGCGTGCAGCTGCCCATATTGTCAGCTTAGGGTTTGATGCCATAGACATTAATATGGGGTGCCCGGAGCGATCAGTCGTCAAACGCGGCGCATGCTCCGCGCTTATTAAAAATCCAACCCTTGCCGCCCAAATCATTCAAGCCACAAAAGATGCGGCCGGGACGCTTCCTGTCAGCGTCAAGACTCGAATTGGATTTGATGAGATCGCAATTGACACCTGGATCGCACACATCCTTGCCCAACGCCCGGCCGCACTCACCGTCCATTTGCGAACGACTGCTGAAATGTCAGATGTCCCCGCGCACTGGGAGTGTGCAGATGAGATCCGAGCTCTGCGAGACAAGATATCCCCACAGACGATACTTATCGGCAATGGCGATGTAAAAAGTCGTGCAGAGGGCATTGAGAAGGCTACGCAATACGGATATGACGGCATCATGATTGGTCGAGGTATATTTCACAACCCCTATGTGTTTAACCCACATGTCAATTGGGCCGAGTGTACAAAACAGCAGCGACTCCAATTGCTGAAAAAACATGTCGACCTCTTCACACTCACTTGGGGCGATACCAAGCATTTTGCCACACTGAAGCGCTTTGTCAAAGTGTACACCAGCGGATTTGAAGGCTCAGCTGCCGTGCGTGATGAGATGATGAAGACCGCAACGCTTGAAGAACTTTCACACATTATTCATCAACACCTTGAATGATAGAAGTACTGCGAGCACCACATGTCGCGCCCACTCCCCGCAAACTGTTTGAATCGATGAATGCGCAAACAATTGAGCGTTTTGCGTGCGGAGCGACGCAGATTGAAGCGTATAAATCCCCAAATACCTTAAAAGTTGATGCATATAATGCTCAAACGGACTTAAAGCATCAAGTACACATGGCTGCATACCTTCATGATATGCCGATGGGTTTTGATATACCGGCCAAATCCCGACTTCTTCACTTGTCGCTTTCAACCGCAAACCGACTCGCACTTGACCCACTGGCCAGCCCCTATTTTCGGGCCGGCGAATTTGTAACCACTGCAATTGAACACTTTGACAGTATGGGACGAATTGAATATTGCGAGGGGCAATGGTATGTGGGAACCAATCATGATGCATTTTTCCAAGCGTTGGGGCAAGGCGCACCTGAACACGTGGCGGCCGCGTCAACCTGGACCGGCGCGCAGCTTGCCCGACACGGATTTGAACTCCATCCTGACAATGTGCGAATTATCGACTCTCCCCGGCAAGGTCCAAGCGGCTGTCGTGTGTTTGTGCTGTTTCACCG
>CAYUJW010000005.1:0-4278 GCA_964445135.1 uncultured Gammaproteobacteria bacterium
AGGTGTCCAAGACGCCTGTCGTGCCAATAGTTGATGGGCCACATGAAAAACCAAAAATGCCAATAGGTATTTGGCACGGCAACATAGACGCGGCCTGCCTTTTTTAATATGCGTGCCATATCTCCAATTACCTCATCGTCATGTTCCAAATGCTCAAGAAGCATGATGCAAGAAATGTAATCAATTGACTGTTTTTTAAATGGCAAGTTGCGTGCGTCGCACACTACATAATAGACGCGGTCAAACACACCTGCCCGCCTGGCCATCTTCATCGCTTGTTGTGCACCAGTTAGCGAAATGTCGCAGCCAATTGAGGTCAGGTTATTTTGTGCCAAGCGAATCACCGTGTGTCCTGGGCCCGCTCCCACATCAAGATATCGCTTGGGAGTCGCTTGCGGCTTGTCAAGATCAAACATTTGGGCAGTCCGTTTGATATATGCTTGTTGCCAATACTCTAATTTTGTTCCATAGCTTTTTTTTGCATACTCATCATCATATATCTGCGCTTGCTTGAGCATGTGCGCACTTTCATCCCCCAGACAAATTGCAATACCATCTTTATAGGGGTATTTACGGGCGCATTTTTGACACACAAAATTGGAGCGCACATACTTGAGTTGCGACTTGCAGTATATACATTGAAGTAATTCTTCATACACCGCGATTTTTTTATCCTTCATATTGTGTTTAGAGTGAGTAATTTTGATAATGTTTTCTCAGCATCGGTGGCCTCTGCCAAATTGATAGCATTTTTACGCATTGTTTCATATGCCTTCTTGTTAAGAAGCATATGCTTTATCGTACGACGCAATTCCCCTTCATTAATCGCAACCACGCACCCGGCGTTATGTGTCACGAGCTCCTCCCCGATCGCACTGTTGCCAGAGACTATAACAGGAAGGCCGCTTGCGAGGTAGTCTCGCACCTTCATTGGATCGCTAAAATAACGAAAGTGATTGGGATCTGCCACATCATAGAAGGCAATTCCAATTCCACACTTTGTGGTTACCCGAAACATTTCAGTGTGGCTGAGGGACCCTTTAAAAATAATATGTTTTCCCAATCCCTGATCTATCACGCTCTTCTTGAGTGCTTTCTCCTTTGAGCCGCTCCCAATAAGTATCAGTCGAATATCGGGTATGACTTTTTTGAGTTCTCCCACCACTTGAATAAGCATTTCAAATGCCACACCCGGCTCAAGAGCCGAAACGACCACCAAATCATGTCGACGAATCATGTCGTGGTGCGCGCGTTTTATGTCATGAAAAAATGGCGCATTTGGAACAAGTATATTTTTCTTTTTGGCAAGTCCATGTCGTTTTCGGTATGCAACTATGCGCTTTGAAATACTCCATACAGATTGGGCATTGTTTTGCGCAAGTGTGTCTATCCAATGGTAAGCTCGATTCATCAGTGGATTTTCAAATCGTGAAATTGCAAAGTCGGCACTGAAATATATGCTCTTTTTTGCAATATGAAACCACTTAAGCGCCATAGCAGACAGATGGTTTACGGGATTTGTAGCGATGATTAGGAGCTGTCTGTCCCTCACTTTTTTTATAGTTTGAAAGCTTATATATTGCTCCTCAAATAATCGCAAAAGATAGACGCTGCTTTTAATGCGAATTGATGTTTGGTTTTTTAGCCGACCATTTTCATAGTGCTCAATGAGGGAATATGGGTAGTTTAAATAGAGCGAATGTTTGATGAAGATATGCGACTGTTTGTGTTTATTCAGATATACACTTATCGCGTGCGGAGGTCCGTAGATATCGCGGCCGTCAAGAAAAACGGCGTGCGTTGTAATGACTATCATAGCGCGCGCCAGGCATTGATAGGCAACGGATGGTTTGCCATATGTTTCAGGCCTTGTGAAGTTGAGATTGGCTCAATTTCAAGCACTTGAGACATTTTTTTTGTGACAAAACAAGTATTTTTTGGGCGAGGCACAAAGTTTTTAAAGTAGTCCATTTTGACAGGATAGATCATCTTTGTATCGTGTCCGAAGGCGCGAGCAATATGCACTGAAAAATCATAGCGTGAAACGCAATTTTTCCCCGCAATATTAAATTTCTCTCCCCAGGTGCCTCGCTCAATTGCCGCCCATATCGCGCGTGCGGCCTCGTCTGAATATAAGAAATTGTTATACATGTCGCTTACCATATTGAGAGGTGTTTTATTTTCACCCAAAATCACCTGTTGCCACGTTACTGGATTTTGGCGTTCTCGGGGATTATTCCAGCCGTACATCGTGATAAGCCGCGCTATCATGTATGTGACGCCGCTTTTTTCAGTAAGCATTTCTCCTTCGACTTTGGTCTTTCCGTACCAGTCAATTGGATTTGCGGTGGCGTCTTCGGCATACGGTGCTTTCTTTCCGTCATACACGCCGTTTGTGGTGATAAATATTATTTTTGCACCGGTTTTTTTGCATGCAGCAAGTATGTTTTTTGTACCCCCGACGTTTACCGCCGTTGCTTCTTTTTGGTGTTTGTCACAATAATCAGGCGTTGCAATTGCCGCTGTATGAATGACTACATCGGGTTTTATCTTGCCAATCACCTTTTCAACTTCGACAGCATCAGTAATATCCATGTGGCGATAGTCACAAAGAACATTGGGAACAAGTGTGTTGATGTTGTAGCTTGCGTAAAGTTTGTGTACGGAGGGGGCCAAGCGAAGAAGTGCGCTCCCTAAAAGTCCTGTTGATCCCGTGATAAATACCTTCATTTGCTTGGTGTACAGTCAGCTAATTGTTTGCCCGTTATGTATCGAACAATTATGTCGTATAATTGCCCAAAGCGAGCCGCACTTTGTCATTGTAGCACATTCAATTTTTATGCAACATCAATATTTATTTATTTCAGCGGGTATCGCCATTTTCTCATTTATTCTCCAAACATGGCCGCGTTTTTTTAATAAATCGTTTGGTGTCGATGTGTGGACAAGACTGCTTGAGGTTTCTCATATCAGACAGAACAATCATCGTGTACCCGGCGCCGCGCTATCTGATCAATTTATGGTGAGTGGATATTTTGACTATCCTCCGGTCTTTCCAATACTCCTTTCCTATATCCCCAAAAAATTGCTGGATCGCGTCAAAGGGTTTATTGCACCATTTTTCGATGTATTACAGGGGATGTTTTTGTTTTACATTTCATATTTTTTAACGCAAGACATTTGGTTTGCTATTGTTGCACAAACAACCTATATCCTCACGCCAGTTATTGCCGCCGAAAACAGCCAGCTCACTCCCCGCTCGCTTGGCTATTTTAATTTTAGTCTGGCGACCGTTCCCCTGCTCATGTATTTTTACCAACCCAATCCATGGTTATTTTGGGCCGGTGCGTTGATGACTGGTATGTTATTTTTAACTCACCGATTTGCTCTGCAGGCATTTGTATTTCTCACTATTTTCTTCACCTTTTTTTTAAACACCGCAATTTTTGTGCAAGCGTTGCTTATCGGTTTTGTCGCGGCGCTCATTGTGACACGTGGTTATTACCTTCGCGTGGCGCGTGGGCATATGGCAAACATTTACTTTTGGATCGTAAATTTGGATGCGCGCTATGCGCATCAGGTTCGTGGGGTAATTAAAAAAGACGTGCAGATGGATTTGATAAATCGGCTGTATAAGATTGTTGAAGTGTTTTCGCCTATTGCGATATTTGGCATGAACCCATGGGCATTTTCCGCAGTTATGTATTTAGTGTTTGTTGCCACAAACATTCTTCCACTCCATCCGTTTCTCACCGTGATCACCGCTTGGATACTGTTTTTTTATGTGTTGGGAGTTGTAATATTAAAAACACGCCGGTTGATGCCCATTGGTGAAGGGTATCGCTATATGGAAATGGCAACCGTCCCATCTGCATTTCTTTCAACGTCGTTGCTGTTTTTTCTCATAAGCACTCCCTACAAAAATCTCTCTATCGGATTATATTGTGCACTGCTTGTCGTGTGTTTGGGAATCATTTTATTTTTCCAAATAAAAAGTGTAATTGGTGATCGTAATCGAAGTGTCACCGATGATATGAGTCGGGTGTTTTCCTACATCAACAAACATCATACCTCCAAAAGTCCCATGAAGATTCTCTGTATTCCCCATCAAAATACCACGATGACTATATATCACACGAAAGCTCAAGTGTTTGTAAATGCGGATAATCTAGGGCTTATGAAAGTGACCGATGTATACCCGCAGCTGAAACTGACGCTTGCTGAATTAAAGAAAAAATATGGCCTCACTCACGTTCTGATTAAAACGGGATTTGTAAC
>CAYUJW010000005.1:4378-32648 GCA_964445135.1 uncultured Gammaproteobacteria bacterium
AGTTGGGTATCTATGGTGACAGTTGAGAGTTTCGAGTTACGGGTTTCGGGTTGTGAGTTTCGAGTTACGGGTTGCGGATTACGAATTGCGAATGTGTGCAGTGCATGTGAGATGAGTTTCTTTGCGATGCCCTGACCTTGCATATTTTTTGAAACGGCAATGAGTGGAATTTCCCCCGCATATTTGATCGTCACAAAGCCCACAATATCGCCCTCATTTTCATACACAAATACTTCATCAGCCGCAATTTTAGCAACTGAGTTTTCAATCCAGTCGGCAAACAACGTATCGGCTTGTTCTTTGGTAATGAGCGGATCGTTATAAAATCGATTGTAGACAAATGACGAAGCGGCCAGCGCGCGAAGCGCGGGAATGTCTGCCGCGGTTGCCGCTCGTATTGATGGATTGATCTGTGTGTCTTTGAATGTGTCGGGATTCTGCTCAAGCTCAACAAACCCATCAACAAGGACAAATCCTGCGCTCTCAAGCTTTGAAATAGTGTCCATGCGTGTGCTCTCTATGCGGTGAGTTGCATATTCCACGCCCTGCTTTTTTAGTTCTTGAACAAGCTCGTCTACGGCATCTGTTTCAACATGCGTTACCTTGGCAGTCTTCATGCCAAAAAGCTGCGTATCATACTCCAACAGATTCCAAGAAAAAGTCATGAGTATTATGCGCGATTAGACTCAATTAAGTAAGTCACCACGTCAATGATATATGTAACGTCCTTTTGGGTCATTTTGGGTGAGAGCGGCAATGAAAGCATTGACTCAAACACGCGGTGCGTGACGGGAACATCGCTTGGCTTAATCTTGAGATGTTTTTTGTAATACGGGAACATATAGGGTGGAATATAGTAAACGCTCACCCCAATCTGACGCTTTTTTAGCTCATCAACCAACCAGTCGCGGGTGATTTTGAGTTTCTTAAAATCAAATCGCAACGTGTAGATGTTTCGTGCATGGCGTGTGTTGGGAGCCACATACGGCGTGGTAATTTCTTCAATCTTGCCAAATGCACGATCATACATCGCCACATATTTTTCACGAGTTTTTAGAAATCCATCAAGTTTCTTGAGTTGGCAAATTCCAATGGCCGCTTGGATATCTGACATATTATATTTGTATCCTGGCTCCACAACATCATACAGCCATGACCCGGTGGCAGTATATCGTTTCCATGCATCTCGACTCATTCCTTGAAGCCGAAGCAGAGTGGCGCGCTCGGCCATCTGGCGATTATTCGTGGTGATCATCCCTCCGTCGCCCGTTGAAATGCTCTTGATCGGATGAAAGGAAAAGCAGCTAATGTCAGCAAGTGATCCAACTTTCTTCCCTTTGTACTCGGCACCCAAGGCACATGCCGCGTCATCAATCAGTGGAATATTATATTTTTTCGATATTTTTTTAAACGCTGCAAAATCCACGGGATTTCCTCCGTAGTCCATGACAATTATTGCCTTCGTTTTCTTGGTGATTTTTGCTTCGACACTTTTTGGATCAAGGTTGAGGGTTTGCTCATCAATATCAGCAAAGATTGGTTTTGCGCCAATGTGAAGAAGTGGGTTGATCGTCGCAATAAAGGTAAACGGTGTAGTAATAACTTCATCCCCTGCTTTGACGCCCGCGACGATATATGCCAGATGAAGCGCCGCGGTGCATGAGTTGAGGCCAACTGCATATTTGGCGCCAACATAATTGGCCACGTTGTCCTCAAATTGTTTGACACGCGGACCCAATGTGACCCACCCGGAGTCTAGGGCTTTTGATACTTCAGCTTTTTCCTCCCGACCAAATAATGGCTGTGCAAAATGTATAAAGTGCTGTGGGGGTTTTGGGGACTTGGCGGTGTATTTCACGGTGGTCAAAATTATTGGGTATTTATAACGGATAAAAACGCACGATACGCCTTATTATAGGTAAATTTTCTGGCATGTGTTGCGGCATTTTTTCCCAGACGAGCGAGTTTTTTATCATCGTTTATAAGCGCCACCATTTGCTTGGCCATCGCACGCGGGGTGTTTGGTTTGCACACGATTCCCGTTTTGTCAGGGAGCACGCTGTCTCGTAAACCGTCAACATCATAGACGATAGCAGGCGTTTGGTATTGCGCCGCTTCTGTGACAATCATCCCCCACCCTTCCTTGACAGAGGTGACAGTCAAGAGGTGTGAGCGCCTCATCACCTCGCGCTTTTTTGCTTCACTCACCCATCCAAAGTGCGAAATACTGCGAGTGGTGGTTGATGATCGAATATGCTCAAGCACTCGTTTTGCATATGGTGAAGATGCATTTCCGCAGATAATCATGCGCAGGTTTGGAACTGATTTTTGGGCAATCTCAAATGCTTTCACTTGTTGGAGTGTTTGCTTCATCGACCTGATGACACCAAATGACAAGATGGTAGGAGCACGGTACTTCGTCTGTAGGCTTGTGTGTTTATGAGCGTGTAAGTTTTTTTGTTGGTTTATGCCAATTGGGATAATATAAATACGCTTTCTGGAAAACCCAAATCTTACGAGATCATTTTTTGTACTTTCAGATTCGGTACACACCCGATTGTTCTTTAAGAAGAATAAATATATTGGCTCAAGCACATACCCTATGATGTTCATGGGGAAAGATATTTCGTGAAACCAAATCTGGCGCGACAATTGGTATATGTAGAGAAATCGCTTCTTGGTATATGCGTACCATTGCGTCATAAAAGGTGCAGTATTTATTTCTTCAATAATAATGTCAATCTCGCGTTTATTTTTGATGTGGAAAAAATAATTCCAAGCTGCCCAAAAAAAGACCGTGTATTTGCTGCCGCGCCGAATCACGTCATATCCGTCAATCTGTTCAAACGATGCGCCGCCTGGATAGTTTGCGGTGATGACTGTCACGTGGTGTCCATCTGCCGCCAGCCGACGACAATGCTCGCTACTTTGAGCTTCTGCACCACCCGCATCTGGGTTTGTCCGATCCTTCCATGTAAACCACAAGATATTCATAACTACTTATTATATTGTCCAACCACATAAGTGCGATACCAGATGGCGAGCGTATCGAGAAAGATTCCTTTCACGGATTGCCAGGTTGCAGCGCTTGTGAAGGTGGCAAACGCGTAGTTGAGTTTGATTGGCGCCTCATATATGCGACCGTGTCCTTGACGCTTTGCAACAACCAGCATTTCAAGATCTCCTGCAAACTTTTTTTCAACGAGTCGTGGCAATATCGTCTCAAGTACTTTTTTACGAAATATCTTAATCCCCGCCTGCGTGTCATGAACACGCACGCCAAACAGAAGGCGAACAAACCAGTAGTAGCCAAGGCTGAGTAGCTTTCGAACAGGAGAATAGGTAACTTGGGAGGCGGGGTGTCGTTTTGAGCCAACTATGACATCTGCGTCATACCATTCCATGTGTTCAAGAAGCATGGATATCCCATTTGGATCAATCTCCATGCCGGCATCCATAAACATGACGTAATCACCTTTTGCATATTTCATACCGGTTCGTATCGCATACGCCTTGCCTTGGTTTTTTGTGTACGACACATACCGCACATGAGGTATATTGGCTTTTTTTATCTTTTCCAACGACTTGTCCAGCATTCCATCTATAACGACGATAATCTCATGCGAGTAGCGAATTTCATCAAGCACAATTTTGATGCGTCTCACGTCGCGAACAATAGTCTGCTCTTGTTTGTAAACGGGAATGATGAGGCTTAGGAAATGTTGGGGGCTTTTTTTGGTATCCATGTGCGGCGTGCATTAAGTTGCAGAAGCAATGCTATCAAATACCCACCAAAAACTGCAAGCGCAGCGTATATGTCAATATAAAATATTGTTGCTAAGTCTTGGTGAAAATATGCGATTGCCGCAACTTGCAGAGGCACGACGAACAATGGCAAAAGCCCAATTCGAGAGTTTTGCGTGATGAAGTAATTGGTAAAGAGTAAGCAGCATGTCATGAGTGACCCATAGACTGCTGCCGCTGCCGCATGCGGTGCAATAGATAAAAACGAGTCACCTAATACGATGTGTATAACTGTGCCCCCCAAAATACTATATGCAATATTTGCGACCACAATTCCAGCCAGTAGTAAGAATAAAGATGCATATGCTGGCATTTTTGAGTGACGCAATGCGTGAGGATCTGAGAAGTAAATAATTGACAGTGCAAAAAGTGGCCCGAAAACGTAGGTGATTATTTTAGCTAATAAACTCCAACCTCCAAGGAGTCCTAAGTTTTGTGCACTCAGCACGTGTTTGGCAATCATTACATCCACACTTCCTAAGAGTCCAAACCCCAACAATGACCCCGTTGTAATGATGACTGATGGTCGAAATATGATGCTTCGCAGGCGAACGCGCGACATATTTGGCGCATGGTGGCTTGTTAGTCGTGCAACAAATGAAAAACGCAGAAGCAGCGGAGGGATGGATGAGAGGACGATAAAAAATAACACAACATACAGTGATTGGTAGACGTAGGCCACAATGACAGCGCCCATTAATTTAACAAGCGCTCCGGCCACCGCAACAGCGGTGAACTTGCCAAACTCATGCGCGCCTTGTGCAACCGCCATATAAAATGTTCCAAACACAAGCGTTGCCCCAAGCAACACTAAAAAGGCACTGCTAAACCACGTAAGCGATGTCGCCCGCTGAATAATAACGATAACTATAGGTAGAAGTACAACAGCGTATTTATTATGCCAAGCGCTACGAATGAGTGCGTCTTCCCAGCCTTTTATCCGGCGATTCATGGCAGTTGTGTCTGAGGTATGCTGTTTGATTTTTTTGATAATTTCAGTCGAGATGGTTGCAAGTGGAATGGTCAAAAGTGCAACGTATGATATGACCGTTGCATACTCACCATATCCCCCGCTCCCCAAGCCGCGTGCGATCAATGCATTGCTTGCATAGTTGATAAACCCAACACCAAAAGATGCGATAGATAATGCGATACCGCCGCGCATGTATGGGTTTTGTAGCGTTGCTTTGAGTTTGCTTCTCATGTTAGTCTCTGATGGTAGTATAATTGATTCAGACTAAATTCACACTGACTGCACTAAAATTTGGTTCACCGTTGTTGCGCTTTGTAAAAGTAAAACATATCGTGTGTTGGATTTGTTCATGATGTGGTATGTGTGTGTTTATCATATAACGTTTAGTCATTTATTTATTATTAGTACCTATGAAACGAACAAAAATAATCGCAACTGTCGGTCCATCGTGTGAAGATGAGGCAACGCTTCGTCATTTAATAACTCTTGGTGTGAATGTATTTCGATTAAACTTTAAGCACAATAATCTTGATTGGCATCGTGCTACTGCGCGACGTATCCATGAAATTTGCGAAAGTTCTGATGTACATGTTGGGGTACTGCTTGATCTTCAGGGGCCAGAAATCCGAGTCGTCCTCAGTGGTGACCAGATCGATCTTGTTGAAAATGAGCCGGTGCCTTTTGGTACGGCTGACTTTAACATCACTCATCCTGAGATTTTGGAGCATATTGTTGATGGTCAGGAAGTGGTGGTAAATGATGGGCAATTTCATCTGACATTTGAACGTCGAGGTCACGAAATGGTGTTGGTTCCTCAGGCAAGCGGTGTGCTCAAAAATCGAAAATCTATGAATATGCCGGGCGGTGAGTTCCCACTGGATGTGCTTACAGAGCGCGATTTTGATGGAATAAAACTTGCGGCCGAAGAACATATTGATTTTGTTGCGCTTTCATTTGCGCGAACCGCACAAGACGTGCAGATTCTGAAAAAGGCAATGAAGGAAGCAGGTGCCACTTCAAAAATTATTTCAAAGATCGAGGCGCGACAGGCAATATCAAATCTTGATGCGATCATTGAAGAATCAGACGCTGTCATGGTGGCTCGTGGTGATTTGGGTGTGGAAATTCCAATCGAGCAAGTTCCACACTATCAGAAAAAGATTATTCGTAAATGTTTCTCACGCGGTGTGCCGGTCATTACCGCAACCCAGATGCTTGAGAGTATGATCGAGAATCCGTATCCAACACGTGCTGAAGTTTCAGACGTTGCAAATGCGGTGCTGGACTTAACAGATGCGGTGATGTTATCGGGTGAAAGTGCTTTAGGTAAGTATCCAAGTGAATCGGTTAACATGATGGCACGCACTGTTATCTTTAATGAGAATACCAAGCTTACGGAAGATACGCGTCGCATCTATCGATATCAACTTGATACACCGGTACAGCATATCTGTGACGCAGCGTATAACATATATGACTCAGGCTGTCACAACAATGAATTTGCTGGTTTTCTTGTCCTGAGTAAGACGGGTCGAACTGCCCAATTGATCTCGCGTTACCGACCAGGTGTTCCAATTTTCACCTATGTCCCAACAGCGGAGATTGCAAAGTCACTCGCCTTAAACTACGGCATTTATTCAATGGTAAAAAAAGCAAGCGATGACTCAAAGCGTGAAGTCGAGCGAGAATATATAGATGAATGTCTTGCTCAATTGACTGCCGATTCGATCGTTCCTGAAAATTCTCAGATCATCGTAGTCCATGGCGACTACTGGGGAATTATCGGCGGTGCTTCGACAATCCGAATTGTGCGTACACCAAAGCTAAAGTAAGTTTGCATAAATGCTGGTTTAGACTGTAATAGCAGTCTAAATAGTCATTTGGGTGCATTTGGCAGATGTTGACCATGTCTGCTATGCACATTCGCATTGTCTCAACAATCCATGACACCTTTATAGTGTATCTATGTATGTTGATACACTAGCAATGCACAATGGGCACTGCTATAGCTAAGCTTAGTGTAGTTTAGACTGGTATAATAAGACAAATGAACATTCGAAATTTTGCAATCATCGCACATATTGATCATGGGAAGTCTACACTTGCTGATCGATTGCTAGAGTTGACTCACACCGTTGATCCAAAGCGTCACGACGATCAAATGCTTGATCGAAACCCCATCTCCCGTGAACGTGGTATCACCATAAAACTCGCACCAGTTCGCATGAATTATACGCGTCATAATCGAGATGTGACACAACCTCATAACGTTGAAACCTCCTACCAATTAAACTTAATCGATACGCCCGGTCATGTGGACTTTTCGTATGAGGTTGATAGGACGCTCTCATGTGTTGAAGGCGTCATTCTATTGGTAGATGCGACAAAAGGCATTCAGGCACAAACCATCTCAAATGCATATAAGGCACTTGAAAAAGACCTGGTTATTATTCCCGTTGTGAATAAAGTCGATCTGCCAAGCGCGCAGGTTGCACAAACTAAAAAGCAGATAAGTGACTTTTTGGGCATAGAGCAGCATGAGATATTTGAAATATCTGCAAAAACCGGACTTGGTGTTGAACCACTTTTGGATGCAGTTGTTGATCGTATCCCCGCCCCAACCATTGGCCCAGACAAACTTATTCCAACTTCGAATATGAACGCGCTGATTTTTGATTCATACTATGATTCTCATCGTGGAGTCATTGCGTTTGTCCGCGTGGTTGACGGAATGGCCTCCGCCCGCACAAAGCTCAAGCTTGCAGTTGGCAATATCACCTTTGAGACAACTGAGGTCGGTAAGTTTACTCCTGAGCTTGTTCCAACAGACCATCTCGTTCAAGGAGAAATTGGATACATAGTCACAAACTTAAAAGATATTCATGAAGTGCGAGTTGGTGACACAATCATGCTGGCCCGTCAAGAAACTGTTCCCCTTCCAGGATACAAACAAGTGAAGCCAATGGTATATGCATCTATCTTTCCAACTGACACGGTCGATTACCTCAACCTAAAAAAAGCCCTTGAGAAATTGTATCTTAACGATTCGTCGCTTGAGTTTAATGCAATCTATAGTGTCGCCTTGGGTGCTGGGTTTCGTGTTGGCTTTTTAGGGTTACTTCATGCGGACGTTGTTCGAGAGCGCTTGGAGCGTGAGTACGAGCTAAGCCTCGTGCTTACTCCCCCACAAGTTGAGTATGAAATGCGAGACGGACAGTTTTATGAGCCAATGGTGAAAATTCTTATTGTTGCACCGGCTGAGCACATGGGTGCATGTATGCGATTATGTGAGGAACGACGCGCGGTGTTTTTATCAATGGATAATAAAAACCAAATCACGCTTTCCTATCGAATGCCTATGAGTGAAATGATTGGAGATCTATTTGATGCGCTAAAATCAGCAACGAGCGGATATGCTTCGCTTGATTGGGAGTTTGATGGATATGAACACGCCTCAGCTGACAAGCTTTTAATCATGATTAACTTGGAGCCAATTGAGGAATTTTCTGAAGTAGTGGTAGCTGAGCGTGCGCAAGAGCGAGGAGCAGAGCTGACCAAAAAAATGCGAGAGGTAATCCCCCGTCAACAATTTGAGATAAAACTTCAAGCACAGTACAAAGGAAAAATCATCGCAAGCGAGCGCATTGCGCCATTTCGCAAAGATGTTCTTATGAAGGGCTCAAAGGTGGTTGGGGGCGGCGACGTTGGTCGAAAGAAAAAGCTGCTTGAGAAACAAAAAGAAGGGAAGAAGAAAATGAAGATGGTCGGGCGCGTTGAAGTGCCCAAAGAAGCCTTTCTCAAACTCTTCAATAAATCGTCATGAGTTCATGGTGTCAAATCGAGCAAAATGGATCTGCCATTTATCAAGCTCTGATTGGACAATTGGGAGTCGAAGTGAAGATAATTCCTCATCACTCGCACTCTTAAATTGTGTACATCCCCATTGGAGCAAGGTGTGGTTGGGGCGTTTGGGTTGAGCAAGTGTAATTGGGCTTTCTGAAAAATCGACAGAATGCCGACCTTCACTTGAGTTGATCAAGATGGAAAGATGGCTCATATGAACAAGTGCCGCCTCACGATCTGAAGCGAGACTTCTGATAAATATCCCCAACACCCTGGTGTATGCATTTTCCAGGCGTACCTTCGATTCTGTTTCGCGACGAGCTGCTACTTCATCAGGAATATTTGTTCGTCCTCGCCCTCCACCGGATGAGAGCAGTAGGCTGCGTGCAGTAATGTGGATTTCAGGTGCCCCGTATAGTGCGAAGTGTCTTGAGGCTATGACATCACTTTCATCTGTGTCATTTGGTGGAAGAAATAATTGACACGTGTCACCATATTCAACGAGGCGAAAGCGCGCTCGCTCAGGTGGTAAAATTTCTGGGACATTGGGTAAATGTTCGTGACTCATCAGTTGTGCATTATACTCTGCGCATTCTCTTTCCACCAGTGTTTATATCACATGCCACGTAATTGTTTCGTCAGATTTCATGAATACATATTGGCGTTTCGCATATTGCATTTCCCTCAATACCCATTCCTCAATTGCCTGATCCATACTGCATTCTCCATGAATATAAGAAATGAGCTGCTTGTATCCGATGGTTTGCAAGCCCGCAGCACTCGCCTCATATTTTGCCAAAAGATTCGTTACCTCCTCAAGCGCTCCTTGCTCAAGGCGTTTTTGAACTCGTGCGCTGATTGCATCAAGTAGTGCCTGGCGCGTCCCAAATCGATATCCATCAATCTGCACCTTGCTCCAACTTCTGAGTTTAGACGGTTGTGGTTTTGGTGTTATGCTCGTTGATTGAGAGGTTTGCGTTTGTTGGTTGTGTGTGAGAATTTCAATGCGCCGAATGATGCGGTGCGGGTTATGGCTGTCGCTTTGGTTGAGAGGTTTGTATGAATGATCAGCAGTAGATGAGTACTTTTGTTCCATGCCAGCTAGCATGGTCTGCAGTTCTTGGACTGTTTTCCTGTTGAGTGCGGCGCGGAGATTGGGGTTTGGAGGTGCTTGGATGGTATGTCCATACAACAGGTGCTTGATATATAGCCACGACCCACCAACGAGAATTGGTGTTTTGCCACGTGAAATTATGTCATTTATAACTGTCGTGGCATATTGTTCATAGTCATATGATGAAAATTCCTGACTTGGCCAAACAATATCAATCAGATGCATGCTAATTCCTGACGATTCAATCTCATCACGATCTTTGCCAGTAACGATGTCAAGCTGACGATATACGTGTCGACTATCTGCGTTTACCAATTCGCCATCAAGTTGCCGGGCCAATTCAATTGCATGCTTTGTTTTCCCAGTTGCGGTTTGTCCGGTCACAACGCGTATGGTAGTCATAAAATTAAGAAGAAAAACCTAAACCTCATATACCGCTTTGCAAGACTCTTGATTATCGGCGTGTTACGACTTTCATGCGAGCAGCATCAATCAGATTTTTGTACAAATACAAAACATCAATTGGTCCAAGGCCTCCTGGAGTTGGAGTGTACCACGACGCCACATCTTTTATTTCTGACTCATCGTAATCTCCAACCAGCGTTTTTCCATCTTTGTGCAGACCGACATTCAAAAGTACTACATCTTTTTTCAAAAGTGTTGGATCAAGTACTTTTTTACCAACGGCCGAAATGATGATATCGGCCTGCTCAATATATTCTTGAGGGTTTGGAGTCTGACTATTGATATTAATATAATTGATCTTAAATTGAGTGAGCGTGTCGCCAATTGGCTTACCGCCTGTTAATCCATTTCCGAGTAATACAATTTTCTTTGATTTAAAAAGCGACTTAAATTGTGATGGATCCTCTTGCAGGTTGGGGTAAAGATGCTCTGAGATCTCTTGCTTGATGTAGATATATTTGAGCGCGCTGAGCACCGCTTGACCAAGTGGCGCAATGTGTGGTGATTTGGCGCGGTGACCTTCAATCTCCTTTGGTTGAGGAATGAAGTTATAGATGGTGTCAGATTGCAGTCGTGGAGGAAGGGGCTGTTGAATAATGATGCCGGTGACTGATGGGCTCATGCAATGCTCTTTTAAAAGCTGCATGAATTTAAACAAAGGTGGAGCTTTCGGAATATGAATGTATTCAAAGGTTATTCCCAACTCTTCCGCAGTCTTTTCTTTGATTCGCACATATGAAACTTGCTCTTCGGAATCACCAACATGAAGTGTTACCAGGCGAGGATAAATGCCTTCTTCAGAGAGCAATTTCACTTTATTCTTAAGATCGTTTTTCACGAATTCTCTAATCTCAGAACATGGTACAATCATACCCTCAATTATAGCATAGTTTGCCCATTTTGGCCAGCCAGATGTGCTATCATTCCCGACTTTTAGCCGAGCCTTTATGTCACATATTTTTCACGAAAACATGACAAATCGGCACTTGAGACGAAGAGGTGGAAAAAATTTGTTGCTTAGACGAAGGTGGCAGTTGAGACGCCATCACCTTTTTTATTAAATCGCATCAGAATGACGCCCTTTGCGGAGCGCGATCGACTTGGGATTTCTTTCAAAGGCATCTTGACTACTTGTCCACCAGTTGAGGTGATGATCACATCGGTATGCACATCTTTGATGATTTCGACAAATGCTATGCGCCCCATCTTATCATCAACCGATGCCACTTTGACTCCCTTACCTCCGCGATGTTGGTCTTTAAAGAGCGATAGTTTGCTGCGCTTTCCAATACCGTGTTCACCAATGACAAATAGGTCGTTGCTAAATCCTTCATTTGAGAATGTGTCTGAGCCAACAACGTAGTCGTTCTTATCAACTGCAATGCCACGAACGCCTCGACTTGATCGTCCCGTTTGTCGAATTTCCAATTCTTTGAAAATAATGGTTTTTCCTTCGTGTGTGGTGAGCATCACGTTGTGTTGGCCATCGGTAAAGTTTACCCACAACAGCTGATCATCGCGATCAAGATTAATGGCGATAATGCCATTGGCTCGAATATTGGTAAACTGATCAAACGGTGTTTTTTTCACAACTCCTTGTTGAGTTGACATGACTACTTGAGTATTTGTGCCAAGCGTTGCCTTGTCATAGCACAGCATGGAAGTCACCTTTTCATCTGGTCGAAGAGCAATGATATTTTGCACCGCTTTCCCCTTACTCGTTCGTGTTGATGCTGGAATTTCCCAGACGCGTGTTTGAAACACTCGTCCCATATTGGAGAAGAACAAAATATAGTCATGCGTCATCGCTGTCTTGATGTATGAGATATTGTCTGCTTCTTTGATATCCATGCCAATGACACCCTTTCCTCCACGATTTTGAATACGGAAGGAGTCTTGTGGCACCTGCTTGATATATCCTTCTTGCGTCATGACAATAATTGTTTCTTTATTTTCAATAAGCATTTCGTCAGATATTTCTCCGGGTCGAGCGGCAACCACTTTTGTTCGTCGCTTATCGCCATACTTTTCAAGAAGCTCGGCCACTTCTGCTCGGATAACTTCGAGGATTTTGGTGACATCTTTGAGTAAGCTTTCCAAGTAGTCAATTATTTTTTTAAGTTCTGCGAGTTCATTCTCGATCTTGTCGCGCTCAAGGCCCGTGAGGCGGCGAAGTTGCATTTCCAAGATGGCTTGTGACTGTATGGCAGACAACCCAAATCGACTCATCAATTTTTCTTTCGCCTCAGGCTCAGTCTTTGAGGCCCGAATTATCTTGACAACCTCATCGATATTATCAAGGGCAATCAAATACCCTTCAAGAATATGAGCTCGATGTTTGGCTTGCTTAAGTTCAAATTCGCTTCGGCGAATGACGACATCAATGCGATGGCGCAAGTAGTATCCAAGAATTGGCTTCAGTCCCAGTGTCTGCGGTGTTCCGTCAACAAGTGCGACAATATTTGCAGGAAACGATGACTGGAGTTCTGTGTATTTATACAGATTATTGATTACCTGTTTTGGTGTCGCATCTTTTTTCAACTCAATAACAATACGAACTTTTCCTTTTGATGACTCATCGCGCAAGTCACTAATACCGGTTAGTTTTTTCTCATGATGAAGGTTTGCAATCTTCTCAACAAGAGTTGCCTTGTTTGTTTGGTATGGAAGCTCAGTGACGATAAGTACGCTTCGTCCTCGATCATTTTCCTCTTCTTCGATTACGCCGCGAATAATCACCTTTCCACGCCCCGTTGCATACATCTCGGCAATATCGCGCGCTCCATATATTACTCCGTGAGTTGGAAAGTCGGGGCCTTTCACGTGTTTGAGTAAGTCTTCAATTGTGGCGTCATATGAGATAAACTCTGACTCTTCTCGTGACGTATCGAGCGTTCGCTCGGTAAGTGGGCGGTCTGCTGGTCGTACAATGTTTACCGAATCAATCATTGCAAATACTGCATTGCAGATTTCAGTTAAATTGTGAGGTGGAATCTTGGTTGCCATACCAACCGCAATACCTTCTGCACCCATCAAAAGAAGGTTTGGCAAGCGAGATGGCAAATATACTGGCTCTTGCTGACTTCCGTCATAATTGTCAACAAATTCGACGGTGTCTTTATCAATTTCAGCAAGCACCTCATCGGCAATTTTTTCAAGCTTCGCCTCGGTATAACGCATAGCAGCAGGTGGATCGCCGTCAATGGAGCCAAAGTTACCCTGTCCGCGAATCAGTGGGTAGCGAAGGGTAAAATCCTGCGCCATACGGGCCAAGGCCTCATACACGGGGGAATCTCCGTGAGGGTGGTATTTTCCAAGAACTTCTCCAACTACCGTTGCTGATTTACGATATTTTGCGCTCGAGGTGAGGCCAAGCTTGTGCATTGCAAAAAGAATACGTCGATGCACTGGCTTGAGGCCGTCTCGCACATCAGGCAAGGCGCGCTGTACAATCACCGACATTGCATAGTCCAAATATGAGCGACGCATCTCAGTTACGATGCTTGCTTGGATTACTCCTTTGTGTATGTCAATTGTCTCTGGTTGTACTGTTTGATCGTCGTCCATAGTGTGTGATAAACGTGCTGCTTTCTATTAAGGGCTTGGGTTAATTGACTTTTAGGCCATCGATTTGACAATCGCTTCAAGCGCCTTGTCTTTGCCCAAAAAGTCGCGGGTTTTAACCCATTTGCCAGGCTCCAGGTCTTTGTAATGATTAAAAAAGTGCTGAATTTTCTTTTTTGTTATTTCTGATATGTCATCGATTGAATCGATATGTGCCATAAATGGGTCGGCTTTTTTGGCTGGTACCGCAATAATCTTGGTATCAATCCCCGCCTCATCTTCCATTTCCAACATGCCAATTGCTCGACATTGAATGGCGGTGCCTGGGAACATGCTTTGGCTTGATAGTACAAGCACATCCAATGGGTCTCCATCTTCGGCGTGCGTTTGTGGCACAAAACCATAGGTGGCAGGATATCCCATGGTTGTTGTCGCAAAACGATCAACCATCATGACTCCCGAATCTTTATCAAGCTCGTACTTCACCATTGATCCTTCAGGGATCTCGACAAATACCGTAATCTCTCCATTTTTTGGATCTTTTCCCGCACCCAGTTTGTCAATATTCATAGAAAAATGTAAAAAATAATTACTAATACGTTAACTTGCTTTTTTATACATAAGCGCCCGTGCCAGCCCCCGCCTCACACATCTAGGTTTGCCAAATGCGCATGAGTTGTAATGAACTTCTTTCGTGGCGGAACATCATCGCCCATGAGCATGCTAAATACATGGTCGGCTTCTTCCGCATCATCAACAGTTACTTGCTTTATGATTCGATTTTTCGGATCCATGGTAGTTTCCCATAGCTGATTATCATTCATTTCTCCAAGACCTTTGTATCGCTGGACAGAAATATTTGCATTTTCGTTGTCCCCTTTCATGGCGGCAATTGCCGTGTCACGCTGTCTCTCTGAAAATGCATATTCCATTTTCTTTCCAAATGAAACTTTAAACAACGGTGGTTGCGCAATGTATAAGTGTCCCTGCTTGATAATGTCTGGGAGGTGGCGGAAAAAGAATGTCAAAAGCAGTGTCCGTATGTGCTCGCCGTCAACATCTGCATCCGTCATGATAAACACTTTATGATAGCGAAGCTTCTTATAATCAATTTGCTCACCAATCCCCGTTCCCAAGGCAATTACCAAGTCTTTCAGCTCCTTAAATGCAAGTACTTTATCAAGGTAAGCGCGTTCGGTGTTTAATACCTTACCACGAAGGGCTAAAATGGCTTGAAAACGGCGATCACGGCCCTGTTTAGCGGTGCCACCTGCCGAATTACCTTCGACTAAGAAAAGTTCGCTCTTGGCAGGATCTCGCTCAGAACAGTCGGCAAGCTTACCGGGGAGCGTTGCCCCTTCAAGTGCGCCTTTTCGCATCACGGCTTCTTTTGCCGCTTTTGCGGCGAGTCTGGCCTTTTGTGCCAATACGATTCGGCCGATGATATCGCGCCCGACCCGTGGATTTTCTTCAAAATATGTGTCGAGCTGTTCGCCAACTGCCTGTTGAACGATGCTTTGTACTTCTGAGTTGCCAAGCTTTGTCTTGGTTTGTCCCTCAAACTGCAAATCAGTAGAGGACATTTTGATGTACACGATTGCCGCAAGTCCTTCTTTTGTGTCGTCGCCGGTGAGTGCTTCTTTCAGGTCTTTCTCGCTCAAAATTGACTGTGCATACTTATTGATGGACTTTGTCAAAGCGATGCGAAACCCAGTCATATGGGTTCCACCTTCATGCGTGTTGATGACGTTTACGAATGACATAACATGCTCATTCATCGAGTCGTTGTACTGGATTGCTACTTCAACTTCCTTGTCATCAACTTGCTTGGTAATAAAGATTGGCTCATGAATTGCTTTTTTGCCTTCATTCATGTCGCGAATCAGTGACAAAATTCCTCCATCGAAGTAGTATGCGACGCGCTCACCTGTCTTTTTATTGTCGACTTTAAAGTATGCGCCACTTATGAGGTACGCGCGCTCTTTGACAAGTCGCTTAAAATTTGGGAAGTGAATTTCTGTCGTTTCCTTAAAGATTTCAGGATCGGGTAAAAATGAAACAGCAGTTCCTTGTTTGAATGGATGGCCGAGCTGGCTGGTTTTTACTTGTTCAAGTTTGCCTTTTGCAATGCCCCGCTCATATTCTTGTCGATAGATCTTTCCATCGCGTCGGACTTCGACAATTAAGTGTGTTGAGAGCGCATTGACGACTGATGCTCCGACGCCGTGTAGACCTCCGGAGACTTTATATGCGCCTTGGTTAAACTTTCCTCCTGCGTGCAGGCGGGTGAAGACGAGCTCAAGTGCTGAAACACCGTGCTTTGGGTTTATGTCAACCGGAATGCCGCGGCCATCATCAAATACCGTCAAGTAGCCGTTTTCTTCGACAATAACGTGAATGTTTTTACAATATCCAGCAAGCGATTCATCAACCGCATTGTCTACAATCTCATGTAAACAGTGGTTTACTCCAGCTTGCGAAGTCGTGCCGATATACATTCCTGGTCGTTTGCGAACAGGCTCTAGGCCCTCCAAAACGACAATTGAGTCGGCTCCGTATTGATTGTTGTCTGCCATAAAGTTTGTTGATAGTTGGTGGTTGACGAGTTGTTAGTTTGTCCAGTGTTGCGGTCATGGCAAGCAGCGATAACGTCTGTCTTATGACCGCGATCTATCATGCACATTTATCGTGCATATCCGCCAAGTGTACACGATTTTTGACGCCGGAGCAAGCCTGAAAAACACCTCCAGCTGGCACCTCTTTTTTGCACTTTAGCGGACGAATCGCAGTTTCCCAATTGCGATAGATTATAATAATACCCAATGAAAATATATCAGACATTCGCTCGCGCCATCTCATTTGCCATGCTTGCGCTGGTGCTACTTTTGGCTGCTCCAATTGCTGCGGCTCAAAACCCAACGCCAACAACCGAACATGTGCGCGCACGAATCGAATCAATGAAGCTGCACGCGAATGAGGTACTTGTGGCGCAAGGCACGGCAGGTACGTTTGTTCTGAGGCTGCACGATTCCCAAAAGACGATAACGCTTGAGGCAAATATTCCCGACCTTCTTGCCAAGTCGCTGCATGCGGGAGATGAAGTGATTGTTTCACGCACTACAATTGGGGAAAAGGTGCTCTATCAAATAGTTGATGTATATCGCATTTGGCCATTGCTCGCGCTCTTTCTTGTGTTTTTTGCGCTGGTTTTGTATGTTGCCCGGTGGCAAGGCATCTTTTCGTTTGCAGGAATGGCGCTCTCATTTGTCGTGATATTGCAGCTGATTGTGCCTCAAATTCTCTCGGGTACAAACGCAATTTTTGTATCACTTTTGGCAAGTATGCTGATGCTTCCCCTCATTTTTTACATGGCTCACGGCTTTCATATGAAAACAACTATTGCGGTAGTTTCGACGTTTGTCACACTTTGTATAACGGGCATATTTGGCTATGCAATGGTGCATGCGGCGCGCTTGACGGGGCTGACTGATGAACATGTATTTTTTATAACCACGCTTGCCAATAATCAATTTGCAATTCGCGATCTCTTATTTGCGGGGTTTGTGATCGGTGCGCTTGGCGTTTTGGATGATGTGAGTATCTCGCAAACATCTGTGACATTTGAGCTTCATGATGCGAGTCCCAAGCTTTCCCGCACTGAGCTTTTTGCCCGCGCTATGCGTGTTGGTCGAGATCATGTGTCCTCACTCGTCAACACACTAGTTTTGGTATATGCAGGCGCCTCCCTCCCCCTGTTTTTGTTGTTTCAGCAGCAGCATATGAGCTTGGATATGGCCCTCTCAAGCGAGCTGATTGCAACTGAGATTGTACGCACCTTAGTTGTGAGTATTGGAGTCGTTGTTTCAGTCCCCATAACTACAGCCGCCTCCGTCTGGTGGTGTAAGCGAACCCCGTAGTGCTAACTACTATATCTTTTCACTTCTCCCAGGCCATACAACCTCGCAGGTTGTTCATGGCCAACTATTTTGTCAAATGCGGCGGTATTGATACTATAGGCTAAATAAGGTATAATGTGTGCTCATTCTTATGAAAGAGCATATATCAGCGCCGACTCAAGAATTACCCGCCCCACTTCGGCTCCTTCGTGCGCATAAACAAGGCAATGCGCTGTTTCCCCAGGTGAATATGGGAGTTGTTGGACTCGTTGGACATGAAATTTTGGAATTAAAACCCGAGTCTCTCTATGAACTTCTGGAGGAAACTCCGGACATGAGTGTATTTGAAGATGCTGCAAAAACCATGAACGCGCGGCATGCTCGCTATAGTGTGCGTGCTTTTGGGGTGGACGATCTTCTCAATGTGTACAAAACAGGTTCCAGGATGAGTGTTGTTGCAGTCGGTCGCGTCATGGGCTTGAACGTTTCAGTCGATAGTCCCCGCTCGCTGAATGCTTTGTCACACTTGCTATCTGTTCAATCGCCAGAAGCACATGCTGCGCGCCTGGTATTTTCGCACATTTGCGAGCAGCTAAGTACAGCTGAGGTGTTGCAGATCTCACGTGGATATCGCACATTAATTGGAGAAAATGCGCCGCAACGCGAACAAAATGCGCTCATACGTCATGCAATTGACCTCATGCACGAATCATGGGATGAGCAGAGTGCAGGCTTTACCGCACCATTTTGGTATATGGAAGAATTAGGAGCGAAAGATCCTGCCGGGCATATGAAGTTTGGACAGGCGGATATAGGTTCTACTAAAACCCCCCGCTTGGTCTGAGGTTTAAATTCAGACACACAACGGGGGGCGTGTTGACAAATGTTATAGAAATTGAATTACTTCAATTCAACTTTTGCACCTGCGGCTTCAAGCTTGGTTTTTGCTTCATCAGCTACTTCCTTCTTGACGTCGACTAATAGATCTTGTGGTGCAGATTCAACGAGTTTTTTCGCATCCATCAATCCCAATGTTGGGTTGATTTCACGAACGACCTTGATGACACCGAGTTTATTGTCGCCGGCGGCGGCAATGACAACGGTGAACTGAGTTTTTTCCTCAGCTGGCTCTTCTGATGCGGCGGCAGCTGGAGCTGCGGCGACGGCGGCCATGGCAGTTACGCCAAATTTTTCTTCAAGGTATGAGGCGAGCTCTGACACCTCAACAACGGTCATGCCTTCGATTTCGGAGGCGATTTTTTGGAGCTTTGCATTTAGTTCTGACATAAGAATTTTATGAATAAATAGTAATTAATAAATATATAAATAGCGTTAAATTATACGGTCTGTTTGGCGCGCTCTTTCAGAACAAGCGTCAACTTTGTAATGTTGAACTTCATCGCATACGTCAATTTGTATGGTGAGCTCTTGAGTCCACCAATCAACTTTGCAATCAATTGTTCCTTTGATGGGAGGGTGGCAATCTTTTGAAGATCAGCGCTTACATATACCGTGTTGTCAAGCACACCGACGCGAAACGAAAGGGTGGGTTGATTCTTTGTAAACTTGAAGAATGCGCTCAGTGGTGTCGCATAATCATCGCTCATTGCAAGGACTGCGGTTTGATCTTTGAGTGGAAACACTTCACTGACAAACTGTTGCATAGCTGGGTCAGTGTTTGCTTTTCGTGCAAGCGCTTTTTCAAACAAAGTATTTTTAATAACTCGCAGTGTTGCACCAGATTTTGCGAGTTCTCGACGAAGTTCTTCAAGAGCCTTGTGAGTGGTTGCCTCGTACTTAACAAGCACGAAGTGTGGGGTTTTATCAAGAAGTTCAACCAATGTGGTGACTTCCTGTTGTTTTGCTATATTTGCCATGTATGTATTACTACTTAGGAAATGATAATTCTTAAAGTCGACATCTATTTGATTTAGTTGTCAAGACAAGCCTAAGGTCTCTGTAAACAGTGAATGAACAGTATACCGTATGTCGTATAAAGTATCAAGTCAAAGTGTGCCAATTATGCCTCAGAAAGAAGCTCTTTGAGTGACTTTCCGTCGCCAACTGCACCTTTTCCTGCTTTCTTCGCTTTCTTTGCTGCAAGTGCGCCACGCATTGATTCTGCGAATTTCTGCTTTTTCTGAAACTCTTCAACGCGTCCCTTGGTGTCAATAAATCGTTGTTCTCCAGTAAAAAATGGATGACATTTTGAGCACACATCGGTCGAAAGGGTTTCGCGCGTTGATTTCGTCGAAAACGAAGCTCCGCATGAGCAGATGACCTTGGTGTCAATAAACTGTGGATGTATCGATAGTTTCATGATGAATGTAATTATACAGCACGTATGCTGGGAAATCAAAGTGGAATAATCCGCACTCTATATACTAAATCATGCAAGGATCTTATCCCATCTGCCCTGCTCGATAACTTGATCCAAATTGTGCCACGATTGGTTTATTCGGTGGTCAGTGATTCGGTTTTGCGGAAAATTATAAGTGCGGATTTTTTCGGCCCGCTCGGCGCTTTCCGTACCTTTCAAGTAAGACTCGGCAAGTCCACGCTGTCTATCTTGCTCAAGTTGATAAAGTTTTCCGGCCAAAAGTTCGAGTGCAATTTGGCGATTAGCTTGTTGGGAGCGTTCGCGACTACTGGTTGTGGCAATCCCGGTTGGTTTGTGAACCAAGCGAACTGCTGTTTCGACTTTATTTACATTTTGTCCCCCTGCGCCACCGGAGCGTGAAAACTGCCACTCAAGCTCGTTTTGGGCAATCTTGATTTCATGCTGGTGAACGTATGGCGTGACGATAATGATGCAAGTTGATGTGTGCACGCGACCCTTTCGTTCGGTGGTTGGAATGCGCTGGACGCGATGAACGCCCGTCTCTTTTTTGAAGTAGTTAAATGCACCATTCCCTCGAATTTTGATGGTGTTATCGTCTACATATGTCATTTTAAGCCCCATTCGCTCGGCAAAACGTCCGTATGAACTCATGAGCTCATCCATCCAGAGCTTTGATTCGTCGCCGCCTGCGCCTGGTAGGCCTTCGATAATTGCAATTGAGGGATCGATATTCATGAGGAAACAATTAGCTGCAAAGTTCGCGTGCAAGCTCAGAAATTGCAACGTTTTTTTGTGTCTTCTGGGTAAGGTCTTTTACAATGACCGATTGCGACTGCATCTCGGTTTCACCAACTATGACGGCATATTTTGCACCCATCTTATCTGCATATTTGAGCTGTTTCTCAAGCTTGAGTGAACTGCCCAAATAGAGAGACGTAGAAATGCCTGCACTTCGCAGGTTTTTGACGACCACTTGTGCATCCTGTTGTGTTTCTTCAAAGTAGCACACGACAACGCGTGCCGCGGCATCAAATGGTGGAAAAAGCCCCAGTTCATCAAGCGCTTCAACCGTTCGCTCAAAGCCGATTCCAAATCCAACAGCGGGCGCGTCAAGCCCCGAAAGTTCATTGAGTAAGCGGTCATAGCGACCTCCACCACCCACTGAACCAACAGGATATTGCGGAATGATACCTTCAAAAATAAGTCCGGTATAGTAGTCCAAACCTCGTGCAAGTGTTGGAGTAAATTGCAGCGCATCGCGTGGCACGCCAAGCGTGACTGCCGTATCGATAATTGCCTGTAAGTTATCTGATGGCTCCGTTGCGTAAAGCGCTTGAAGGAGAGCCTGTGCATTTTGCTCAAGCAGCCCTTTTGCAACAAGTTCGGCGACAACTTCACTTTCTGATAATTTGTCGAGTTTGTCTATGGTCTGAATGACGCTCATCACGCGATCATCAAGCACGCCTTGTGCTTGTATTGTCTCAACAAGGCGCGATCTATCGTTGACCTTTAGCACAAGTGAGGTAACTCCAAGCTGCTGATACAGGGCATAATAGAGGCTGAGTATTTCTGCATCAGCCACGGGGGAGCTTGTTCCGATTATGTCAGCGTCACACTGATAAAACTCGCGATATCTACCTTTTTGTGGCTTGTCGGCTCGCCATACTGGTTGAATTTGATACCGTTTGTATGGCATAACGAGCTCATTTTGATAGCTGGAAATCACGCGTGCCATAGGTACAGTTTGGTCATATCGTAATGCGACGCGTCGTCCTCCATTATCTTCAAAGCGATACACAAGTTTCTCGGCTTCAGTGCCATATTTTCCGAGCAACAGCTGCTCATACTCTAAAGCCGGAGTCTCAAGTGGTTCAAAACCAAAGCGCTCAAACACAACGCGCATTTGGGTGATCACCCAGGCTCGTTTTTTAGCATCTGCCCCTAAATAGTCTCGAAACCCTTTGAGGGTCTGTATTTGTTGCATAGTAAGTACTATTATACCAAGAATTGCCCTGCATTGCCCGGGCGCCCCTTGTACATTGACCTCATAATTTTTAAGCACATCTTCAGTTATGATCGGTACTATATAACGTATAGTTTGTGTCTTGCACATCACATGCAGCTTAGATACAATGCTTGTATTATTCAATTTCACACATTTATCTTTCCATGGATCAAACATCAACTTCCGCTCAACCAAAGTCAGGCCTTCCTATGAGTTTTATCGCGCTTGGCGCAGTCGTCATTATTGCAATTGGAGCGATTGTATATATCAATCAATCTTCGCAAAAAGAAATGGCAAAAGTTGATGCAACATCCATGCAAGCTTCCCCTACTCCCGTTGCTATGGAAGCAACTGGCGAAGCGATGGAACAGGCTACGTATAAGGATGGAACCTATGACGCAACCGGTAAATATCAGTCTCCTGGTGGTCCTGAAGAAATAGAAATCAGCGTGACTATTAAAGATGGGGTGATTACTGAGACTGAAGCAACACCAAAGGCAACGTTGCCAAAATCAATCGGCTTTCAAAACATCTTTACCAGCAACTATGAAGCGATGATAGTTGGAAAGCCTTTGGATACCGTGGTGCTTGACAAGGTTTCCGGATCCTCACTTACTCCCAAGGGCTTTAACGATGCGATTGAACAGATAAAAGCGCAAGCCAAGAGCTAATGTTTTTGTGAAAGCTGAAAATGAGTGATATACCCGAGTCAGATCGCACCTATCGTTTTGAGGCGATTGGGACTACTTGGCAGATTGATGTGGACTCACCGCTTCAAGATCAAGTAAAAGATGAAATCGCACGTCTTATCGATTCATATGACTGCGCATTCTCACGTTTCCGTCCTGAAAGCACCGTTTCTCAAGCGCAAAAGGCAGCTGGGCGCTATCACTTCATGGCCTATGCGGATGAACTTTTTCAACTCTACGCGCGGTTGTATGAATTAACAAATGGGATGTTTACCCCGCTTGTCGGACAGATACTGGAAGACCTGGGATATGACGCAGATTATTCTCTCGTGCGTCATGCCACTCCCCACTCTCCACCTGCGTGGCCAGATGTTGCAACATATTCGTCCGGCGAGCTTATCACTTCCCAACCATTGGTTATTGACGTTGGAGCAGCTGGAAAAGGTCATTTAGTTGATTTAGTATGTTCGTACTTGGCGGCCTCCGGTTATCAAAGCTATTGCGTTGACGCGGGGGGTGACATACGAACGCAAGATCTACATGGGAAACCACAACGCATCGGACTGGAGCATCCTGATAATACCAATCTTGTCATTGGGACAATAGACGTGGTGAATCAAAGCATTTGTGCCTCTGCCACCAATCGTCGACGATGGGGTGCGCAGTTGCATCATGTAATTAATCCGCACACGGCCCACCCCACCACTTCAATTTCAGCAACATGGGTGATTTCTGACAGGGCGATGGTGGCTGACGCATTGGCCACTTGTTTGTTTTTAGTTGATCCTGAAGTGCTTGGTGCGGAGTATGATTTTGAGTTTTTGCGTATAGGCGGTGATAATCGCTTGGAAAAATCGCAGCATTTTAATGCGACATTATTTTCCTAGATTAAAAAAGCGTAGTACTTTGAAGTATTATTCTGAAGATTTCTCAAGAGTTAACTTGGTAGTTGTAGTTTTTCCGTCGCGCCAATATCCAAGTTCTACCGTGTCGCCTGGCTTGTGATCCAAAATGAGTTTGGCAAGCGCCTGCTCATCACGGCCTTCGATTTTTTTCCCATCAAATGTGACGATGATGTCTCCTGTCACAAGCCCCGCTTTGGCAGCCGGTGAGTCTGGCACCGCCTCGGCGATATATGCGCCTTCAATCGCATTGTTTTGCAGCGCAACTTCACGACTGATTACTTTGTATCGTACCCCAATGTAGGGCTTTTCAAAACTTCCACCACGTTTATTAAAGCTGGCAATAAGCTCAGAGAGCGTATTTGAGGGAATCGCAAATCCAATATTTTGTCCACTTGCCGAAACTGCAGTGTTGACCCCAATCACCTGCCCTTGGCTATTTAATAACGGGCCGCCGCTGTTTCCTGCGCTAATTGCAGCGTCGGTTTGAATTACGTTGTCCAAACGCTCAACAAACCCTTCATACGGTGAGCCGGCCGTAATTCCTCGACCCAAGCCTGAGACAATTCCTGTGGTGACCGTATTGGTAAACTCTCCAAGCGGTGTACCGATTGCAATCGCCACTTGGCCAAGTTTGAGTGCGGAAGAGTTGCCAAGCGGCAGGGCGCGACCTGTGGTTGAGACGTTAATTTTGAGAATTGCAAGATCATTGAGCGGATCTCGATAAATCTGTGTCACGGAATGTGTCTTTTCATCATTCATGATTACCTGGTACGTTGCCTCAGCATCTGCCACCACATGTTTGTTGGTGATAATGAGGCCATCTTCACTGACTATAAAGCCACTTCCGATGTTTTGTTCGATTGTTTGTGCTTCGCCTGGAATTCGTCTGAATGCGCCAAACGGATTAAACGGATCCAGCGTGATACGATCTTGTGAGACTGAAGTTGTCTTTATTTTGACCGTGACGACCGAGGGAAGTGATTTCTCAATGACTGCGACAATGGTTGACTCGTCCTGAAATGACGTGTTGCCTGTTGGCTCATCTGTCAACGCGAGGCCAGATTTGCTATTGACTCGCTGACCAAGCGTTGAGAGTATGTTTGGCTCACTGGCCGACACTACGCGGTATATAAACACCGCGATTATGATACTCGTCGCTATTAGTACAACCCTTTTCATACGATACGTATATGGTATCTATAAATTCTGGTAATTTGCTGAAAGGAAAAGGAATATGTGTCTCTCTGCCTACTTCACAAGTAATTCGATAGCACGATCAAGTTGCTTATCGCCTTTGCGCTCAAGGGTATTTCCTTCTTCGATCGTGTTTTCAACTTTTACACTTGGCATGATGCCTTTTCCATGAATCCAGTCGCCCTTTGGCAGTTTCCATTTGGCGATTGTGACATGAAGTCCAGCGTCATCTTTGAGATCTTCTGCTTCTTGAACTGAGCCTTTGCCAAATGATTTTTGACCAACAAGTGTCGCGCGTCCATGATCGCGCATTGCACCAGAGAATATTTCAGACGCAGACGCTGACCCTTCATCAATAAGGATGGTAAGCGGAATGTCCAAAAGCCTTCCCTGTCGCTCCACGGTATAACTGCGATTGCCGGCGGTTGTGGACTCTTGAGTCACAACGAGTTTGCCGCGTGGGAGAAATTCACCGGATAAATATACGGCGCTATCAAGAAATCCGCCTGGATTGCCGCGCATATCAACTACCACCGCGTCTACCGTACCCGCACTTTGTCGGGCAACAATCTCATCTACTGTTCGGTCCCACTCAACGTTTGTGGTCTCTCCAAATTGGTTGACTTTTATGATAGCAATAGTTTTGTCCTTCACTGTTTCATACGTTGTTTCAACTGACTCGACTTTGATGGTGTCTCGCACTATCTCAACGTCAATTTCTTTTTTTGGTGCACGAAGAAGGGTGAGTTTGACGGGTGTGCCTTGTTTACCACGGATCTTGCTTACGGCTTGAGCAAGCGACCAACCAGACGTTGATTCGCCATCGACCTTGGTCACATAATCACCAGCGCGAACTCCGGCTTTTTCAGCAGGCGAGTTTTTTAAGGGGGCAATAACGGCAATTGCATTGTTTTTCAGTCCAAGTTGTGCGCCAATTCCTTCAAATCGTCCACCCAAATCATCTTTTGATTGCTTGTTTTCCTCAGGTGTCAGGAAAAAAGTATAAGGATCTCCAACTGAGGCAACAATTCCCTTTAGCGCTCCATAAAATTGTTTTTTTGCATCAAGCTTGTCTTTATCGACATACTTTGTATTCAGCTCTGTAACAACTTGATTGTAGAGGGCTGCGTCAAAACCTTTTGAGTTTGCGATTGATGGATCAAGTTGTGTGAGGCGTTGTGCGATAGAATCTCGTTTTTCGGTCGGCTGAAGTTGGCCAAATTTGAACCCAACAAAAAAGATGAGTAGTCCCACAAAAATACCAACCAACATTGAGTTTAGGCGCTTTGGTTTTTTGGCAGATTGCTCAGGCTGTGCAACTGGCGTCTGGCTGACGGTGACATCTGAGGTGTTATTCATAGAAATGTATTGTAGCCTGTTTTGCATCAACAATGCAATACGGGAGGTCAATTTTTTGTATTTTGTGCCAATCGCTAATATTTAAGACGCGCGCAATATTTCGGGGCATATCTGCTGCGGTTTGGTTGAGTATTACGGTCCCTGCCTCATCAAGCACTTCAAGTCGAACCGCATCAATTGGCTTGATGGAATCAACAATAATTACTTTTCCACACACATCGTCGGTGGTATATGCTGCAAGTTGTGATTCATCGGGGGCATGTTTCACCTCACCACCAAACCCGCAACCTGCTGATTTTAAGGGGAATGAGGCAGATTGTTTCACTTCAAGTGTCACCATTGCATCAGCGGTGATATCTACCACACGGCCTTTAAAATATGAGGACTTGATGTCGTCAATTTCGGTGCTTGATTCGATGAGCACAACTCCCTCTTGGTGGTTGATCTCACGCACAACGCCCGACCACTCACTTTGATACTGTTTTTTTCCAAATGTAGTTTTCTTCTCCGCAAGAACTTCGTTTTTGGCAACGCTCTCCCCCACTACTTTTTGAAGATGAAGAAATATATCCTTTGGATCGGCGCCCAAGAAGCGACTCACATGAATGCGATACGTCTTTGACTGAGCTGCTTTGGCCATTGGAGTTTTAAAGTCCACTTCCTGGTCAGGCTTGATAAGCAGCGAACCGACTGAATCGAGGGCAAATGTAATAGTAGCCATACAAGTCTCATTATAAAGAGTTTTGCCACCAGATAAAAGTCCAAGTTTAGAATGAGCACCTGTGTGCTTGGAGGCTTTGCGTGATGTGAAGTATGCGATAGTGCACAAAATGCGACCTTAGTTAGACCGCAACTTTGTAGGTTATCGCTGACCTTGGTATGAGATAAATGGAAGCATTCCTAGGTGCTGTGCATATTTTATATGCTTTGTCAGTCTGCGCTGATGTTTTGCACATGTTCCAGTCTTGATTCGTCCAAGTATTTTTTTTCGTGGTGATAGAAAACGAGACAGATTGTCTGTTTCTCGAAAGTCGGGCATTTGGTTATATTGACAAAAAAAACATTTCATAGCTTTGTAGGTAAATAAGTATTTAGTAAATAGTAAATAATGATGTCTTTTTAAAAAGGTATATCGTCTGGATTAATTTTTTCATCTTCCGGCGAACTTGACATGTCAATGTCTGGCTCAGGTGCAGGTTGTGCGCTCTTTGGGGCGCTTGCTGCATCATCATCTGATGGAGACGATGGGTACTCACCTTCTGCTCGTCCTGACAACAAAATAAAGTCGTCAATTACAATTTCGGTGATGCTTTTTTGTGTACCGTCTTTGCCGGTAAACGTACGATATACGATACGTCCTTCAACATAGATTTTTTTACCTTTCGTCAACAGCTTACCGCATAATTCGGCGAGTTTATTCCAGGCAGTTAGGCGATGGTATTGGACATCTTCCTTGGTCTGTCCCTCGGCAACCCACGTTCTGTTGGTGGCCAGTCCCATTGTGCAGACTGCTGTTCCGTTTGGGGTGTACTTTAATTCAGGGTCCCGGGTCAGATTACCTAGGAGCACGACTTTATTGATTGATTTACCTGCCATAGCGTGAATTTAGTATACCGTATGTATTGACTGAAAATTATGCTGATTTCTTTGTTGATTTTGGCTTTTTCACTTCCTCTTCTTTCAAGAGCAAATAACGAACCATGTCATCCTCAAAACTCAATTTTTTCTTAAAATCGTTGAGCGATTCGGTAGGCAAGGTGATTTTCCATTCAAAAAAGAATGCGGTGTTTTTCTTTCGAATTGGGTATGCAAGTGTCTTTTCGCCCCAGGCTTCTTCTTTGACAACTTTACCATCAAAGGAAGTAATGATGTCTTTTAAGGTTTGTATCATCGCTTCTTTGTGAAGCAGGAAGATCAATTCGTACGTTGTGTTCATGAATGTATTTGGGTTTACTTACAATTAGTAAAAGTAAAAGTCACACTTATTCGTTTTATTGAATCGGTGATTACTGCCAATTATAGCCCACGCACGGGCAAGTTGCAACAGGTATAATCAGTAAATGTGTAAATGTGTAAATGTGTAAATGTGTAAATGTGTAAATGTGTAAATGTGTAAAT
>CAYUJW010000005.1:32748-34107 GCA_964445135.1 uncultured Gammaproteobacteria bacterium
TGTAAATGTGTAAATGTGTAAATGTGTAAATGTGTAAATGTGTAAATGTGTAAATGTGTAAATAGTTAAGAGTGGATGAGCGCAGACAAATATGATTACGACATATAAATATATTGGTGAGACGCCGCTTCAGGTTGTTGAGCGCATGCGAGTGGCACATAATATCGCAAAAGACGTGAAGATGGCGTATGCAGGTCGGCTTGATCCAATGGCCCAAGGGGTCATGATCATTTTGGTGGGAGATGAGTGCTTAACGCGGCGTGAATATGAGCTTCTTGAGAAGGAATATGAGTTTGAGATGTTGTGTGGTGTGGAAACTGACACATACGATGTGATGGGTATTGTGCAAAATCAGAAAGTCGCGGCGAAAAGTGATCATCTGCAAAAAAATGAGGTTGATGAGGTGCTCAATTCATACGTTGGGCATTTTGAGCAGTCGTACCCGCCTTATTCTGCCCCGCGCGTAAATGGCCACCCTTTGTTTTGGTGGGCGCGTGAAGGTCGGTTGGCCGAAATTGATATTCCAACCCATAAGGTACATATATATAGTGCGCAGATGTTTGCCAAGCGAACAATCACGGCACAAGAGGTGGTGGCATATGCCACTGAGCGTATCGGACACACTACGACCGCTGATGCATTTCGACAGCCAGCGATTGTTGATTCTTGGAACGCCTGGCTTGCGAATCAGCCCCATACAGCAAGCTTATCCATTTTTTCCGGTCGCGTCGTATGTTCAAGTGGTACCTATATACGCGCCATCTGCTATGAAGTGGGGCGCAAGCTTGGGGTGGGCGCGATCGCCTATTCAATTACCAGAACGCGGGTCGGAGATCGCACGTACCCCACTGGAGAATAATTATCTTTTATACTTGTGCAGATTATGCAGAACATACGCAAATTACATTGGATTGCTGCGGTTTTGTTTATTGCGGCGCTTGTGTACACCCGATTTGTGGGCTTAGGGTGGGGACTTCCGTTTCCCATGCACCCTGATGAGTGGAATATTGCCCGAAGTGTCCAGCAGCTCGAGTGTCAGGTATCAGGCATCCCTCTGAGTATCCAGGCACTACAAAACTGTTTTAACCCTCACTTTTTTGCATATGGACAGCCCACCATCTATCTGGCGGCAGTATTGGTTGGGATTAGTCGGATATTTTCAGGCGCGCAAGGGAGTGTGCAGCTTGTCGAGGCAATTCTTGCGCTTCGTACGATCAGTGCTGTCTCATCCATAGTCTGTGTCTATTTCATGATTTTGATCTACTGGCAATGCGTGGTGCATACCCAGCGACGCGTTTGGCATCTGAGCCCGATGATATTTTCGCCAGCTCTTATTCAATTTGCGCATTTTGGGACGAC
>CAYUJW010000006.1:0-2611 GCA_964445135.1 uncultured Gammaproteobacteria bacterium
GCGCAAAATGAAAGAGGCGGCGGCAGCTGCCGATCAAAGCGCACAGATTATGTGATCTCTGGTACAATAGTGAACCTAAATCCTATGAAATTACTATTAAATGCAAACGTTGCCTTTGGCGTAATTATCCTCGCAATCGTGTTATTTGTTGGGGGTGGATTTTGGTATTTGCGAAATGACAATAGTTTCCAGTCCTCATCCACTGAAGCTTCGTCCACATCAACCACAGAATCAGACCAATTACCAGTTTCTGATCAAGAAAAAACTATGCAACCACCTAAAATGGAAATAGATGAAAACAAATCTTACACCGCAGTCATGGAGACTGAAGCGGGAACAATTACTATTTCGCTGAATGCAAAACAGACCCCAATTACGGTCAACAACTTCGTAACACTTGCTAAAAAAGGATTTTACAATGGCACACCGTTTCATCGCACCATTGTTGGCTTTATGATTCAGGGAGGAGATCCAACAGGGACTGGTCGAGGGGGGCCGGGATACCAGTTTGAAGATGAGCCATTTGAAGGTGAATATACCCGTGGCACGCTTGCTATGGCAAATGCGGGCCCAGACACCAACGGAAGCCAGTTTTTCATCATGCACAAAGACTATGCGTTGCCTCCTGACTATACAATCTTTGGACAGGTCACCGAAGGATTGGAAACTGTCGACAAGATTGTTGAAGCTCCAACTCAGCCAGGCGGCGAAGGTTCAACACCGGTTGCGCCCGTCAAGATCAAGAGCATCAAAATTATCGAAAAGTAATTATTTAGATTGATCATTCATATCGTATGGCAGATTTTAAAACTATTTTTGGTGAAATCTTGGAAATTATTGAGTACAAGGGAAACAAGCAAACCCATATGGAGGATTTGCAAAAAGCCCTGGAAGCCAAGATTGTTCAGGCAACGCATGATACCGTCAACGATTTTTTTATCGACTATATTCAGGCGGTAGGCCCAACACTCAACGACCAACAGCGCGTAAGCTTGGCCAAATACTTTGAACTTATGCAGGCCGAGTCGTCCGATCAGGAAAAGTAAAAAGATTCCATTGCGCGTATAATAAATCACATGAAGTGGAATACTCCTCATGTCCGGCGTGTGTTGTCGGCGATCATTGCGGTCGAATTATTTTTTCTCATTCCTCTTTTGGCAGCTGGTCTGCTGTGGTACAGCAGCTACGCATCGCTTCGCAGTGGTCAATTGACCCGTGCTGCACAGCTACAGGCGTTTGCGAGGCCATTCTTCTTCATTTCAAAAACCAGCTACGCCTTGTCCAGGTTGCCACTTGTTCTGCTTCGTTTGGCGGGCCCCTCAGATCGGCTTATGCGAATTGGGGCACACATTGATCAGCTGGCTGGTGCAGGAACTCATGCGGCGCTCATCATCCAAGAGTCAATTCCCATTGTTCTCAAGCGCGACAAGACAGCGGGAGACATCATATTGCTTCGGCAAAATATGAAGACGCTTAACGCCGACCTCCCCCAGATTGATGAGTCAATGAAGGGGTTGGCGATCGAGCTTCCCAAGTCAAAACTTCCCAAACTCACCCCCTACACCTCGCTCATTCGTGCAATTATTCAAGATGAGGATCAGATATTTGGCGTGCACAAGCCGTCAAAATATTTGCTGCTATTTCTCAACAATAAGGAATTACGTCCAGGCGGTGGATTTATCGGCTCATATGCTGTGGTTACGATCCAATACTACACGCTGCTTGATATTGAAATCCAGGATGTCTATACGGCAGATGGACAGCTAAAGGTGCACCTTGACCCACATCCTGCCGTGGCCAAATATTTGGGCCAACCTGATGGTTATTTGCGCGACTCCAATTTCTCGCCTGACTGGGTGGTAAACGCTGAGTCAGCCAAGCGGTACCTCTATGAGTCTTTGAAAACAACGGGAATCGATGGAGTAATAGGTATTACAACTACCGCACTTGAGTATGCTGTTGGGGCGTACGGAAAGGTATATCTGCCTGACTTTAAACAAGAGATCACTCAGTACAATGTGTATCAAAAAACACAAGAGTCTGTTGAAAAAGACTTTTTTCCCGGCTCACGTCAAAAGAAATCATTTTTAAGTTCGTTGGCAAACACCATGCGAATCACTTTTGATTTGGCTCCTCCCACCAAGCTATTTGAAGCATTTGATCGTGGCGTACGGGAGAAGCACCTGGTTGCCGCACTTGACGCCCCACATGTTTCGGCGGCGCTGAAACAACTGCGCTTTGATGGGCGTCAGCACCCGGCAACATATGATTATGTGATGCCAGTTGAGGCAAACGTAGGGATCAACAAGTCAAACTTTTTTGTGAAGCGACGTCTGGACATGACAAGCGATGTGTCAAATCCCGCACGCCCCAAGCGCACCATCACCATGACGTATGAAAATGTAAAGAGAAAAGATACCGTCCCCACCGATGGATATCGCATGTTCTTTCAGCTGTACTTACCTTCAAATGTGACCATTCAAAATGCGAAAGTCGATGGAGCAACCCCTGTTGATTATGATGTAAAAGACGAAGGTGGCTACCGAATAGCAAGTATGTATGTGACAGTTGCACCGCTTAAAAAAAGCGTTATACAGATTGAATATACGTC
>CAYUJW010000006.1:2711-11616 GCA_964445135.1 uncultured Gammaproteobacteria bacterium
GCATTTTCGCATCAATTTGAAGATGCGCTCAAGCATGCAAAAGACCAGTTTGAAAAGGATCGTGAGTATGAGCGTGAAGCAGATCGAGAAAAGATGCGCGAATGGAAAAAGCAGCTTGAGGAAGCGGCACAAAAAAAAGAAGCTGAAGATCGTCGCAAGATAGAGGAGGCGCTTGCCGTTAAAATGAGAGATTCTCAAAACGAACGGGAAGAGTTGCGAGAGCAAAACAAAAAGCTACAAGAGCAAATTCTTGAAACCAACCAATTGATGCGTCAATTAAAGCGGCAGTCTGAGGATCAAGCACTTGAGAATCAGAAAAAGCTGGCTGCCGCCGAGGAGACAATTCGTGAGGAAGCCAAAAAACAAGCTCAAACTGAAGCGCACTTTAAAGTTCTTGAGCTTGAAAAACGCCTGACCGATGTGTCACGGGTGAATGAAGACTTAAAGCGCAAATTGGAGCAGGGTTCGCAGCAGGCGCAAGGTGAGGTATTGGAGCTTGAGATTGAGCAAAAGCTCAAAGAAGCATTTATTTACGACTCTATTGATCCAGTTGCCAAGGGTGTAAAAGGGGCTGATGTAGTTCAGACAGTTCGCACCGGGCAGGGGATGGAGTGTGGCTCAATTGTGTGGGAGATGAAGCGCACAAAGTCGTGGGGCGGAGATTGGGTAGCAAAGCTTAAGGGGGATCAGCGCGCAGTGCATGCCGAAATTGCGGTGATTATATCGCTTGCGCTCCCGCCAGGCGTGCAGAATGTGGGACTCATCGATGGGGTGTGGGTCTGCAACTACGAAACGGCGCTTGGTCTCGCGCATATTTTGCGAAGTAATTTGCTTGATGTGGCGCGAGTGAAACAAAGTGTCACAAACCAGTCTGACAAGGCGGCGGTATTATACGAATATCTCACAAGCACTGCTTTTTCGCATCGTGTACAGGCGATTATTGATTCGTATCAATCGCTTTCTGAAGATTTGGTTACTGAACAGCGATGGTTTGAGAAAAAATGGGCACGGCAGGAGCGAATGATTAAGTCGATCATGAGCAATACGTCAGGTATGTACGGTGAGCTACAGGGAATCATGGGAAAAGAGTTGGCTGAGCCTGAAGAGATGAAGCTGCTTGCGCCGATCCCTGAAGATGATGTATCCTTATTTTCATGAGCGATCAATCTCCAAAGTCACATGTTGTGCACGTTGCCCAACCGACCGCGCCTGTACAGCCTACACCCCTAGCTAGTCGCCTTCGCCAGTTCTATATGAATCGACGCACCGCGCGAATTGTGCTTGTTTTGCTGATTCTCAGCATTGTATTTGCAGCGCTTAAAGTATCATGGGCCCGCTATGCGGCCATCGAGGAAGCAAAGATTCGTAAACAAATGATTGCAGCCCAAGAGCAGCAATCAAAGAGACAGCTCGGGTCAGCTGGGCAAACTGCAGATTCTTCAATTCTTTTAAATGGCGAATATGAATGTCGACAAGCCTCAACGAGCGCGATAATTAGCCGCGGTCGAGCAGCCGTGACATATGTGCCGACCCAAACTACAAAAACCGCAACAGCCACCGCACGTATGATATTTGATGGTGATTGTTTGTATTCTTGGACAGAAGGCAGCTCACAAGGCGCCACAAAAAGATGTGGGATGAGCGAATATCTCGGTGTATATTCTACATTTAGTTCGTTCTTGGGTGGTGGTGACGGGCCAGATGTACGCTCACTATTTTCACTTCTTCAAGGAAAAAATATCGTTGATACACAAACTGAGGCGAAGATCGCAAGCCTTATGGATTCCTGTCAGAGTGGGCGCGGGGCAAGCGATTCGGCGTTTCTTGTCCCCACAAGTGTGAGGTTTGAGGATGTAAAGTAGGAGGGTAAAAACTTTCGGCTTACATGATTTTTGGCCAAAAAAAATACCTTGGCTACGACCGATTTTCCCCAGCTCCGCTTTGGAGTGAGTATCATAGGCGCTCGTTCGTTTCACTTCTCTGTTCGGGATGGGAAGAGGTGGTTCCAAACTGCTCAAATAACCAAGGTGAGACTATTATAGCAGATGTACTATAATATGTATATATGCAAAACACCATCCCCCCGCAAGGCAGACATACACTCTTTCACGCCTTCTGTATTCGCCCAAATTGTACCTTCGAATCCCAAATGAGCGGTGAGACCGTGATCCTCGTGATCCGAGCTCATCCGATACTTCTTGTGCCCTGGCTCATAAACGGATTGCTCATGCTGGTGGCACTCATTCTTTTGAATATATATCTTCCCCTCATTTGGGTCATGAGCGCGGTGCAAATGCTATTTATGAATTTAAGCGTTGTAGTGTTTATTCTGAGCTACTATTGGTTTCACTTTTTGTCATACTATTTTAATGTTGGGGTAATATCGAGTCGACGCATCTTGGATATTGACTTTAGCTCAGTCTTGTTCAAGCAGGTGAGTGAAACGCGATTGGAGCGCATTGAAGATATTACGGCCACCAGTGGAGGATATGCCGCGTCACTTTTTAATTTTGGGAATGTGCATATTCAAACGGCTGGCGAAATGTTGAATTTTGAATTTATCAACTCTCCTCGTCCAGGAGACATTGTACGCGTTATTAATGAATTAACAGTTCGCCGATCAAAGGAGCTAGTGGTTGAGCAACAACACCACAAAGCGCTTAATACCGAGCCCCCCAATAATCCATGAATGAATTAGCAGCACTTTTTTCAGATAGCACCACATTGCTTAATGTGTTTTTTAAGGGATTTGCGGTCCTTGGAAGCTTTATTTATCTGCTTTATGCGCTTATTGTGACGCGCCAAACATATACCATGCTTCGAGCAATTAGTGAAGGTGGGGATTTCTGGATTCGACTTATTTCGTATATCCAATTGGCGCTTGCAGCAATGTTATTGTTTGTTGCGCTGTTTTTTCTTTAAGCACCATTTTTGTAAGGTGTCGATTGAGTAGGGGGCTTTGAATTATTTGAATGTGTTAGGTATATATGAATCGATTTACCAGTATTTTTCATCCTCACACGACTCACGGTGGTCATGTATTTTTTGAACACGAGCGCGTGCTGATTATGGCGGATCTGGCAGATTCGGTTGAGGCGCATTCAGCTTGGAGCGAGGCGACGCAAACGCTTGAGAAGGCGCTTGTTCGCATTCACGTTGAGTCTGGCTCACAGTTTGAGTCAATCATCCATGAATCATGTATCGATCCGATGGGAGACCTGCTTGAGAGTGTGGCATGTGTATATCTAAAAAACGATGCGGTATTTGCATATACAACGGGTATTGGGCAAGTATATGTAGCGCGTCAGAAAATTGTGGTGCCACTTTTGGTTAAGCCAACATTTGCCACAGGGCGAGCTTTGCCAGGTGATGTGTATTTGCTGACGACAAATGATTCGACCGAGAAGCTTCAGGCTCACCACACTTCATGGACTGAAGTGCTTCTTGATCAGGCAGGAATCGTGTATCAGTCAACTGATCAGATTCAAGAAATGCTTCACGAGCTTGGAAGTCGTGATATTCACATTCGCGCCCTGATTGGGGTTGTTTCATATGACTCCGCGTCTCTTCCGACTTCACATGAGGATGAACGAATCCCTGTCGCCCCTGCGGTTTTGCACAAGGCGCCAAGTGCGGCGGGGCATGTGGCGCCCATCAAGTCGGACGGATTCTTCTTGCGCTTGAAGGGGCGCCTGGCGAAGAGGCTCCCACGCACCCGTCGATCTTTCATCAAATTGATTGTGGCTATTGCCTTGATCGTAACGCTCGTTGTTGGTGTTGCAACAAAGGTGTCGCGCCAGAGTACAAAAGCAGAGTCTGAAAAAATTGCGGTTGTAAGCGACTACGTTGAGCAGCAGATTGCATTGGCAACTGATATATCCTCCATCAACAATGCGCGTGCACGCACACTCCTTCAAGATGCCTCAAAAAGTATTAAAAGCTTGGAGTCAACATTTGGTGCTGACCATCCAGACGTTGTCGCGCTTCGCACACAACTTGCACAAAAACAGGCAGAAATCACCAATGATAAGCGAGAATCAACCGAGTTCTTCGATCTTGCAGTTGAGCAGGCGAAGGCGACTGGTACCTTGATGGCGCAGTCGGGGGATACCGTTGCCATTTTGGACCCTGCAGGATATGTGTATGTGTTGAACTTGGGACAAAAGTCGCTTGAGCGTCGCCAGCTTTCACAAGCTGAAGAAGTGGTGGCAATTGCAATCGAAGATGATCGTGTGTTTGTGCTCATTCCAGATCGTGGTATTGCCGAAATTGAGAAGAATGGAGTGAGTCGAAAAGTGATAGCAAAAGATAAGAATTGGAGCAATCCAACGGCACTCATTGCATATTCGTCAAATATTTACGTACTTGATCCGGGGGCGGGGCAAATTTTTCGCTACAATTCCAGCGAGAGCGGGTATAGCGAGGGATCTGAGTATTTTCAGTCAGATGTGGATATTGCAGATGCTGGCTCGTTTGCCATAGATGGATCAATCTATATCAGCTTCCCACAAACTGTTGTAAAATACACATCAGGATTACAAGACGGTTATAATCCCCAGTTTGGAGAAGAAAAAACCGTAATCCATGCGGTGCAAACTGCGCTTGAGCTTGACGAAGTGTATGTATGGGATCGTGAACACGGTGTTGTTCAGGCATTATCCAAAAAAGGGGCGTTTCGTTTTCAAGCGGCATCGTCCGTTTTGACTCGTGCCCAGGCGATTGCGGTGTATGAAGGTGCGGTGATTGCACTTGTTGATTCGAAGTTATATCGAATTGCGCTGCAGGGGGAGTGATATATGATTGACGACTTGACACTTATTACACATATTCAACAAGGCGATGAGGTGGCTTTTTTGCGCCTGTATAAACGACATGAATCGTACGTGCGTTCTGTGGTGATTCGTCACCTTGGAGCAGATGAGGCGGTTGATGATGTGGTGCAAGAAGTGTTTTACAGCTTGCTCGATAAGCTCCGCTACTTCCGTGGTGAGTGTGCGTTTACCACTTTTCTCTATTCTATTGCTCGCAATAAAACAGTTGACACCATCAGGCGTCGTCAAGTTGCGCGTGTGGTTCATAAGGTGGTTCCCCACTCAATTATGAGTCGAATGCGGGCGATTGTTGGTCCAGATCCCTTGGAGCGTGCGGATGTTGAAGCGCGGATTGATCGTATTTTTGCTTCTCTGCCGAATGATTATGCGCTGATTATACGACTTAAATATCAACAAGACATGTCGATTGAGCAGATATCGCAGCAGGTTGGGTTGTCCCAAAAAGCTGTTGAGAGCCGACTCTTTCGGGCAAGACAACTATTTAAACGCTTATGGATCGCATAAAACTTCAAAGACGAATGGACACGCTTTATCTTTTAGAGCCCAATGATTTGGGATATACTCGTTTGAACAAACTATATCGAAGAGTAACAAATCACCTCAAAAAGCATCCTTGGGCACGAGTTCTCCCGCTCACCACATTATTTGTGGTCACACTCACCATGCTTGTTGGGCGCATCGTGGTGCAATTGGCCTCAATATTACAAAAGGGCTTTTGAGACGAGACTTACCCCATGATTGTCCCCATGAAAACAGCAGTAACCTCAATTATTTATGAGTTCATCTGTATTGTGCGTCACTTATTTGGGCTCATTTTTACCCCCTACTACACAATGCGAAGCATAGCGCTTCGCCCAAGTCTGGCACAGGCAGCTGTAATTTGGACCATTGCAATAGTATATTTGGGCAGTCTACATGCATCTCGAGTGTGGTTTTTTATGTTGCAAATGGGCGTGCTTTGCACATATTTTTACCTTGCGACCAGGTTTTTTAAAAATCCAGCTTCAGCATCGCGTGTTGCGGTATTATTTTCATACACATTGTGGCCCACAATTGTCTGGTTTTTCACCAATCGTGCGATTTATCATGTGCTTCCACCACCTCGAACAACAAGCACATTGGGCATTGGGTTTAGCATATTCTTCATCAGCTTTTCAATCTCGATCTTGATCTGGAAAATGATTCTCTTTTATTTGGCCGCTCGCTACAGCCTCAAACAGCATTTTTGGAAAGTTGTGTATACTATAGTGCTTTATATGCCCATCGCAATCGCGTTGACGTATATTGGCTACGTGTTAAAGATTTCACGCATCCCATTTTTATAATTTTTTGTAACTTGTGCGAATGATTTTATTAATATTTTCGACTCATTATCTATGAAACTTTCAGAATATAAAAACGCCAAAGATCGACGAGGCGCTTTAGAAAAAGAAATTAAAAAGTCCCTTCCTCACATGGCGCAAGCCTTGGTTGATGACGAGCGTTTGATTCATTGTGAAAACCTCATTGGGGCAACATCAATTCCGGTCGGCGTTGCAGGACCCGTTGATGTGGTCGGCGAGGATATGCATGGTGCATATTACGTTCCACTAGCTACCACGGAAGGCGCATTGGTGGCATCGGTCAATCGTGGATGCCGTGCACTCAATGAAGTAGGCGGCGCACGGACATATACGTATCAAACAGGAACAACGCGCGGCCCAGTTTTTTTGACAAAGTCAGTAGATGACGGACAACGATTAATGTTGTGGATTGAAGAGCATTTAGATTCGCTTATTGAGATAGCGCAAAGCACCTCTTCACACTTGACACTTATTAACATAGAGGCCAAATTAATCGGCACTTATGTATTTTTGCGCCTATACTACGACACACAGGAAGCCATGGGTATGAATATGGTGACGATTGCAACAACTGCCCTTGTTGAGCATGTTGGACGTGAGACAAATACACAGTGCATTGCGGTGGCTGGGAATTTTGATGTTGATAAAAAAGCGGCCTGGCTCAATAGCGTATATGGTCGTGGTCATCAAGTGTGGGCAGATGTCGTGCTGACTGAACAGGTGGTGAAAAACACCCTCAAAACGACTATTCCAAAGCTTTTTGACACATGGCTTGCAAAGTGTATGATAGGCTCTGCCATTTCAGGCTCGATGAGCTACAATGCACATTTTGCCAACGTGATTGCAGCTGTCTTTTGTGCCACCGGACAAGACTTAGCACATGTTGTTGAAGGATCGTTGGGGATCACAACCATGCGTGTCATTGACGATCGTCACATTTACGCATCTGTTTATTTGCCAAGCGTTATGTCTGGCTTGGTCGGTGGAGCCACAAATTTGGCTACAAAGCAAGAGGCGATATCAATCATGGATGTTTCCAACGTTGCAGAATTTTCCCAGGTAATTGGAGCAGCCGTATTGGCTGGCGAAATATCGCTCTTGGCATCGCTTTCTGAAGGAAGTCTCAGTCGCGCCCACGAAAAATTAGGACGATAATCGTTTGGGAACCTAAATCAATACACTATGGTAGGAATTGTTGCTTATGGATATTATGTTCCCGCATATCGCATTACAACGAGCGAAATTGCTCGTGTGTGGGGAAAAACAGGTGATACTATTCAGTCATCGCTTGCTGTCGCTCAAAAAGCAGTAGCTGGCGTTGATGAAGATGCGTTGACCATGGCATACGAAGCAAGTGCACAGGCCATATCAGTGGGCCATGTAGCGACTGATGATATTGGTGTGGTATTTGTTGGATCAGAATCTCATCCATATTCAGTCAACCCAACATCCACCATCCTTGGCGAATTTTTGGGTATTCCAAATCAGTATTTGGCATTTGATACTCAGTTTGCTTGTAAGGCAGCTACCGGAGCTATGATGGCGGCTGCTGGACTCGTGAAGAGTGGATTTTCTAAAAATGCCCTTATTTGTGCCTCAGACAAAGCAACGGGTAAGCCACATGATGCGTTAGAATACACGGCCGCCTCAGGCGCTGTGGCAGTTGTTTTGGGAAGTGAAAATGTCGCCCTTGAGATTGTTGATATGCTCTCTTATTCATCAGATACCCCAGATTTTTGGCGTCGTGAGGGTATTCGATATCCCTCGCATGGCGGGCGATTTACCGGCAAACCTTCGTACTTTGCGCACGTGACAAGCGCCACCGAGAAGCTTCTTGAAAAGACAGGGCATAGCCCAGCGGACTTTGCGCACGCAGTGTTTCATATGCCCAATGGTAAATTTCCGGCGCAAGCAGCGCAAGCCTTGGGCTTTTCTCAGGCGCAGGTTGAGCGCTCACTTGTGGTGTCATCGCTTGGAAATTCCTACACCGCCTCGGCACTTATGGGTTTAGTAAATGTATTAAATGAAGTTCGCCCTGGTGAGTTGATTTACTTCTGTTCTTATGGATCAGGAGCGGGAAGTGATGCGTATATATTTCGTGCCACGGAACATATTGATCGAGTGAGAGTTGACTTTACGGCAACTCGCGAAAAGACAACGACGATTTCATATCCTGAATATTTAAAGCGAATGGGAACAATCGGCTAGGGCATATAAACAAACACTATGAAACCAACAATTATTGGATACTACACTACTCGCTTTGGTGAGCTATGGGATTTATCATTGACCGACTTGCTGCGAGAAGCATCATTTGGCGCCTTAGAGTCAGCTGGAATTGAAAAGACTGAGCTTGATGCGGTGGTTGTGTCAAACATGCTTTCTGGAATTTTGGAAAACAATTTGCATATGAGTTCAAAAATGGCGGAGATTTTGGACCTACACATTCCAATGTATCGGGTAGAGGCCGCGTGCGCCTCTGGCGCAATGGCTGTACAAGTGGCATGTCAATACGTGGCAGCGCGCCCGGGAAGTACCGTGTTGGTTGTAGGTGCTGAAAAGATGAATGACTATGCGCCAGAACAGGTGTCGACTGCGCTTACGGCGGCCGCCTCCGGTGAGGAGCAAGAATCGGGACTCACATTCCCTGGACTCTATGGCATGATGGCGCGAGCATATCTTGAGCAGTATCATTTCGAAGAATCCGTGCTTGCACATCCCTCATTTCAA
>CAYUJW010000006.1:11627-33827 GCA_964445135.1 uncultured Gammaproteobacteria bacterium
TGCGCATTTTCAACGCCCCGTAAGCCTTGAGGCAATTTCAAAAAGTGCGCTCGTTGCCGACCCCCTTCGCGTACTGCACTCATCTCCCATATCAGACGGTGCAGCTGCTGTGATTATCACCTCAAAACCAGTCAAACAGGGAGCAACAATTGCCGCCTGTGAAGTGGCAACAGACTCGATATCTTTGAAACATAGAAAAAGCTTGGTATCAATTGAGGCAACCCAAATTGCCGCACGCCTGGCATTTGAGCAAGCTGGTCTGACACGATCTGACATTCATGTTGCCGAGGTTCATGATTGTTTTGCAAATGCACAGTTGATGGCGATGGAGGACTTGGGCTTTTGGAGCACGGGCACTGCTGGTTCGCGTATCGTTGAACATGAAACAATGATTGGAAATGGCGGATCTTTGATTGTGAACCCATCAGGCGGCCTCAAAGCGGCAGGTCATCCGGTTGGTGCAACGGGCATCAAGCAAGTTGGAGAAATATATCTGCAGCTCATGAATAAAGCGGGAAAGCGCCAGGTACGCAATGCCCAAGCGGGCTTGGCACATAATGTTGGTGGATCAGGTGGAACAGCAGTCGTTACTATTTTAGTGAATCAGTAAATGTATAAATGTGAATATGCAAAGACTCATTTGTTTAGATAGTTATTTTCACATTTACAAATTTACATATTTTCACATCAATTATGATTAGTCCTGTCAAAATTTGGAGAAGGCAAAAGAAAGTACGTGAACTTTTGGGGCGAACGGCCCAAGTATTGACATACACGAATGTTGTCGTCCCGCCACTTGCCCAAAAGTCGTTTGCGCCATACGTGGTTGTCCTGGTTGAGTTTGAAGACAAGACGAGGGCAGTCGGTCAATTGGTTGATACCCACGAAATTAAAATTGGCGATACTGTTGTCTCGATTTTGCGCAAGGTGCGGGAGCCAAGCGATGATGGAGTTATTGCATACGGTGTGAAATTCAAGAAAATTCCATAATGCATACCCCACCTACGAAGAAGCAACCAGCTACACAACATGCAAAGCGTGGTGGGAGAGGTGCTACATCAAGAAGCGCAGTTTCATATAGTGCACCAGCCAAGATCATATTGTGTGGTGAACATGCTGTCGTATATGGAAAGCCTGCACTTATTTGCGCACTCGATCTTCGTCTTACTGTTTCTATCACTCCAAGTTCAAACACTTACGCTGATGATCAACTCAAGTATGTTGCAACAAAAGTAATCGAATATTTGACGCGAAAAAATATTCCCCTCACCTCAGTTGGTGGATATCGCGCGTCAATTCGCTCACAAATTCCAAGCGGCAGAAATTTAGGTTCATCTGCAGCATTTTCCGTGGCCGCAGCCGCTGCATTTTTGCATTTTTATACCGGTGTTGAGTCTGGCCGCGAGATGATCAATGCTGTCGCATACGAAGTCGAAAAGCGCTTTCATGGCAATCCCTCTGGCGCAGACAATAGCACAAGTTGTTTTGGTGGACTTATCTACTATCGCAAAGAATTTGAATTTCTCAAGCACATTTCTGCTCTTAATGCTAAACTGCCTCAAATATTTGTTGACCACTTGTTTATTGTTCAAACTGGCAAGCCAAAAGAATCAACAGCCGACATGGTGGCCGCGGTCGGTCGTGCATATAACGAAGATCCGACGCGCATTGAAGGGGCGATGAACTTGATTGAAAAGGCGACAAAAAAAATGACGCTTGCGGTAACCGGGGAAAATGCTGATATGTGCCGGGATGCAATTGTTGAAAATGAAGCCCAGCTTGAGGTGCTAGGTGTGGTTTCGCAGCGTACCAAAATGCTCCTTGCACAGCTTGCGCCATATGGTGTTGGAAAGGTGACGGGTGGTGGAGGGCGCGCGGCTGGATCGGGAAATGTGCTGTTTTTCGCATACGAGCCGCTGGTTGCTGCGCAATATTTTGACAAAAATAACATTTCATATCTGCGCTTTGTACAAGATTATCAAGGTGTGAAAAAAGAATCATGAATACAATCACCGTATCGGCGCCAGGAAAACTCATGTTATTCGGTGATCACGCAGTCGTGTATGGCAATCCCTGCTTGGTCACGGCAGTTGATCAGCGAATGTATGCGACTGTCACTTTGCTTGATGAGCCAGTTTTTCAGCTTGAAGCTCCTGAGGCGGGCGTTTCAGACTATTGCAAATCTATGGATGCGCTGGGGGATGGAAACATACCTCAAGGTGCACGATTTGTTGAGGGCGCAATACGCAACATGCTGGCAACCTGCAAAGAGCAATTGCCAGCGCACGTTGGTGTAAAGGTGGCAACTCGCAGCGAATTTTCAAGCAAGTTCGGGTTTGGTTCATCTTCTGCTTCAACAGTCTGTGTCATTAAAGCATTATCTGAGCTTTGCAACTTGCAGCTTTCAAACAAGCAGCTCTTTGACATTGCATATAAAACGGTACTTGATATACAAGGCGCAGGGAGTGGGTTTGATACGGCAGCCGCGATATATGGCGGAACTATCTATTTTGTTGCAGGCGGTCGGGTAATTGAGCCAATCACAATAAACTCTTTGCCACTGATTGTTGGTTACTCTGGCATAAAAGGAGATACGGCAACGCTTATTTCGCAGGTGGCCGCCAAAAGAAACGAGAATATGAAGATGTTTGAGGAGCTTTTTCACATAAGCACGGGCCTGGTTGAGCGAGCAAAAGGAGCGCTCCAGCGGGATGATTTAGAGTCAGTTGGCCACTTATTTAAGTCAGGCGAAGAATTGATGTTTCAGTATGGGGTTGAAATAGAAAAACTTAAAAATATGATACATGCGGCGCTTACTGCTGGTGCGTGGGGCGCGAAGATGAGTGGGGCCGGTGGAGGAGACTGCATGATCGCTCTTGCCCCACCAGCCAAAAGGTCGAGTGTTGAGGCGGCAATGAAAGAGGCAGGAGGCGAGGTTATCCATTTGGCAACTCATGAGCAGGGCGCGCGAGTTGAGCAGTAATTGTCGCCCCCTCATGCTAGACTGAATACTTCATTTTTCAATAAAACTATATGATTAAAGCAATTGTTTTGGATGTTGATGGCGTTGTCGTTGGGCCGCGTAGCGATCAGTATCCACATCCAACTCGGCGATTAACAGGCATATTGCAGGACATACGACAAAGGGGTATTTCTGTTTCACTTCTGTCTGGAAAAACATCATTTATCATTGGTGAGACAATAAGGCATATTGGTCTTTCTGGCCTTCATGTTGCTGATTCAGGGGCAGTTGTATTTGATGCGATGCGCGATATGTCGGTTTTTGAAAATACCATTGAGCCCAGCGCCCTTAAGCAGCTGATTCGCGCGTTTGCCGATACTGATATTAATCTTCATGCGTTTTCACGTCGCGACTATGTGCAACTGAGACCATTTGAGCCAGCTTTTAATGCGCGATACATCAATCTCATTGGGCGCCCGCCCGCAGACATGGCGCTTGACTCCTTTATTGCCAGCCAACCAACATTGAAGCTCAATATTTACGCATTTAATCCTACGCAAAAACAGCAGATAGATGAGATTCTGGCTCAGTTTTGTGAGCAAGATTTTCATATCAACCCATGGAGTCTGAATCCGGGTGCTGCCGGAGTCTCAATTCGCAATGTGACGGCAAGTGGAGTTTCCAAGCACTCTGGCTTCACCAAGCTACTTGAGCACCGTGGAGTTGAGGCGCATGAGGTATTAGGGGTTGGTGACACGCTTCACGATTGGGACTTTATTGAACACTGTGGCTACAAGGGCGTGATGAGCAACGCAACTGATGAGCTAAAAGAAAAGTATAATTTAGAAGCACCAAATCAGCACATGGGAGGGCATGTCGATGACGATGGACTTATTGATATCTTTTCCTACTTCAAGTTACTATGAATAAAGCAACCGCCACAGCCCCCACAAATATCGCATTTATCAAATACTGGGGGAGAAAAGATGAAACGCTTCGTCTTCCTGAAAATGGCAGCATCTCGCTTTGTATTTCTGAGCTTATCACAACAACCACCGTCGAATTTCGCGATGAGCTGACGGAAGATGATGTTGTCATAAACGGCACGCGTCATGAAGGAGAATCAAGTCGCGTCACACTGCATCTGGATCGCATTCGTTCTCAAGCTGGGATTACAACGTTTGCGCGGGTCGCTTCTACAAATTCATTCCCAACAGCCACCGGGCTTTCATCGTCAGCCTCAGGCTTTGCGGCGCTCACCGTGGCTGCGGCTGCTGCTGCCGGATTGCAACTGAGCGAGAAAGAGCTTTCGATTTTAGCTCGTCAAGGATCGGGTTCGGCCTGTCGAAGCATTCCTGGCGGTTGGGTTGAGTGGCTAGATGGGAATACTTCAGAGGATTCTTATGCCGTGAGTTTATACCCCGCTGACTATTGGGACATAGTGGATGTAGTGGCGGTTGTTTCGACTGGACGAAAAGATGTTTCAACGTCAGAAGGGCAAAAACTCATCAGTACGAGTCCATTTTTTGAGGCTCGCAAAGCTGGTATGAAGCAAAAAATCACAGATATCAAGCAGGCAATTGGCGCACGTGACTTTACTCAGTTTGGGCAAATAACTGAAGCCGAAGCGCTCAATATGCATGCTGTTATGTTGACTTCAAATCCTGCACTTATCTATTGGACGAGCGGAACGCTTGAGATTATGAAGCTATGTTCACTTTGGCGACAAGCAGGGCTTGAGGTTTATTTTACCATCAACACAGGACAAGACATTCACCTTTTGGTACAAAAGAAAGATCAAGATGCGCTGATTCAAAAGCTCAAAGAACTCGAATGTGTGCGCGATATATTTGTAAATACTCCCACACACGGCACGCAAATCATAGACTCCCACCTCTTTTAGCACTCAGTCTCCATTAGAGTATCTTGCTTTCCAGCCAGCCTATCACTATTCATGGACTTATGACTCGATTATTCGAATAATCGAGTCATGTGTCAGATAAGAAAAAAATTTATACGTGAAAAGATAATATAGGAGGAGGGGAAGAGGAGCAATGAGCGCGCGCACTCTTTATAGTAGTCCAGAGGTGACGAATGCGCGAACCCAGGCGGCAAGCGCCGGAGATAGTGGGTTTGCATCGCTTTTTAGCTCTTTAATCGACTGAAGAGTAAATCCATACGCCACATCTGGTGAGAAATCAGGAAGCGTGTCGATTGTCGCCAAGTATAAATAGCAATATTCATGTTCAATATATGCAGAGTGAGGGTCATGAGCCTGATAGGTGGTGGCTCCTGGACTATGTAACCCCTTCACTTGTTCAAAATCGATATTCCACTCACGCTCCAAGGTTTTATAGATTGCATCTTCATTGGTTTGAATAGTACCGTCTTCATATACCTGAGGGTGAGATGAGGCTGTCAGGTCAAACCATTTATCAAAAACAGGGTGTTTGCGATGCTGGCAGATGAGTCGATCGTTGTATAGCAGTCCAACCGTAAATGCACGATGGAGTATGCCTTTTTCATGAGCTTCCCATCGTTCGATCGCGCCCTGAAACACGTCTTGCTCATCAACGTGTGCGATCTGAATTTTAGATTCGTAGTAGCCAGACATGAGGACATTGTATCACGTTGTGAAGAAAGCCGAAATCAGTCTGACTCTGCTCAATTGGGGAACTGAGGAACGCTTTCGCCGTTTATGACCGGGAGCTTAAAGCGGATGCCATTGTCCACTTCGATAATACGTCCACCAAGTACGTTTTGCATAAGTAGTGCAAAAACAGCAAATACCACAACGAGCACAAGCACTCCAAGCAGCGCGTCGCGGATCTTTCCTTGTGCAGTGCGCAATTTGTCCTTGTCGCCTCCTGCTGTAATCCAGTTAAGAGCGCCCCATAAGCCGTATGCTAAAGCGGCAAGCCCGGCCACCGCAATAACAAGCCCGATCCCAACTCCCAATAACTGTCCTAAGTCGGCAGATGGACTATCGCCAAAGGTGCCCACGGGACTCTCTATTTTTCCAAAAGGATCTGAGGCAAGGAGTGTGGTTACAAAAGTAAACATATGTTTTATCTAAAGAAATTATAAGCGTTAGAATCAGTGCCGGTCACGGTCATTACTATGCGAACGAGTAAAAATGCCACAACCACAAATAGCACGCCAAAAATCGCATACGTTATAGTGTTTCTTGCGTCTTCCCGTCTTTTAGGGTCGCCACCTGCCGTAATCCACAAAAATGCTCCGTAGAGCATATATGCAAAAGCCATCAAGCCCGCTGTCGCCGTCAAAATGGGAAGCAGAAGATTGGTGAGGGAAGAAATTTCCCCAACTTTTGCCGTTGGATTCACTGAGGGGTTGCTGAAATCCACTTGTGCAAGCATGCGCGATGCGTTCATAAAAATAGTATAGAGGATAGATGGGGAAAATGGTTGATGGTTGATGGTGAAGTGTGAAGTAAGAGTAAATAGTTAATAGTAAACATGGTAAATGGTAAGTAGTAAATCGTCAGTCATTCCCACCATCTTCTTTGTCATTCCCGCAACCCCGTAACCCGTAACCCGTAACCGTTTGTCAAGTCTGTGCGTTTGAATCTTAGAGCACAAAAAACTATAATCACATGATATATGTCCCACCCATCGATTCGTCACATAGCAATTATCCCCGACGGCAATCGCAGATGGGCACGGGCCAATGGAATGACTACCTATGAGGGACATCAAAAAGGGTTTGAGGTCATTTCCGATTTGGGCAAACATATTCGCGCACTTGGCATTCCGGTGTTTACGGTGTGGGCGTTCTCGACTGAAAATTGGAAGCGTGAAAAAGGAGAAGTCACGTATCTTATGCAGATTTTTGAACGATGGTTTGAGTCAAATCTGAAAACTGCGCGCAAAGAATCGATTCGCATTATACATATTGGTCGTCGTGATCGTATCCCCGCTTCACTTCGCAAAACTATTGAAAAATGCGAAAGTGAGACTCGTGACTTTACAGCACACACGCTTATTGTGGCACTCGATTATGGTGGGCAAGATGAGATTGTGCGCGCTACTCAACATGCAATGAGCACATCATCTGTCATTCAGACTCCAGACGATATGGCTGCGCATCTTGATACCCGCAGTCTGCTCTATCCAAACCCAGATTTAGTCATTCGAACAAGCGGGGAAACGCGCACATCAGGCTTTATGTTGTGGCAAACTGCCTATTCTGAGTGGATTTTTTTAAACAAGCACTTACCAGACATGAATCGTGACGATTTAGATGAGTGTGTTGCAGAATATGAACAACGCCAACGACGATTTGGCAAGTAGGGAAAATTGAACCGAAGTGTTTATGTAGAATAAATAATGTGTTGTTGTGCAATCCATCAACCATAAACCAGCAACCATCAACCAACATATGTTTAACCCACAATATCAAATCACCAACAAAATGCTCATGAGCATTTCAAAGATTGAGGCCGCTGAGGAGGTTATTCGGCAAGCACCACTGCTTCCTTTGTGGGAAAAACAATTTAAAGATGATGCGGTGGTTCGTGCGGTATATCATGGAACGCATATTGAGGGAAATCGTCTTGGCATGGAAGAGGCGAAAGATGTGTTGATGGGGCGCGACATTATTGCCAGGCCACGCGATATTCAGGAGATCATTAACTATCGTCGAGTTATGGAATATATTGACGATGAGGCAACTCGTGGTATGGAGCGAATTACTGAGCAGGTGGTCATGAAATTGCATAGATTGGTCGTTGACAAAATCATGGAGCCTGAGCGTTCAGGGCAATATCGCAGTACTCAGGTTGTGATTAAAAACTCAGAAAACGGGGAGGTCACCTTTCGCCCTCCGCCACCCTTGGAAGTTCCCTATTTGATGCGAGAATTTCTCTATTGGATGAACAAAGATGATCTGGAGATTCATCCTATTTTGAAGGCGGGCATAGTGCATCATGAGTTTGTGCGCATTCATCCATTTGTAGATGGAAATGGGCGTGTCGGGCGCGCCTTGACGACACTTGGCCTCTTTTTAGGGGGATATGATATTCGACGCTTTTTTTCACTTGAGGAGTTTTATGACCGAGATGCCGCAACATATTATGAGCATTTGCAAAAAGCCTCAGCTGGCGACTTGACCGCATGGCTTGAATATTTTTCCTGGGGTGCATCGATCGAATTTGATCGTGTCAAAGAGAAGGTGTTAAAAATCAGTCGCGATGCCAAGACCAAAGAGCGCATTGGTGGAAAACAAATTTTTCTCAATGAGCGACAAATCAAGATAATTGAATACATAAATGATGTAGGATATGTGCAGAACAAAATGTTTGGTAGCTTGGCACCTGATGTCTCAGAAGACACGATGCTTCGCGACATCAAAGACCTCATTGCAGGTGGGCTTATTAAAAAAGTAGGAAGCACCAAATCCGCACGCTATGTGTTAACGAGCTAATCGTAAAAATGGTAAATGGTAAATAGTAAATAGTGTGTAAGTTGCGATCGCTACAACCATTTGCAACTTTACTAATAGCCATTTACTTTAAACTATCCTAAACTCAAAAATTATGCTTTTCTCCCGCCTCGCACACTACTTTGATCTGATTGAGCACGAACCCTCACGACTTGGGATGACGCGTCATTTGTCTGAATTGTTTAAGGAACTATCAACTGATAATGAGGAGTTTTGTAAAACAATGTATCTGCTTCAAGGAAGAGTTGCTCCGCAGTATGTCGCGTTGGAATTTGGTATGGCGACCAAGCTGGTGGCGCGAGCTGCCGCATCATCTATGAATATGGACTTGCGTGATTTTCAACATGAACTTGATACTCGCGGAGACATTGGAAAAACAGTCGAACACTTTAAGTCACAATTTGTCTCATTTGAACAAGAAGACTTGGAGGTTGTTGCGGTGTTTGATCGCTTGCATCGATTGGCGACTGAGTCAGGGGACGGCTCTGTGGAGCGCAAGGCGAGCTTGCTGTCACACTTAATATCTCAGCTAGATTCTTTATCATGTCGATACTTAGTGCGCATTCCGGCTGGCCAGATGCGGCTTGGATTTTCTGATATGACTGTCCTGGATGCATTTTCGTGGTTTTTAGGTGGGGACAAAATTCATCGAGCGGCGATAGAAGCAGCGTATCATGTGCGTCCAGACTTAGGCTATATTGGGCAGGTGATTAAAGAAAAAGGAGTGAAGGGGATGGAAGCGGTTCACCCGGTTGTTGGGACTCCAATACTTATGATGAGAGCCGAGCGTTTGTCCAGTGGAGTTGAGATTATTGATAAGATCGGAACCTGTAGTGTTGAGCCAAAATATGATGGATTTCGTGTGCAAGTTCATGTGAAAAAAGCAGCTGAAAAAGGTGCAGATTGCACGGTTCAATTGTTCTCTCGTAATCTTGAAGATATGACGCCCATGTATCCGGATATTGTCGAGGGAGTGCGCGATCAAATTACGGCACATGAAGCAATTTTTGAAGGCGAAGCAATTGGCTACGATCCAAAGACGAATGTGCTTTTGCCATTTCAAGAGACAGTGCAGCGAAAGCGAAAGTACGACATAGAAGAAAAAGCCGCCGCAATTCCCCTTCGTTTGTTTGTGTTTGATGCGCTGTATGTAGATGGAAAAAGCTACATCAATGAGCCATTTACGACAAGAAGAGCTGCGGTGAATACGCTTTTTAAGGGGACAAGTGACAAGACAATACAGGTAGCAAAAGATGAGACCACATCAGACCCGGCCCGCGTAGAGGAGATATTTGATCGTGCCTTAGCAGATGGGTTGGAGGGAATATTGGTTAAGAAACTTGATGGTATTTATCAAGCGGGGGCCCGCGGATGGAATTGGATCAAGCTCAAGCGCAGCTATTCCTCAAAGGTAGATGACACGATTGACTGTGTCGTGATGGGATATGATTATGGACAAGGCAAGAGAACAGGGTTTGGAATCGGCGCATTCTTGGCCGGGGTATATGACGATGCACAAGACCAGTTTGTAACGGTCTCCAAGATCGGAACGGGTCTTACGGATGATGAGTGGCGCGAGTTGAAAGAGCGCTGCGACAAACTCGTGTCGGATCAAAAGCCAGCTCTATACGATGTTGATAGCCAGATGGAATGTCCGGTGTGGGTCAACCCAGGGATTGTGGTTGAGATCAAGGCAGATGAAATTACCAGATCAACTATGCATACTGCCGGACGAACGCTCAAAGCTTCAAAATCTGGAAATTCAAGCAATGTTGATGAATCAGGATATGCGCTTCGCTTCCCTCGTTTAGTGCGATTTCGTGACGATCGTAAGGCGACAGATGCAACTTCACTTAACGAGGTAATAGCGCTTTATACAGCTCAAAAAACTTAAATTTGATCGAAGGATCATGAATCTTTAGGGTATATTCAAGCCGCCTGGGATAGTCAATCATGATTTCATATGGATGGCGAATGAGTCGGCGGGCCGAGGCAATCATCATGAGATCTGGTTGAATGTGTACTTCAAATCCCGCCTCATGCAAGTGAAATCCAAGATCTCCGTCTTCGTGGATACGCTGGTCATTTGCGCATGTTGTATGTGCAATTGTATTCCATACATGTGTGCGAAGCGCATGGTTTGGTCCGTAGGTCAGGGCGTACCCAATTGAGTTTTTGACAACCCGCATACAACGAATCATTACGGGCGTCACGGCAAATGGATAGTCGTAAAATTCAGTTGGCCCAGTCACAACATTCACAGATGTATCGGTAAATTGTTTTTCAATTTGAGATATCCAGTCCGCCGGTGGTCGACAGTCAGCGTCACATCTGGCAATAATTGTGCCACGAGCCGCATTATATCCTGCATTTCTTGCATGTGCCATGCCCTGCTTGGGTTCATGGATGAGTCGAACATGGGGAAATTGGCGGCGTACAATCTCGCAAGTTTTATCACTCGAATTATTATCAACAACGATAATTTCAAACGGCGCCTTTGTTTGCTTGGACAATGAGCTGAGACAGGCAGATATAAACTGTTGTTCGTTGTATGCGGGGATAACGACAGAAATATTCATAATGGATGTTGTTGGGAAGGTGGGCAAAAAATCCTATTCTTCAAAAAGGCTTTGGCGCAGACGATTGTTGATGCTGCTTCGCACTGAATAATGCTTGCGGATCGTTTTGGTGGCACGCACCGGGTACTCAACAAAAAATGCGAGCGGATCTTTCATGATTCGGCGCCCTGAAGTATACATCAAGAGCTTCGGGTCATATTTGATCTTTCCGCCCATTTTATGAATGTGAATTGTCAGATCGTAATCTTCATGTACCTCATGATCATCCAAGCATATATTTGTGCGAACTTTATTCCACATAAGCTTGGTAAGTGCTGCATTTGGTCCGTGAAGGAGGGGATACTCGAGAATCCTCTTCATCATGCTTACGTATGAGTCAAAAATTGGGGAGACATTCTTGTTGGACAAGTCATAATAACGCAACGGGCCAGTCAAGGCATCAATTGGCTCTTTCGTAAATAGTTGTTCGATGCGGCGTACCCAGCCTCGGGGTGGTTGGGAGTCCGCGTCAGTGCGGACGATAACGTCACCCGTTGCTGCTGTGTAGCCTGCGTTGCGCGCTGGTGTAATTCCTTGCTTTTTTTCATGAATGAGCTTTACTTGTGGATATTTCTGAACAATTTGAACCGTGTTATCTGTAGAGTTGTTATCGACAATAATGATCTCATCTGGCAATCGTGTTTGATTCAGAAGACTTTTTATACACGCCTCAATATAGTCTTGCTCATTATGCACCGGTATTACTACAGAGATTTTCATAGATGTAAAAAAGAACGGATGGCTCCCGCTATTTCTTTTGGATTGTTAAAAATTGCCATGTGTCCACCATTTTTAATAAGTAGTAGTGTAGCACATTGGAAGTTCTGGACAAATGAGGATGTCGTTTTTTTGGAATAATATACGTCGTGCTCTCCGGCAATAATGAGTACCGGTTGAGTAATCTTGCCCGCCACTTCTTCAAAGGGGATTTTTTGAATAAATTTACCGATTTGAAAGTAATATTTGGCCCCAACAGACTTTATGTCAAAAAATAATCGAATCACATCAATATCACGCACATATCGCTTTTTTTCCAAGAGCAGATCTTTTTGCTCATACCACGAAGCTGGCCAATACGACTCGGTAAGTCGTATAAGCCACGGCATGGGCGCAATTCTAAAGAGGTTCAAAAAAGCAGGAATTTTGCTTCCCGCGTTGATAAGAACCATATGTGTGTAGTAATTTGGCTGAGATTGTATTAAAAGTTGGGCAATCATCCCCCCCAAACAATGACCAACAATCACGGTTTCGGTCGGTCGCTTTGGCACGACTGTCTCAATCACCGTATGGATATGTGTCAGAAATTCCGACTGCACTATGGGGTTTTGTGGATTGGCTGATCGAGCTGAGGCGCCATGGTTTGGCAAATCGAGAAATAGGTGTGCTGATGAAGTGTCAAATTGGAATATCTCCTGCAATACGTATTTCCATGAAGCCATAGTTCCACCATTCCCATGAAGGTAGATAAAGATGCGCCGATACGAGGCAGGCGCAATAAGCGTTGTGGCAAGGCCATCAACCACTGACTCCGTCACGTCATATCCGTCAGGAATAATAAAAAATTGATGCGACTTCATAATGAGTGGGCGTATGCGGTTTTTAGGATGTTGACTCCTGTTGGTTGCGGGTGTTTATAAAGTAGAAGATTGCCGCGCATCCTGAGACGGCTGCGGCGGCAAGGATTGGGGCATTTGATTGAAATGTTGCCGCAAGAAATCCGGAGAGCAGTGGCGGAATCATTTGTGCCACGGCATAAATACTGGCGTTGAGTCCGAGGATCTTGCCTTGTGAGCGTTCATGCGCTTGGTTGCTGACTTCAGCCAGTATGCTCATCTGGGCCAAGGCATTTGTAATTGAAAATAATGCCGCTCCAACCAAGAGCATCCAAGTCTGTGAGACCACAAAAAGCGACAAGATAACAATCGTGTATATGGAAAGGGACCACACAATTGTCGTGCGGTTTGGGATGCGATCAAGGATGAATCGACTAATTCCAATTTGGGTTATCGCTATCCAGACGCCAACATAGCCAAAAAACTCACCAATTTGCGATTCGCTAAAGAAGAATTTTTTATAGAGAAACACATTTATAAATGATGCAAAAAACACAAAACTTGCCTGAAACAAAAAGCCCACCAAAAATATGGCCCGCATGCGCTTGAGCTCATATGCGCTGGCCACATTATTCAGTGACTGAAGCCAATTGATCTCATCATCATGTTTTTTGTGTAAGGTTTCTGGCAAAAAGAGGATGATTGATAAAGCGCTCAGGACGCTTAAGAACGTTGAGAATACAAATGGTGTCACAATCGTAAACCACGGCATGATCGACGTATCAATGAGTTTTCCGCCTAAGTATGGACCCAACACCATGCCTATTCCAAATCCGGCGCCAATGATACCGAACTTTTTAGCACGCTCTTTCGGCTCATATAAATCGGCAACAACGGCTTGCGTAATAGAAAGATTGCCGCCTGATGCCCCAGCTAGCGCTTTAGCAATGAACAACAAAGGCAGCATTTTGTAATAGAGTGCAAATGCAAACAAGCCGTTTGAAAGCGACATTGCAAGCATGGAGGCAGCAAGCAAGTTGCGTCTGCCAAAGCGATCAGATAGCTGGCCCCACACGGGAGCCGTAAAAAATTGGAAGAATGGATATATCGCAATCAGTAAGCCAAATAGCACGTATCCTTGTTGGACACTCATCCCCGGCGTCAGCAGAGTATAGCGCGAATTTGGGTCAGTAAATAGTGCAGGCAACAGGGGGAGTACGATCCCAAATCCCACTAAGTCAAGCAGTGTTACCAAAAATAAGATGGTAATTGGTCGTATCTGAAAAAAACGCTTCATATCTGTTGCAAATCCAAGTACTATGTGAACACATCATTATACTCTTTGTGCATCATTGAAAAAACATGAGTTTTTCACATCCTGATAATCCAATTGGCTCAATTTATTTTTCAATCATCATTCCAACATTGAATGAGGAAGATTTTCTACCTCTTCTGCTTGAGAATTTAGCGCTTCAGACAAATCGTTCATTTGAAGTGCACGTGGCCGACGGGGGATCAACCGATGAGACGGTCCAACGAGCCAAGTCGTATGAGGATCGCCTGAGCATACATACGCATGTATCAAAAGAGGGGAATGTTGCGCATCAGCGAAACTTGGCAGCTGCATATGCAAAAGGTCAGTACCTCGTATTTCTTGATGCTGACTCGAGGGTTGAGTCTGATTTTGTAGAGACGCTTGAAGATGTGGTGATGCGTCGTCCACACGGAATATATATCACGTACTTTCATCCAGATTCCAACTCATGGGTACTTCGCACTTCCTATTGGCTTATGAATCATTTTGTTGCGCTGACGCGATTTGCTCCCCGTCCCTTATCGTCCGTTGGCTCAGTGATGATTGAAAGAGCGGTGTTTGAGCGAATCGGCGGGTATGATGAGTCGATATATGTAGGGGAGGATCATAATTTACTTCGACGTGCACGCCAGTCTGGGGCAACAGTGCAAGCCGCACACACAATTCGAGTCACCTTTTCTCTGCGACGTATTCGTCACGAAGGCATGCTGCGGTCACTTTATATTTTGGTATTCGGGATAGGGTACGCTTTATTTAAAGGCGATATTCGTCGCAAATACTTTTCCTACGATATGGGTGGAGCGCAGTATAGTGGGAAGACTACATCTCAAAAGAAGAAACAATAGGAAAGTGATCAGAATGCTTGTGAGGCAATAACTCATTGGAGACCAGTGTTAGATTCTTGTAAAACACATAATCCAGCTTCAACTTCAAAGGAATGAGTCCAAAAATCCTTGTCTCATGGGTATAGGTAAGATTGCTTGTGGCTTCGCTTAATCCATACTCCTCAAGCACCGACCCGAGATTCTTTCTCCCATATGGATAGTTAAAGTCGCCTGCAATGATCGTTGGCGTGTGAGTGGTTAGATGAGGGTCATCGAATGTGTTAAACAGTTGCTTCATTCGAAGAGCGTTTGTGGCAACAGGCGTCAAATGCATGTTGTACGTCGACACAGATGCTTTTGTTTTTTTTACCTCAAACTCAGTCTTCAGCACAGTTCGAGGGGTTTTCTTTTGTTGTACAAGAAACGTCATATGCTGGTAGAAGCTGCTTGGAAGATGAAATGTCTGTGACTTTTTAAGCACAAGCTCTTGAGGATTGTAAAAAGTTGCAATGCCAAATATCTTTTTTCCACGTCGAAAACTGTGCGAAACGTCAGCCAATTCGTACCCCATACCAAGTATGTGGTCAAAATATTCCTCATCGATTCGCATTTCCTGAAACATCACAACATCCGGAGCATGCTCCTCAAATATTGTGTGGATTGTGGGTAACGCCTTGTTGTACAGCAAATTGTAAGTAAGCGTAGTGATGCGCATATTAAATCATTATAGCAGGAATATGCTGCTGGCAAGAAGTGTTTTCACAAGTTATCCACAGAGTCGTTTTCAGGCAGTCTGAGTGTACTTTAGCCTACTGCAAAAGGATCAATTAACAAGTTATTACTATAGGGTATAGCTGATTTGAGTTGATAATTTTCTATAGGCCTTGACAACTGGGTCGCATTTTTTTATAGTGGGATTATATGAAGATCCAGTTTTTCAAATCTACGCCCGCCAAAGCGCATTCAGTCCAGGTTCGTATTGATGCGATGAAGCGCGAAGATCAGCAAAACTCAGTGTTTATTAAGGATCAGTTTAGTCAGCTGAAGAAAAACCGTGTAGCGCCGCCTGTGAGGCTGTTTCATCTATAAGGCCGTGAGGGTTTTAAAGTTTGGTGTGATTGTGTGGTTACTAGGAAGAAGGGCAGACGCCTTATCTGGAGTTCTTATTGACCATAAAAAAAAGAGCATCACTACCGCTCGTATGAAAAGGGGACGACGAGTAGTAATGCTCTTTTTTTTGTCTTTGTCTTCGTTGCTTAATCAGCGAGTACAAAAACAACCTGAATAACTGTAACACAGCAAAAATATCTTGTCAACAGAGTAATTTAATCTACTCTATACAGAGCCCCAAACCCATCACTTGACGTGAATATTTTTCGCCCTACTTGCTCGAACTTTCCCTCTTGTAATTGGGGGTATTTTTCCCGCTCTAAGCGTGATACAACAACGTAAGAGACTCTATATTTTTGCAGTAATCGACGTGCAATATCCGTATCTTGTGTTTCATAAATGAGCGCAATATCCGGGCTTCGCATTCCAACCACGTCGGCCGATCCTCTCCAAAGCCATTCATGCACCCACCACCCAGCCGCCGTCGGAAGTCCCGTGTATGCTGAGATTCGATTGTGATCAGTATATGAATCTCCCTGAGCCTCAAGAACCACTTTGTATTCGCCGACACTACTTGAAATGTACTGAATAAGCTCATAGTCAGCTTGCATTGAATTCTTCATCCATTGTGCCCCATCAAGCTGTGGATTATTTGTCAGAGGACCATAGTAGCTTTTAAATGAATAAAAAGGGTACAGAAGGGGTAATACGACCAAGAGCGCGTATATGACAACCAGCATCCGCGCACGAAGCGCATGTCTCAGCTGCCAATACGTGTAGGCAGATGCCAGAGAGAGCATGATAAATGCTTGGTATCCAAGCTTGAACATCGTATTTGCTCGAAAGTGATCGGGATAGATATCTTTGGCATAAAAATACTCAGGAATGGTGACTAAAAATAGCCCAAAAACATAGAGTACCGCTATGAAAATGTCATGTGTCGTGATCTGGCTTTTTTGATATTTCCTCCACATGACCCACCCAAACAATGCGGCGCTTGCCACAAAAAAGCCCCACAAGGTAAGCCACATCCACCACTGACTCACCTGACACTTGGCAGGATCGAGTAAGAATGGGCCGATTTGATATACGTTTTTTTGACCAAACAATGAGAGAAGTTGAGAAGGGCAATTTACTCCAATGCTTGAGGCAAAGGGTTTAAAAAATGCAGAGAATGGGAGCGAGAACGCAAGAAATGATCCGACTAGAAGTGCGAGTTTTGTAAAAAATCCCCAAATTGAGCGATGAGTGAGAAAGAGAAGAATTGCAATAAGGAGTAAATAGATTGGGCCGTCAAAGGCATTGGTCATGTAGTGTATGGCCAATAGCATACCAAGCAGGAGAGTTTGGGCATTGCTAAAGGTATATAAAGCAGTATCCGATTTGCTGCCTGAGAAGCTCTTGGAAAACGCGAAGGTGTGTCCGAATATGCGCACATTCGTAAAAAACGAATACAGAAGTGTGAGTGTTAGTAGCACAAATGGAATGTCAAACACGTGTCCGTGAAGATCTGCCACTACGTAGGAGTAGCTGGGGAACTCATGGATTGTGAAGGGGATAAAGCGAGTTGCGTTTGGGTACCAATAGCTGGTTGGATTATATGATGACAGTATCTGCCAAAACGGTACAGGGCTTTCTGCAGGATAGCCCTTTGTAAAGAGATAAATTGTATGGAAATTGCCAGCCATATTTACCAATAGAGCGGCCAATATGCCAACGATTATTGCGTGAAGGAGTAGGGCGCGCGATCGCGCTTTGGGAATGGGTGTTACAAATTGATAGCCAAATGAAAAGCACAGTATCATGCTTTGTGCGAGAATGGCTGCTAATGTCAGGTTATACCCTATTGAACTTATGACGTCGGTTAAGCGTATTATTATCGCCGATGTGAGGTGGCCAAAATAGTAGTAATTTATGGGATATCCTGCCGGATTTGTGCTGTCTGGACCGTACCACATGTCGCGCGCTGGAAAAAATTCACTACGCAATATTGCGTTTATAAAACCAAAGTCCATAAACTTTTCAAGGCCGTGTGCAGATGGTTCTTGCCCGCGAATATATGCCAAAAAGAGAAATGAGAGGGCAAATAGCGCACATTCGAAAATAATTAACCGACGTCTAAAAATGCCGGTATACCACGCAATCAATCCTTGCGCTAAGCTCTCCCCTTTTGCCTTCAAATAATATCGTTTAAAGATGAGGATATTCCCTATCGCTGCCAAGATGAGTAAAAGAAACAAGCTTGGACGAGTAAATGGAAGGATATGTAGCGTGCCTAATACATATTGTATATATGAGATGGCAATGATTCCAAGCGGAATAGAAGCTGCAAATCCGCGATCACGTTGTGCAGGAAGTAGTCGTGATGCAAGGGGTAGAAAAATAAATCCAATCCCCAGCAAGGTGACGATCCAATAGAGCGAATAGGCAATCCATTCCATATGTTGGCTATTATACGATATAATAATGCACAAGAAAATCTAACGTAGATTCGGGCATTGATGCACCTATCTAACAAACTCAAAACCAAAAACTAAAAACTAACACATGGACAAAGCATTTCAACCGCAACAATGGGAAGCACAGCTCTACAAAGAGTGGGAGGATAAAAAACTGTTTCACGCAGACGCCACATCTTCCAAACCTCCATTTACGATCATCCTTCCCCCACCAAATGCTAATGCCGATTTGCACTTAGGACATGCAATGTATGTGTATGAAGACATCATGATTCGATACCACGCGGCCCAGGGATATGAAGCATTATGGTTGCCGGGCGCCGATCATGCTGGGTTTGAGACGCAATTTGTGTTTGAGAAACACCTGAAAAAGCAAGGAAAAAGCCGCTTTGACTATGATCAGGAGACGCTCTACAAAATGATTTGGGATTTTGTACAAGAAAATCGAGGCACGATGGAAAATCAGTTTCGACGTTTAGGTTTTGCTCTCGATTGGGATCGCATGAAGTTTACGCTTGATGAGGATGGGGTCGCAATTGTCAAAGACACGTTTGTGAAAATGTATAAAGATGGGCTGATCTATCGCGACATGAGATTGGTGAACTATTGCACGCACTGTGGAACAGGGTTTTCTGATCTTGAGGTTAAACATATCGAGCAGATTGATCCACTTTACTATCTCAAATATGGTCCGTTTGTACTAGCTACCGTTCGTCCAGAGACAAAGTTTGGCGATACTGCCGTGGCAGTGCACCCGAAAGACAAACGCTATATGCAGTATGTGGGCCAAGAAATTGAGGTCGAAGGACTGAATGGTCAGTTTCGGCTGCGTGTTATTGCCGATGAAATGGTTGATCCAGAGTTTGGAACGGGTGTTGTCAAAATTACACCTGCCCACGATTTTAACGATTTTGATACGGCAAAGCGTCATAATCTTGAGTTTAAGCAAGTTATTGGTTTGGATGGAAAGCTCACGGAGCTTGCAGGCCCCTATGCTGGAATGCGCGTTGGTCGCGCACGCGAGGCGGTAGTTGCGGAGTTGGAAAAAAAGGGCTTGATGGATCATGTCGATCGTGAATACACCCACATGGTCGCCTCATGCTACAAATGTAACCGCATACTTGAGCCTATGCTCATGCCGCAGTGGTATGTAAAAGTGCGTCCGCTGGCTGATCGGGCGCTTGCGGCCATTGAAAAAAAAGAAGTGCAGTTTAATACTGCGCAATTTAAAAAACGTGCCGTCGACTGGCTGACAAATTTTCATGATTGGAATATTTCGAGGCAGATTGTGTGGGGCATTCGTATACCGGCATATTGCTGTGTCAGTTCCGAGTTGCAAGTTGCGAGTTCTGAGTTAGAACCCACCAACCCTCAAACTCTCAAACCCTCAAACTCTCAAACCCACCAATCCGCAAACCCTCCAACCTCATTAGACAAATGGTTTGTATCAGCGACTCCACCTACCAAGTGTGCAATCTGTGGTGAGTGTAAATTTGTGCAAGACACGGACACGTTTGATACCTGGTTCTCCAGCGGACAGTGGCCATTTACCACGCTTATGACAACTGGCAAAGGGGATTTTGAAAAGTTTTATCCAACATCAGTTATGGAAACTGGCTATGACATACTCCCCTGGTGGGTGTGTCGCATGCTTATGCTGGGCTTATATTGTACGGACAAAGTTCCGTTTAAGTATGTATATTTGCATGGACTAGTGCGCGACATGAAGGGCGCGAAAATGAGCAAATCCAAAGGAAATGTGATTAACCCACTTGAGATGGCTGATAAATATGGGGCAGATTCGCTTCGTGCTGCCTTGGTGTTTGAGGTTGGAAATGGCGTTGATCAGCGATTGTCAGACGATAAGGTTCGCGCAATGCGAAACTTTGCCAACAAGATATGGAATATCGGGCGATTTTTGCATATGAATGAGCAATTGCGAATTGCGAATTGCGAATTGCGAAAAGAGCAACCAGAAACCAGCAGCCAGCATCAGTCAGCGCAGAAAGATGAGTTTGATGCGCTTGAAAAAACCAAAAACCAAAAACTAAAAACTCTCCATGAGGAATTTTCTGCTTTGAAGTTGAAGCACGAGGAATATATGAAAGACTACCAACTTTCTTATGCATTTGGCGATTTATACGAGTTTATTTGGCATCGATTTGCTGATTATTACATAGAGACATTGAAAGAAGAGCTAAAGAATGGTAATATAGAGGTGTACAGCGCATTGGAGTCAGTCTATATAGAAACACTTCGTATGTTGCACCCGTTTATTCCGTTTGTGACTGATGCTGTGCATTCACAATTTGGGTATGGACACGTGTTAGAATATAAACAACAAACATCAAGTTCATAAACTCAATCCCTTTATTTTTCGCATTTACACATTTTCATAATTTACACACCATGGGTAAGCAAGTAAGTCAACCAAAAAAAGCAAAACGTCTTCGAAAGCACGGGTTTCTGACGCGTATGAGCACCAAAAAGGGTGCAGATGTTATTAAGCGTCGCCGCGCCAAGGGACGAGCGAGCCTGAGCATATAAACTCGACACATCTTCCATGATTAGCCAAGACATTTTTTCAAGTATTTTTATCATTCCTGTCGTGAATGCATTGGTCGTGTTGTACCGTGCATTTTTAGCGCTCTCGCTCCCTGGGTCATTTGGACTGGCCATTGTCGCCCTCACGGCCGGCGTCCGACTGGCCATGCATCCGTTGTTTGTAAAACAAATGGATACGCAGAAAAAAATGTCAGATCTCAAGCCTCACCTTGATCGTATAGGCAAAAAGCACAAAGAAGATCCGCGTAAGCTTCAGGCTGAGCAGATGCGCATATATAAGGAAGCAGGTTTAAACCCGGCTTCTGGCTGTTTGCTCATCATCGTTCAAATGCCTATTTTTATCGGTCTTTATAATGCGCTTTCAAAGCTTTTGACACATGGAAGTGGCCAAGATGTGGTCGATGGTATAAATAACGTGCTTTATATGCCATGGATGCGCATTAGCGCAATTGATCCATTTTTCTTAGGCTTTAACTTAGCCCTCTCCCCTCAACAGGCCGGAGTCTGGTATTACTATCTTGTGCCCGTCATAACCGCCGCACTGCAGTATTTCCAAACTGTCTTTACCATGCGAATGAACCCTATCTCAAAGCCAGTAGTTGAAGATGAAAAATCAGGCAAAAAAGGGAAAAAAGAGGAGAAAAAAGACAACGGGATGGGCGACTTCCAACAGATTATGAACACACAGATGAAGTATATTTTTCCCATTATGATTGGCTGGTTTGCCTTTACATTGCCAGTTGGCATGTCTTTATATTGGAATATCTTTTCCATTTTCAGTATCGTTCAATATCGAAAAATGGCGGCCCAAACGGCGCCTACCGCATAAGTAATTATTATTTTTAATTTTCCGTTACTATACAAACCATGAATACGCAAGAAACCATCAAACAAGAAGCGACAGAGCTTTTGTCAAAAATCGTTGATACATTTGAAATCGAAGTAACCGAAGATCACGGACTATACCATGTGCTTATTAAAGCCGATGAAGAGGCACCTGTCGTGATTGGACGCCATGGCGAAACCATTAAGGCAATTCAAAAACTTCTTGAAATCATTGCCTACAAGAAAACGGGCTCGTCAGTTGAGCTCATGGTGAATGTGAACGACTATCGTGAAAAACAACAAGAGCGTTTGCACGAGATCGCACAGCGTGCTGCCGCCAAAGTCATGGATTTCAAGTCGCCATCATATATTCGCGGCCTATCTTCATATGAGCGCAAGATCGTTCACGAGTACGTGACGAATAACTATCCTGAATTGAGTTCAGAATCAATTGGTGAAGGGCGCGATCGCCGACTGGTAATCAGTGTCAAGGGTGAGCATGCAAC
>CAYUJW010000007.1:0-10392 GCA_964445135.1 uncultured Gammaproteobacteria bacterium
TAATCCATAGAACCCAGGGTCTTCACGCATGTCGTTGATTCGTACTAAAAACCTACTTCCTTCAACCTGGCGCTCTACTTTCGCGTTCTCTGTCACACGAAGGTGCTGACCATCAATGGGATATATTCCAGTTCCCCCCGGAAGTGGTGCAGCAAACACAATACGATTGGCCAAATCGGGCAATTCTCGCTCTATCGCTGCACGGATATCAGGAGTCTTGAGCCGAGTATCGATGTCCCAAGGAGTTACTTCTTCTGCCATATTACTTCTTTACCAATTCAACAACTACGTCAACTGGCTCAGGCGATTCAACATAAACCACATCTTTTGATTTTTCAATTGATGGCAATTGCGACCTTCCCACAACGCGATTACCGTCCATCCAAATAATTTCCAAATCCATATACGTATTCATGTTCCAGAACTTTTGTGTCTTTTTACCCGGAAAATAAAACGCCATTCCATCTGCATGCGCAAGCGTTCGCACATACATCAGGCCACGGGCCCACTCGGCAGGATTTCTAGCTGTAAGTACCGTATATTTTTTGCCTTCAATGACGATTGATGTGGTATTTTTATTTTCTTGCGGACGCTTGGTAAAAAGATACGTACCAGCAAACGTGAGCACCGCAGCCGCCGATAATACGCCAACTATGAGAGGATTCTTTATGCGCTTCATACACGTTTAGTGTAGCGCATTTGTAAAAAAACATGAAGCCACATCCAATCAGTGAAAATTTTGAGGCCAAACAACCGGGACAGGTTGATCGAGGCTAAAAATTCAATGGTGAAATAATGCCCCAAAGCCACACACCTTACTTGGGTAATTTTGAGGCCAGTCAACCGGGGCGGTTGGAAATGGCATAAATTTATCCTACAAATTGCTCCGCTTGATCGATTGGTCGAGGAAAAATATCAGGCGGCATTTGCGCGATTGGTGCGCTATAATGAGGTTTGGCAAACACGGGGTGTAGCTCAGATGGCTAGAGCGTTCGCTTTGGGAGCGAGAGGCCGCAGGTTCGAGTCCTGTCACCCCGACCATTTCGGAATGAACGGCTTTTTAGGAGGGTATCGAATGGCTCTTTTAGTTGATATGACGCCACTTTCTCGTTACCTAAAGAAAAGTTCAAGAACAATAATCGACAAATCAAATCTTTAGCTATCGCGTCGCCCGCTTTGACCGTCGTAGCGGCATTTTTTGATAGGTTCAAGAATTCTTCTAAAGATAGCTCGTCTTCTTCTTCGTCGGTGAGTTTTGCCCGTAGTTCTGCAATAGTAGCCTCGACCTGACTTTGTTTAGTTTTTTGCTTTGCTAGTTCGTCTGCGTTTATTTGATACGCTGTCTTATTTTCGGTGAGCTTACCTAATGCCAGACCTATCCTTTTAGCTTCTTTTATATGGTTGCGTCGCTGTGCTTCGTATTGTTCGATTTCGCTACGAATTTTCTCGCGGTCATTATCGCCCAGCTTTTTTAGACTTTCCTTATAATCTATATATTCTTTTTCTGTTAGGTTCAAACCGTCTTTTAGAAGTTCGTAGATAAATTCAAATAAAACTAATGAGCGAACAGAAGCCTTTATATACGTCGGGTCTTTTTTGCTTTTTGCTCTATTTTCAGCCGAGTTTCTAACACATAGGGCATTGTCGCACCGATAGTATAAATATCGTTCTAAATGGCCGCTAGAGGGTGCTACGACCATGTTACTTTGACAGTAGTCGCACTTCACCATTTGCTTTAATGGATAAAAGGTTCCTAACTTACTTTTGTAAGGGATATATCTATCTAAAATAAGGCTTTGCACTTTGTCGTACGTATCGCGGTCGACCATTGGTTCGAAGTCGTAAATATCTGGTAAAAATACTGTTTGTCCCGCCTGAACGAGTGCGCCGTAATAAAAAGAGTCCTTAAAGATTGTACTTAACTTCTGAAAAGTCATGTATTGTTTTTGCTTTGTAGATTCCGTAAGGCGATAGTAACCTTTTTGATTAACATATTCGTTTATTTCTTCAAGTGATTTACCCTCGGCGCGCATATACCAAGCACTCTGTATTAAGGCGAATCGGTCGTTTACTTCGTCGGGGCGATAAATCCCGTGGTCGTCACGAATGTAGCCGTGTTTGTGAATTGGCGACTTTCCTTCTTCAAACTTTTTACGCACACCACGGGTTACGTCTTGCGAAAGTTTATCGCTGTATTGTTTTGACAAAACAAACGCCATACCCAAAAGCATTTTTCCATTAGCGTCGGGCGAGTAAATGTGAGTTACGAATTTAAAATCTTTAATGATTTTGCTATCTGCTAAATCTATTAGCATTCCAGCTTCAAGCATATTCCGTGCTAGACGGTCGGGATTCCAGGCTAAAATCGCGTCGTATTTACCAGCTTTAATATCTGTGACTACTTTAGTAAAGACAGGTCGTATATTCGGTCGTTTAGCCGATTTTTCTTCGCGTAAAGTATCGACGACATTTAGACCTAGCCTTTGCGCTAGTTGATTACATTCGTCTATTTGGTCGGGAATCGAACGCACTTGTCGCTTTGGGTCGTCTGTCGACTTACGAGCGTAAAGAACGTATCGTAGCGATTTAAAGTCGATTGGGCTCTCGTCATACATATATTTATTGTTAATTTGTGCCGTTATTCTTCCAGTTTTTATCCAGTCTGGTTCGATTGATTTTCTCTAGTGAATTTTGTTGTGTGAGCATTCGTTTATACCCCCCTAAGACCTTCGATTTATTACCTATTAACTTAAACTTTTCAAACAAGGCTATCCACGCTTCTATATCTAGTTGGCTAGGTTTAGCAGAGATAGAAAAGTGTTTTAGATGTGCAACTTCATTTATCGCGTTTGCGTTCAAGACTTTAGATAAGCCCTTAAAGATATTTGGTGCAAATTGGTTGAATCCGAAAGTAACAAAGTCGTAAAACAGTTCTATGTCTTGTGCTAATACCTTCGGCATTTCAAGTTTTTGAAATCGAATCATTAAGGTATCGACCATTGGCCGCGGGAAAAAGTCGTCTTTTCTAAATTCATGGAATACAGAAGTTTCGAAACGGCTCTGAATTAAGACGGAAACCAAACTATTAGTAGCCACGATTGGCTTACCTATGAACTTTTGGGCGGCTTCTTTTTGAACGATTAAATAGCTATCTGTTGATGGGTTATTTGAAAAAGTGAGCTTCTTAATAATGTTAGCTGTAAGGTTGAAGGGTATGTTCGAAAATACTTTGTAATCATATTTAGGTAAGCCGTATTGAAGAAAATCTTGATTTACGACTTCGACAAGATTCCTATTAGGAAATGCTTCTATGAGTTTGCGCGACAAGTTCTCGTCTATTTCGAAGGCAATAACTTTTCTAGCCCTATTTGCTAGTTGTTTAGTGATTATGCCTTCACCTGCGCCAATTTCGAAAACAATGTCGTCCACGCCAATAGAAGATTTCTCTATTAGTCTGTGAACTAAATCGTTATTTTTCAGAAAATTTTGTGAGTATTTAATTCTATTTCTCATAAGTGTATTTCTATTCCTTATTATAGCGTAAAGTTGTATAATTTAGTATAAGTTATGTTGAATAAAATAAAACTATTACGAATCAGAGAAGCGTCCGAATTATTAGGGGTTAATCCTGAAACATTACGACGGTGGGACAATGAAGGGCGATTAAATGCTGTTCGGATAGGTAAAAGAAAAGACAGACGGTACAAACCAGAAGATATTCAAAAGATTATTGATAATAAGAAGGTCTAATATGAATACTATTCTTCAAAGACAATTTCAGAATGCTCTTCAAAGTTGCCAAAATCTTCATTCGTCAAATATCAGTCGAGAGTTTATTGATTTATTTACCAGGGTGGCTAAAGAATCCCCAAATGACACAATACAAGTTATTGATATTCTTTTACGCAATATCGAGACTGATAGGAGCAATACCGTCGCCTCACTCTATTGTTTAATTCGGTTAGCCGATATAAGTGACGAAATGAAAAAGGTTGTTTCTGACAAGTTTAATGACGAACAAATCGCCTTTTACATAGATGACCATGACCAAAGCATTTCTAATAACGCAAAAATACTTAAACAGGTGTTAAATGGGGCACCACTTTCAAAGTATCAGAAAAAATCCGATGACAAACCAGGGGAAGGAGGAAATATGTATTTTATAAATAGTAACGTCAATATAAATTCACCGCATGCAAATCAATCCCTAAACATTGGCGATTATACAATTCAAAACTTAGACAGCTACAATGAAGAAACAAAACAACTATTACTTGACCTTAAAGATGCTTTAGATAAAAAGGATCAATCAAAAACGAAACAAATCTTATCGTTTCTAGCAGATAAAGGCTTTGATTTGTTGGTGGCAATCGCGGCGGGTGCTGTATTTCAAAAATAGCATTGTAGTTATAACAAAATCTAAGCTAAGTAGCAGACTGTAATTGTTCTTGTTTAACGGTTCGTTCTTTGCTTTTAACGTAATCGTAGTGTTTGTTCATAAGTCCTTCTAATAATTCAGCTTCATGCTCGTTCCGTGGTGCGCCCAGTTTAGGATTTTGGTATGGGTCGTCGTCTTCTGCCACTGCACCGATTTTATCTACCTTTTCCAGCCACCACATAGCCGCGTTTACATTAGGCTGAATTTCTTTTAATTCGATATAAGTCGGCTGATTGGTGGTTGGGTGAGTAAGTTTGTAGTAACTGGGTTTACGCCCCATTATCGATTCGGCTACTGTCATTCTTGACCGTAAAGACACATTGTTCTTCGCCAGGCTAGATACCCCGCGAAATGTTTCAGATTCCTTCATGTATTTTTGTCTTCGTTTTTCTGGTAAATCTGCACTTTCAGCCGAGAATTTATAGTCGCCAGTCATGGAAAGCACGAACAAATAATGGCGTAGTATTTCGCGGGTTAATTCTCTTTTTCTACCGCTATCTTCTTTTATTGTGCCGTCGGGGTTAGTCCGAAGCTCTTTAATTATCTTTTTATGAAGCGTGTCGGTTACGTGTTTATCAATAAATTCGTTACTAGTAACAGAATACATATAGTTCAATATAGACTCACTTAATAGAATGGTTGTTATTTTTTGCCTTGATTTTCATTTTTTCCTTTATTTTTAGGTACGAATGTACCCTTAAAGTAATCAAATCGAACTTCGTCGTCATTTAGGTTTATGCGCTTTCCGTCTTTATCTATGATACTTTTCTCGTTCTTGGCGGCGTCTGGGGATTTAGTATCAATTTTCCTCATTACTTCGACGACCTGATTAACAGGATTGGTTTTTACAGGCGTATTCGGTTTTGTGTCATTTTGATTTGTCATATTATTTCTCTGTAAATTTATATAAACCTGGATTTTTTAGTTCGGCGCGGGCGTCTTCAACGCTAATTTTATCGGTTAATACGGCTATGCAAAGTTTATATAGTTCGTAAATTGGTATAAGCGTGATGTTGCTTTCGGCACAATAAGTAATCAGATTGGGGTCAGAAGCAAAAGGTTGTGTCCTATCTAAAGGACTTGTGCGCCTTTCATGGTTAAAAACTAACATGGAACAAAGGGTTGTTGATTCTACTTTTTTTATTCTTGCGTATTCTGTGATATGAGCGTTTAGGTCAACTCGAATCCATGAGGCTTTTGCCCCTCGTTCTGTACCTTTTACCTCGACTAATGCGAAGTATCCATTATCTGCTATTTGTATATCTTCCTTTAGAGCCTGGCCTAACTTTTTGTTTTCTTCGTCCAAATCGGTTACCTTAAAGCCCAATACCTTAAACATTTTTACGACCTGTGGTTTAAGTTTACTTTCCTCGTTAAATGCGTCGCTATCGTCTGCTATTAGTGCCTGATTCAAAAATGAAGTTTTGCCGCGAACAACTTTAATTTCTTTTTCAACCTTGTCTACTTGTACTTGCGCTTTTTGCTGTATATCAACGATTTCATTTTCGAGTTCTTTAACTTCTGGGTAAATAAATTCGTCCGAATTAAGCCACACGATATTATGGATGTCAGGGAATATATCCTCATTCGTCATATAAGGAAAACAATCTTGCAGAGCGCACAAAATAAAGTCGACCTGACTGTTTACGTAAGGGAAAAGAAGCAAGTCGGGGTCAGAAAATCCAACAAACCGATTATCGTCCTCGTCTTTGTAAAAATCAGTGTAGCCTACTCGGTTATCAGCCCAAACGATTGAGAATTTTACATTCTCGTCTTGTACGAACCGTTCTAAAAGAGGTTTTAAGTGTTCTATACCTTCTTCTTCGTATGTGGGCGGAATTATGTTTGTCGTAGTGCGTGGGGTAAGACCAAAGGTGTAACCAGTAGCGCCTGAAATATGCTTCGGCACGATTGTATCGCGGGACAATAACGCTGTGGTTATCCCATTTTTGCTTCTTACGTATGTAAAATATGGCTGGATTTTTTGAATAGCGTCGTGGTCGGGTGAGAAGCCCATACCAGAAGGTCTAACGGTCAATTTAGAACAATCCCAAAAAATCAACTCCACTTCGCTGGGGTGTTGTGGTATTTTTGTCGGTTTCCCACTTAGACCAGAATCCCCTTGAATTGTAACGTAACCCTTTTCCGCAATAGCTTTAACAACCTTTGGGTCGAAGTCTAAAAACAGTATTCGAGGCTTTGTAATTTTTTCTTTTCGAATTATTGACATAGTGATTTATCATGGTGGGCAGTTATTGCGCCACATGGCGCATTTTGTCGATATATCCCTTAATATCGATACATTCCATTATACTGGAATTCGTTATTTGCTTCTAGCGTTACTTGGCTAAAAACAGAGTAGTCATACTTGCTTCTGTCCCAATATTTGTTTATTGATTCGCGAAGTGGTATAAAAAGTTCAAGGTTCGTCTTGGCTACTCGACCATTTTTTCCCGGCTGTCTTTATACATATGTTGACCATCAACACCCAAGCTCCCGACTTCACACTCCCTGATCAATCGGGTCGACCCCACAGTTTGTCAGACTATAAAGGCAAATACGTACTGCTCTATTTCTATCCCAAAGACGACACTCCAGGTTGCACGACTGAAGCATGTGGATTGCGCGATCGAATGGAAGAACTCAATAATCTCAATATCCAAGTGCTTGGCGTCAGCAAAGATGACAGCAATTCACACAAGAAGTTTGCCGAAAAACACGGCCTCACCTTTCCCCTTTTGGCAGATGTGGAAAAAGTGGTGATGAATGCGTATGACGTATGGGGAGAGCGTTCATTTATGGGCAAAAAATATATGGGCGTCAGTCGCAGCTCATACCTGATTAATCCCGCGGGCCAGATCATCAAGGTGTATGAGAAAGTAAAACCCTCAACACACGCCACAGAAGTTGCCGCAGATGTTGCGACGCTTTCCTAAGAAATTGCCACTGCTTTGTTATACTGGCAGTTGTGAATCAAGACACTTCCACCAAACGCCTCATCATCGCCTCGCTTGCGACACTCCTTATTTATCTTTCGTCACAATGGAATCAGCTCGATTATGCACGGAGCTTTTTTACCAATGACACTGTCATATCAGCCTCTTCTTCACCAACGCCCCAGACCCCAATTCCTGTCCCCACAGGATATGAGCGAGTCGCCCATGTGGCAGACGGCGACACAATTACCTTAGAAAATGGTGAGAAGGTAAGATACATCGGGATTGATGCCGATGAGCTGCGCGAGACAGAGGGCAAATCAACCTGCTACGGCAATCAGGCAAAAGCAGCAAACGAAGCGCTCGTTTTGGGGCGCGATGTACGCCTCGTTCCCGACAAAACTAATCGAGACCGGTATGGAAGGTTGCTGCGATATGTTTTTGTGAAAGATGGCAATGGAACTGAACAATTTGTCAACGAACTGCTCGTTCTCATGGGCGCCGCCCGCTCATATCCCTACAAACCAGATACCGCCAAACAAGACATTCTTGAGCGCGCTCAAAATACCGCAATACAAAACGTAGCTGGACTATGGGAAGCATGCAACGTCAGGCAATAAGCTACAAATGCGTAAGGATTGCGCGTGCTAGGTCTTTTTCGTGTTCGTAAAACCCGTGGTCAGCGCCTTGTACGAGTTCGTAGCCAAACGTTGGTTGTCGCAATTTAAGAATGTTGATTGCGGCAGCACCCCCTCCTTCACCACAATATTCATCAAGCTCGCCGTATATCACCGTTGTTGGTTTGGATATGTGGGAAAAGTAGTCAAACAATGGGCGGGCTGTTGACAGTTTGACTCCCGTTTGATGCTCCATGAAGGGAAAACAATTGTAGTCACCATCTGGATTGGCGATATCGTAAAAGGCGGCGGCGGAAAAGATCATCCCATCATCAACCAGCTCCGTCAAAATACGCCCCGACTCGCCCGATTCGATGAGCCTCTTTGCAACACCGAGCATGTGGTGAAATCGCGCCTCACCAAGTGTTTGATAATATATTCCCGCATCATCTCCTCCTGCCAACAACATATACTGCGAAACAATATTGTCAGGTTTGTAATGATCGTACACACAGATTTTATTTGCCCCGGTAGATGAACCTATTAAAATAATCTCTTCATATCCTCGGCTTTTCACAAATTCGATTGCGCAGTCAATATCAATCACGCACTCAGCAATTACTTCATGCGACATTCCGCTTGGCACTCTGACCAGATGACCATTCTCAACCCGCTTATTTGAATGAAGCATGTGTGCTCCTCGATTGTTAAATAGCAATGATGAAATGCCGCGACTATGGAGCACTTCAATCACACTATTGTTTTTCGAATAAAACACACAACTTGTGCCATTACCATGCAGAAATAATGCGATTTTCTTTGATGAGGGAGCGGCATACAAGAGCCCAGGGAGCGTGAGAGAATCTGAGGTTTGAAGCTGGACAAATTCGGGGCCTGTCATATGTCCCCCATTATACGCAACTTATACCCGCATATCATTTCGGCTTTTGCAGCAGCACATATCCTCCATTTGATCGTTCAAGCTCGACAAGACCCATCTGTGCCACATGGTGGCGGTACCAATACCCCTCTGGGGTGGCCACATGCCAATCTCCAATTAAGAGATGGCCTCCGGGGGCAAGTACTCGTGTCATTTCGCGAAGTGACCGAATATATAGCGTGGGATTTTGCTCATCTGAATAGTGCATTGTTGCGTTATTGTCAAAAACCGTATGGAAAAAGCCATCTTGATATGGAAGCTCGTGTGCAAACGCACACGCAGCAATCATGTCTGTTTGAGCAAGCACTCTTTCAAGCTCGACTTGATCAAGTCCAAAAAATTCAGTGGTATTTTCACCTGCATATCGCATGTATGCGGCCAGCCTATCTGATCCATAACTTACATTCTCCCTCATCGGATTTACTGAATAGACCGCGGCGTCGACATTATTCATACGCACGCTCACGGCCAAACCATCATATCCGCTTCCCACATCACACACCCTTCCTCGAATATGTTGCTGCACGTCATCCTCATTCATATGAAATTGACTCGCATATTTCTCCATACCACGGATGGTGTTTGGAATTTGTCCCACATGCCTTATCACATCTATTGCAGAGGTATTAATCAATCTCTCTTTCATGACATGATTATACTACAAGCCTATTATATTTTTACGCAATATTTACAATATACTCTTGACACGGGATATAATAGTATTGTAATATGTTACTATAGGTTTATATACTTATCATCTATAGGGGACGACGAGTAGTAACAAATAAGCATCCAGTTCACGTTGTAGAAATAATCTGCACACGTGTATAATACTTACTAATATGCCTCTTGATGCCTGTCCCCCAGTGCATTAAGAGGCATTTTTTGTGGGGAAATTCACGCAGATCTAAGTATTGCCCGACATGGAGAGCCATCTATTCCTTCAAAAGCAAGCGGTAACGCAATAAGCTCGTATTCTCCAGGTGCAACATCTTTCAAATTAATACCCTCAAGTATCGGAATCTCGGCGCTTAAAAGTGCTGTGTGTGGGCGATTGTCAGTAGAACCGCGCTGCTTAATCGAAAAGTAATCGATCCCAACAAGCGCCACTCCAAGAGCAGCTAATTGTCCGGCCGCCTCAGGATCAAGATAGACAAAATCTTCGTAAAATGTATCCAAGCCGCGAGCACTATTTGGCGTTTTCAAAAGTATTCGTTCGCCACGCTTTATTCCATGCGGTGCCAAATCTCTTGGCGTCACACTTCCTTGACAATTGGTGCAATCTAAAACGCGACACGGTCCCATAAATACGTCCAGTGGATATGAATCGATTCCTCCCATAGTGGGATCGGCATGATTGGGTGCATCAATGTGTGTTGCAAAGTGAGATGAAAAAGTGAGCTTGGTGAGGCGCGATTTGCTTGATTCGCTCACCGAAACTGCTGTCTCAAAAGGAGGATT
>CAYUJW010000007.1:10492-15455 GCA_964445135.1 uncultured Gammaproteobacteria bacterium
TTTGTCACTTCAATCGATCGATTCCACCCTACAACGCGAAATCCTTGGGCGCACATTCGTCGAGCCACATTTGCACCCATTTTTCCCAAACCGACAATCATGAGTTCTTGATTCATATGAATATATTATTTAAATAATTTAATCGTCTTGCTTTAACTTCATATGAGCATGTGGCGCATACGACTTCAGTGGAACCACATCGCTACCCCATGCACATACAATTGGATCCACAAACTTCCACATTGCCTGCACTTCCTGGGTGTTTACAAACAAGAGCTGGTTTCCTTCAATACAATCAAGCAAAAGTTTTTCGTATTCAGCAACATACTGATGCTTTCGACCGCTTCGATAGGAAAATTCGATTTTTCTTGGCTCAATCTCCATATCGAGACCCGGCTTTTTTGCCATAAAATGAATGGCAATTTTTTCTTTTGGCTCAAGCGCAAATATCACCCGATTCTTCAAGTGCTTTTTCACATTTGGTGGACACAAACATGGCGACGTATGTTTAAACGTAACAACAATCTCTTTGATTTGTCTCTTCATGTTTTTCCCGGCTTCAAGCAATATTGGAACACCCTTCCACTGAGGATTGTCAACATATGCTCTGACTCGAAAATACGTTTCTGTTTTTGAGTTTGGCAAAACACCCTCAACATCACGATATCCATCATATGCTGCACGAAATGTATTGGCGCGAATGTCTTTTTCTGTTGGACGGATCAGTTCTTCTAGAATTTTTGCTCGCTTGGCGCGCACTGCTTCTGCAGAAAATGCTTCAGGTTGATCCATCATGACAAATGCCATCATTTGTAAAAGGTGATTTTGTCCAACATCACGAAGTGCTCCAATCTTATCGTAAAATGCACCGCGACTTTCCACCCCATCTTTTTCAAGAAGCCGAACAGTGATCTTTTCAATATGGCGCCCATTCCAACTTTGCTCAAGTAAGTTATTCGAAAACCGAAAACTGAGAATATTCTGCAACATTTCCTTGGCCAAATAATGGTCAATACGATATATCTGCTCTTCCCTAAAAAGGGTGCTGAGCAATTGATCAAGTTGTGCTGCCGTCTCCGCATCGTGACCAAATGGCTTTTCAACCAATACGCGAGTCCACCCTTCATCGGGTCCACATGGAATGGTGAGTCCTGATGAAGAAAGGTGTCGGAAAATAGTTTCATAATGCATGGGCGGAACTGCCAGATAAAAAAGTTTGTTGGAGCACACATTCCAATCACCATCAACTCGCCCCAATGTGGCCGACAGCTGAGTGTATGTTTCATCCTCCCCAAACCCACCTTGTTGATAAAAACAACGTTCTAAAAATTGATTTGCGGTTGGGCTACCTGCCTTAAATTCTCGATGTGATGAGAGAGAATCAACAAGGAGTGCGCGAAAAGCCTCGTGTGAAAGCGGACGACGTGCAACACCCACAACGCGAAACATTGCAGGTAATTTACCGCGTCGGTACAAATGAAATAATGAAGGACCAATCTTACGACTCATCAAATCCCCCGTCGCACCAAACACGATAAGTACGGTCGGTATGTTGTTTGCTGCCATTACCCCCAATTGTAACAATATTTACTTGCAAACTGGCGGTGACTAAACACATTCAAAAACCGTATTTTCGACTCCTTCCTCTGCACAATTTGTGTGTTTGCGTTGTATACTAGAGCTATATGAGACCAGCCAATCTCCAAACGAAACTCTTCCTAGACAGCGCAGATCCACAAGACACCGCGCGCACGATAGATTTACTTGGATTTCTCGATGGACAAACGACCAATCCGTCGCTTCTTGTCAAGCACCCGCAGCTTGCGTCCAAGCTCACCAACGGCAAGATCCATCGCACAGATTTGCTTGCATTTTATAAAGAAAAAATACATGAAATTTCTCGATTGCTGCCGGGCAAATCTGTCTCAATTGAAGTGTATTCTGACATGAGCACATCGAGTGAAACAATGGTTGCACAGGCGCGGGAGATGTATTTTTGGGCCCCAAACGCACACATCAAACTTCCAACCACTCATCAAGGATTAGAGGCGGCCCAAGCTCTATCCAATGAGCATATGCGTCTCAATCTCACACTCTGTTTTGACCAACGGCAAGCGGCAGCAATCTATTCGGCCACTGCAACACACAGTGAGTCCATTCAAATTCAATCGCTACTTGGATATCACAACGTGTTTGTGTCACCATTTATCGGACGCCTTGATGATCAGGGTAAACGTGGAATTGATCTTATCGCAAACATACAAAAAATGTACAAAGCCAGCGATCATCATGTGGGCATATTGGCCGCATCAGTTCGTAGTCTTGCTCATTTATTGGTGATGCTCGCCATGAAAGTTGACATGGTCACCGCACCTCTTTCGGTATACGAAGAGTGGAAGCAGGCTGACATGAAGGTCCCCGACAGCATACCGGGCGACATGTTCTTGGACCTTGCCCCAATTGAATATGAGGAAATTGATTTGCATACAAATTGGCGCGATATGTCTTTTGACAACAAGCTGACTGAAGTGGGTCTGGAAAAGTTTGCTACAGACTGGAATGCATTAATCGATCGTTAGTCATGATTGGTGAGAAAGTGGGGTGAATGAATATGAATAAGCAAATTGCAGGTTTTATGACATTTGTACGCGAACAAGGCGTAGTTGGATTGGCCGTCGGTTTGATCTTAGGTGGTGCAGTCTCCAAGTTCGTAACTGCCATCATCACAGATGTAGTAAATCCAATAATTGGAATCGCTTTAGGCGGCACTCAAGGATTGGCAGAATTAAAGTTTGTCATACCGGGCACCAAAGCGGCAATCATGTGGGGACATTTGATTTCTGCCTCACTGGATTTTGTTGTTATTGCGGCCGTTATCTATTACGTAGTCCACGGACTCGGCTTAGATCGCGCAGACAAAAAGAAGGAATAAGATAAACCCTTCTCCGTTCTTTTTATGCCCCATCATTTGTGACTGGGGCATTTTTTTTGGCTTTTGGGAGTGAAACAAATACCAAACTTGCACAAGCGGCGGCGCCACCAAGCAATGCGCCACCCACAATATCGGTTGTCCAATGTCCACCGTGCACCACCTTTGCCACCATGACCACCGTCGCAAACCCCGAGGTGGCAACAGCCGTCAGAGCCGCAGACTTTGATGACCACCCATACCGCCTGGCCACGAGAAATGTGGCAACAATGACTAAAAACACCACGCGAAAACTATGTCCTGATGGATATGAGTATCCAACGAGCTGATAATCCTTATCAAAGTTGACAGCTGTGTGGATTCGTTGAAATTGAAAGGGGGGGCCAGGTTGTCGCAACATATTTTTGAGCACCAATTCCAGCAACTGCCCTCCTCCCCAGGCGACAAAAATCACCAGTGCCCCAAACGATCTATACAAAACACCCAAAACGACCAGGAGAATGAGCCCGATAACAGGAGCTGAAGCTGAGGTGGTCATAAGCTCAAGGAGCGGATCTAGGCGTGCCGGAACATTGTTTTGCAGCTTGACTGTGAGATCAAAGTCCACGCCACCCATCGGGCTTTGCGTGAGAAATACATCTCGACGAACCATGTCGGTGAAGAGAACGAATGCAATAAGCAATGCTGCACTGGTAAACAATAATATTTTTTTCATATGAGTCCTTGCAGTATATGGTATAATGTTTATCTACATTTGCCAAGGTTAACCCAGGCTTATAAAGGTTATAAACGCGTATGAATAGGATTCGCAAAACAATACAGAGCTTGCCTTCGAAGAAGCAATATTTTGAATTGGTTGGAGCCATGCTATCCATTCCCGTGCTTGTCACCGTGATTTTACTCAATACGACAAGCCTCAAAAATAATGAAAAAAGCAAGACTCCAACGCCAACGCCTGCGACTGTCGTAGTCACTGAAAAAGAGCGAGTAATCACTCAGCCGCCACAAATTGTGAATAACGAAACCAATAATTCTGGCCCCTCATGCAAGAAAGAAGTTGGCAATGTTCGCATCACTTCTCCACGCGAGGATGAGGTTGTTTCAACAAATCCCGTATGTTTTCAGATTGTGACTGATGATGATTCGTATTGCCCGGTTGAGTACGCTTCGCGCGTAGATGGGGGCGAATGGTCAGACTTTTCAAAAAATACTGTATGCGTATATAACCTTAAGTCAGGTCGACATACCGTGGAGGTGAAAGTCAAATCCACAGAATCTGATGAAGTTGTACTGTTGCGCCGAAACTTTGAAGTAGCAGGAAACACCACTGCCACCTCACCTACCCCAGCTGTTACTTCGACTCCGTAATCACCCCAGCGACCTGCTGTGCCCAGTCAGCGATAATTTGTTCATTTGCGCTGCGCTCAAAGTAAAAGCGATTCACACGGAGCGAATCTAATGATTGCACCCCACCTGCTTCTTTGATAAATTGCGCCAAATGCTCAACTGACTTTGTAAACGTTGAGGTATACATATTTGCATCCCCCAATCCATACACAAAGCATATTTTATCGACAAGGGTAGTTGGAGACATACTTTTTTTTAATACATGGTAGCCTGAGTTCATATTGCCTTCTTCGCGCTCTTCAAACCACGAATTTGATCCAAAAATGACATGCGAATAAGAGGCAAAGTCCGCAGGTTTGGTTTTGTGCACATCTTGCACCACAACGTCAATCTTCTGCTCTTCAAGAACATGTGCGATAATTTCTGCCGCAATTTGCGTTCCCCCTGAATAGGTGCCGTACACAACAAGTGCTTTCATATAGAGTCATTATAGTCGATAGCCCAGGTCAAAAGAAGTGCATAAAGAGTTTTTTAGCTACTGTTTATTCCTGCCAAATCCTTGTATTATTGAAGGGAACAAAACAAGCGTATGAAACACTTTGATACCACCCACTTGAGCGACGAACAGAAAAACATCTTGATCAAAAGAGGCACCGAGGCGCCCTTTACCGGCGAATATGTCAATAA
>CAYUJW010000007.1:15555-17871 GCA_964445135.1 uncultured Gammaproteobacteria bacterium
GGTCAGCGCTATTGCATTAACTCATGCGCCTTGCAGTTTAAAAAACGGCCCTAAACACATGCTCTCAGGCGTTTCACTGTTGAGTTTTACCTGCAACATGTGGAATAATGAAGGTGTTACCAAGCACAGACCCAACCCCAATTTATGAGCGAGCACACCCATTCCAAACCAGTTGTAGCATATGATGGAACGTGTGCCTTTTGCCAAGCGATGGTTGCCTCATGGAAAAGCAAGACTGGCTCAAAAGTGGAGTATGATCCGCGACTGACAAAAGCAAGCAAACATATTGCGGTGGCCATGCCGGGAGGCGCTGTCGCAACTGACGCTCGCGCCGTATATACCATACTTTCCTATAGCACAATGTGGGCATGGCTTCTTCCGCTCTATGAACATTTTGCCCCATTTGCATGGATGAGCGATGTAGGATACAAAATAATCTCTCGTCTCAGAACTCCCTTCTTGTCTCCTTTGACTCGCGCGCTATATGGCCCAAAGATTGAGGAACCTACGTATAAAAAGGCTCATGGATTGTTTTATCGACTGCTTGGAGTGATATATATGATCGCATTTCTCTCTCTTACCGTGCAAATTGTTGGTTTGGTTGGCACCAATGGAATCATGCCTATTGGCGACTTTCAAAACTATCTCAAAGGACAAATTGGGAACGCCGCATATTGGCAGGCACCCATGTTGTTTTGGCTTGGCAACTCAGATATGTTGCTTCGCGCGGTAACAATTATCGGGGCGTTGCTTGCGGTGCCACTCGTTTTGGGATTTGCCCATCCGATTCTCTTGGCTTTGCTTTGGGCAATCTACCTCTCACTCACCAATGCCGGACAACTATTTATGGCTTACCAATGGGACGCGCTCTTGCTGGAGGTTGGATTTTTGGCAATATTTATGACTCGGAGAAATGCTGCATTCCGCACTCTTTTTACCTTTTTGCTCTTTCGTCTGGTATTTGCCTCCGGACTCGTCAAGATCATGTCTGGGGACGAATCGTGGCAATCATTGACAGCGTTGCAGTATCATTTTTTCACCCAACCACTACCCACTCAACTGGCATGGTATGCACAGCAACTACCAAACAATATAAAGTCGGCGCTTGCAGTCGTGTTGTTTGCTATTGAGCTTGTTGCTCCATTTCTCATACTCTTTCCTCGCCGGGCAAAAATTGTTGGCGCATATGCGATTATCTTGCTTCAAGTTGGGATCATACTTACTGGCAATTACACATTCTTTAATTTGCTCACCATTGCAATTGCTCTGCTTCTATTGGACGATACACATCTTGCACGGATTCCACAAGCAGTACATGTTCGAAGTATTACATTTATTAAAAAACTTCCCTCAAACGTTGTTCGCGCCAAAAGATACGCTACAACTTTCATGGTAGTTGTACTTGCAACACTTGGCATTTTACGCGTCACACAGTTTGCTCCTGCCGTTCAACAGAAACTTGATATGTTAGTTGTGGCCGGCAATGCATTCGCACCACTTCGCTTAACCAGCTCATATGGTTTGTTTGCAGTAATGACCACCACACGACCTGAAGTCATAATTGAAGCAAGCGCTGATGGCAAAACGTGGGAAGCGTATGAATTTAAACACAAACCACAAGACGTTGCTAAGGCTCCCTCTATGGTTGGACCTTATTTGCCTCGACTCGATTGGCAGATGTGGTTTGTCGGACTTGATGCAGAGGCACTCATCAACCTTGAGGGCTATCAACCAACGCCCCAGCTCGTCACCCCATTTCTCCTTCAGCTTGGACAAAAACTCTTACAAGACAAGCCAGAAGTCAAACAGTTGATGGCCAAAACTCCATCGTTTAAACCCAAATACATGAGAGCCACTGTCTACTTATATCGCTTTTCAACGGCGGCCGAACGGAGTGAAACTGGTGCGTGGTGGGTGAGAGAAAAGCTAAACGTATACTTGCCGCAAGTCACACTCTAAACAAAAGACGCGTAGTTAAAGTGAATTCTGAGCTTCTCCCCGATCAAACGCTTGCAAGTTTTCGCACGTCACTTCAAGAATATTGCTCAGCGCCTCATCACTATTGAAGGCATTGTGTGGAGTAACAATGACATTTGGATGGCGCACCAACAAATGATCAAGCAACAGTGTTTTGTAGTCATAGCCCTGAGGACGAAGTCCTGACAGGACAGATAATTCTTCCATCAACTGCTCCTCTTGTTCAAAGACATCCAAGCCAGCGCCCCCTAAGTGTTTTGACTCAATCGCATTAAAAAGCGCTTGTGTATCAACAATTCCACCTCGAGCGGTGTTTATTAAATACGACCCCTTTTTCAT
>CAYUJW010000007.1:17971-23148 GCA_964445135.1 uncultured Gammaproteobacteria bacterium
TCATGATTAAAGTCGAATTTTCGCGCCTGCTCAACTGCCGTGTGCATACGCCTACTCAGCGTCAGAATGAGCGCAAATGTATGCTCAGCAACCGTGTGAGTTCCATATTCAGGAACATTACATACCACCACATTTCGCGCGCGACATGCTTGCAAATCAATATGGTCATATCCCGTTGATCGAGTAGTCACAATGCGCAGATGTGGCATTTTTTTAAGCACTTCTTCATTGAGCGAAGAATAGATAAATGTAGAAATGTGTGTCGCGTGAGGATATTCGCCTGCGGTATCTGGGGTTAATTGCTCATTGACAAGCAATGCGTGAGGAAAGAGTTTTTTTAGCTGGGGACGTTCCCATTCTGAGACTTCAAAGAAAATGTGTGTATGCATGATGGCATCATTATGCCATCTGGGCTGGCGACTGTCAAAGCAACAATCACTCTTTGTGCGCGAAGCTCACAATAAGGCTTGGCTCATGAGTCGCATCTGGGTCAAGCCCCATCAACTCAAGAACGGTGGCGGCAATGTGCTGCAATCCATTATTTTTGTCTGTACTCAATTTGAGTTTTGAAATAGATGGATTATGAGGATCATATACGATAAATGGGACGGGATTCATGGTGTGTGCTGTATGAGGAGCATCATTTTCTACATCATACATAATATCGGCATTTCCATGATCGGCCGTAATACAACATATGTATCCCGCATTTGTTAAATATTCACACAAATGTTTTAGCTCATGATCTACTTTCTCCACACCATCAACCACTGCTTGAAAGATCCCTGTATGACCAACCATATCGGGATTTGCAAAGTTAACCAATATAAAGTCAGGGCGAACCTCATCAACATGTGCCCGGACTGATTGAGCGATTTCTTCGGCTTTCATGTGAGGCGCTTCATGATGACGTACCCGATTGCTCTGACTCATCGATCGGTGTTCGCCTTCAAACACCACCTCAACTCCACCATTAAAGAAATAGGTGACATGCGCATACTTTTCGGTTTCTGCAGCACGCATTTGAATCTTTCCCAATCGACTCAACACTTCGCCCAGGGTATTTGTTACCTGTTGTTTGTGGAAAATGACCTTATGAGTAAAGTTCTTGTCATACTGTGTCATCGTGATGATTTCAACGGTCGGCAGCATCTGATTCATCATGGCAACTAGCTGCTTCATGCGATCACTTCGATAATTAAAAAAGAAGAGCAAGTCATTTTCTTTGATGCCGCGATAATGAGGATCAACGACTGTGCAGGGCAAAAATTCATCAGTTATATCTCGCTTGTATGCGCCATCTATCATCTCGTTGATTCGTTCATACACATTTTTCTGTGTGCTCTTCATGTGATGCGAATCATGCGCCAATATGGTTTTAACGGCCTGCTCCACCCGGTCGTCATTGTGATCGCGGTCCATCGCGTAGAACCTGCCGGATATGGTTGCAATACTTCCAAATTGAAGCTCCTCCATGTGTTGGCGAAGCTGGGCAATATTATGACGCACACTGCGAGGTGGGGTGTCTCGCCCATCACTTATGATGTGGATGAGCGGGGATTTGCATCCGTTTTCTTTCATGATGCGAAGAATATGAAACACGTGCTGCTGATGACTATGTATGCCGCCTGTTGAAAGAAGACCAATAAGATGTGCAGTTCTCGTTTTTGCTTCTTGAATCAAATATGAAAATACGTCAAGATCAAGGGGTGCATTTTCCAGGGCACGCGTGATGCGTGGAAGATCTTGAAAAACAACGCGACCTGCACCAATTGTCAGATGACCTACTTCACTTCCTCCAATTTGGCCGCTTGGCAATCCTACAAATTCACCTGATGCCTCAAGCTGTGTGTGTGGGTATGCGTTCCAAATAGAATCAAAAAATGGTGTGCGCGCACGGGCTATGGCATTGTGTTCATTCAACTCTCCCAATCCCCAACCGTCAAGAATAATAAGTGCGACTTTTTTATGTGTTGTGTTCATAGATGTTATGTAACTTAGAAAATATATAATACACCTTCTTTGACGACTATTTGATCAATGCAATTGTATCGTATCCATAATTCTCAGATGCATTTGCAACAATTTTGGCCCCCATGTAGGAGAGGCGCACACACCCTCCCGATACTTCACGCTCACTGCCTAAGGATCCCAAGCCATATCCGGACTGTGTTCCCAAAGGCTCAAATACCCCACTCTGCCCCGGTGCCTCCTGAAGGGGAAACCCATGAAACATAATTTCGCGCGAGGCAAAGCGTCCACCGTCATCTGCGCGCTCAATACTCACCGCATAGGGAAGTGGATGATATGCCTCAGAATATGCACTCGTCAAGCGACTAAATCCTCCGGTGTGATATCCGGCCCCCGGCGGTTCATTGGCCAGTTTTGCTGAATTATTCACAATGCCACCGGTATAGCGTGTCTCACCCTGATCATCCACAAGCCATATGCGCTTTTGCACATCATCAACCATTATGTGTCGTCCGGCAACCTGGAGTGCGGGGCGGGGCCAGTCATTGAGGTGCATCCAAGTTAACTCATCAGTTGCGCCAGTTGGAGAAATCCCTTTTGCTTGTTGAAACAATTTAAGTGCAGCATCTGTCATCGGACCAAATCCACCATCAATTCCTGCGCTGTACAAACCCTCAGCGGCAAGCCTGCGCTGCAATTCAACAACAATTGGACCGCTTTTCCCACTCCATAACGCACGCTCCGCTCGTAGTGACCAGTCAGGTGTCACACATGCCGAATGATCAACGGCGCGCTTTTGTCCGGATAAAACGGTGTCGATAAATGCTGCTTCTTGAGGCGATTTTTCTGTAAACACACTGAGGGGTCCTCGCTCAGGATGCGTAATCCACGAAACTTCTTTTGAACTTTGCGCCTCAGCGCGGGCCACGCCAGTGAGAACTCCCGACTGCTCAACCATTGCAGCTGCGGCCGCAGCAAGTGCACCTTTTATAAATCTTCGACGAGTTGGGATTTCCATATAAAAATCATTGTAAAAACTGGCTTTATTATTGCCTTATTGAGAAATGAGCTGGCGCGCTATGTACGTTAAAGTCCCGCTTCAATCTCAAGCAATCGATTGTACTTGGCTAGTCGATCTGATCGGCTCATTGAGCCGGTTTTGATAAACTCCGCACCACACGCATAGGCGAGATCGGCAATAAATGCGTCTTCGGTTTCACCTGATCGATGTGACATTACGATATTCCATTTTGCACTTCTTGCTAATTTAATTGCATCAACGGTTTCAGAAAGCGAGCCGATTTGGTTTACTTTAACAAGCAAAGCATTTGCCGCTTTTTTCTCAATTGCCGTTTGAATTCGCTTTGAGTTCGTGACCAGCAAGTCGTCTCCTACCAGTTGAAATTTGAATTGATCCGCCATTGCGGCAAATCCAGACCAAGCCTCCCAGTCATCTTCATGAAATGGATCTTCAAATGATTGGATATTGTAAGCTTGTCCAACTTTTTGATAATACTTCGTCAACGCGGCAGCATCAAGTCGCTCATTCGTCTTTTTCATATGGTATGTTTCACCCTCATAAAATTCACTCGCAGCCACATCAACTGCAAAGGTGAAGTCTGATACATTTTTGTATCCTGCCGTCTGGGCTGACTCGATAATTGTTTCAAAGACTTGCTCGTTTGATGAGAGTGCCGGAGAATATCCTCCCTCATCACCCACCAGGGTTGAAAGTTTTTTTGCAGAAAGGGATTTTCCTAAGCTGTGAAATATTTCAGCTGCCACGCGCACTGAAGTTTTTGGATCGGTGGCCGTTGGACAAATCATAAATTCTTGGATATCAAAGTTCCATCCCGCATGCTTCCCACCGTTTACCACATTTACTAAGAGCCGGGGAAATGAAGGTGTGGCATCTGCAAAGTAATACTCATTCAAAAACTTCCACAGCGGTTTTTTCTGCACATAGGCGGCGGCGCGTGCTGCCGCAAGTGACACGGCAAGAATGGCATTGGCGCCAAGCTTTGACTTGTTCTCAGTCCCATCAAGCTTAAGCATTATTGCATCAATTGCACGAATGTCTTCAACCGACTTGCCAACGAGCGCTTGTGATATAACGCCATTTACATGATCTACCGCTTGTGAAACACTTTTTCCGCTATATTCTGCGCTACCATCACGTAATTCACATGCCTCATGTGATCCGGTTGATGCACCAGATGGCACAGATGCAACATGAACTGATGAATCATCAAGAGTGATGAATGCTCGAACAGTGGGGTTACCACGTGAGTCCAATATTTCAAGTCCGCGAATAGATTGTATATTCATAGGAGTTCATTGTACCACGCTACAACAACTCAAAGATATACGGAATATTGACGAACAAGACTACTTACTTCTTTGCTGCTTTCTTCCCAAATACACCTTTTCCGGAGTCAAGCAATCGATAGGTAACCATTCCAGCGAGTGAGCCGACAATTGGACCCACAATGTAAGGCAGGGTGAATGACGATACGCCAAATGCGACCGCAGGATTTAGTATTCCAGCTGAGCCAACCATTGCTGCAATGCCGATTCCCAGCAGGAGAGACATACCAACAACAAATCCACTGAGCGACTGCGTGACTCGCCCTTGCACCACGGCACTTATGCCAAAGGTGAAGAAGAAGGTTCCAAGCATTTCGCCGATTGTGGCAAGCGACTGAATAGGCGCCGCCGGTGCCACACCAATTGAAGGAATGATTGCAGCCGCCAATGTCTTGGCGAGCACGGCACCTAGTAGCTGAGCAACAATGTAAAAGAGCCCATCACCGAGTGAGATCTTTCCAACAACGTATTGTCCAATTGTGACTGCTGGATTGATATGGCTTCCTGAAATGTGCCCGATCATATACACAAAGAGCATGAGGGTGAGCGCTGCCAAAAGTGGTGTGGGAAGGATTGTGGTTGGCGAATACAATGACATCAAAACGACAAACGTTAACGCAAATGTCCCCAAAAGCTCTGCTGCATATTTTTTCATAAAATTGAAGTAAAAATAACAAATAAATAATATCTATCTGTATCGTATCACGTGTCAAAATCTTTGCAAGAGCATGTGTGACACCGAGTAATCAAATACCAACAAACCCAATGCTATTTCAAGCAACCGCCTCCCCGAGTGTTGGCAAAATCACGGAATCTACAAACGCTTCAGGATCAAATAA
>CAYUJW010000007.1:23248-24968 GCA_964445135.1 uncultured Gammaproteobacteria bacterium
ACACATGAAGTGTGCTCGACAAGATTCTCCAGTGTTTCCAAAGCTTGACACTTGTCAACTGCCACAAGTAGTTCGGGAACTCTCATCAATTGATCCAGACCAAAATGCGAAAGCTTTGCGTGCTGATATTGAGGGTCCCCTTGTGTCCAAATGACCAATCGACTGCCGCGACTCATGATCATGTTCATCACTTCATACGCGCCACTTATTGCAAATGGCTTGGTATCTGCCAAATATATCTCGCCTAACACATCATTTATCACATCGTCAGACACATGAAATTGCGACAAAATATACTCAACACGCGATGCAATGCCGGCCGCTGGCTCATAGTTTTGCTCCCACAAACGTCTGATCACATCAATCTTATCCATATATCGCATTATAGCAAGCGTGACCGGCTCGCTCTATTAAAGATGGGATTCTTTGATCATCTCTTCGAACTAGCTCTGAATGATTCAACTACGTCTCATCCTCGTCCAATAAAACACGATCTTGGATGAGTGATTGATACCAATAATAGCTTTTTTTAGGAATACGCTTCATGCTCTTGCGGTCCACGTATACCATACCAAACGAACTATCATTGCGATACCCTTCCGCCCACTCAAAATTATCCATAAATGTCCAAGGGAAGTAGCCAAGTACTGGGACACCTAGTTTTTTTGCGTTCATAATCATCGCGAGATGTTTTCTCATGTAGCGAATGCGTTTTTCATCATTCAACTGATAGTGAGTCGTGTCTACTGCAGTACCATTTTCTGTTATATAAATTCGATTCAAACCGTGCAAGTGATATTTGGCGTATGTTTGATTAAGAATATCGTATAGGCCATTGCGATAATGCGGCTCCCAAAATAAACCCCAACCCAAATGGCTCGTTTCCCCTTTTGGATTGAGCATCTTGTCAAAACCCAACTCATTGTTGGATGCAAAGGCTATATCTCCACGATAGTAGTTCACACCTAATGAATAAAGCTTGTCACAGATTTTTAAATATTTTGCTTCATCATGAAACTTTTGCTGCATCGCATCGCCATATACATGTGATAGACCTGCTGGGTAGCTCCCAAGAAACACTGGATCCAGGAACCATCCGTTTTTGTGCTCATCCAATAACTTTGCCGCTTCAACGTTGTCTTTGTTTAGATCTTTCGCATACCGCGGACCTAGGTTTAATGCGGTGCTTAATTTGACTGCAGGATCGGTCTTAATCATCACATCTGCAACTTCCGCCTGCGCATAGAGTAATTTATGAGCTACCTCTAAGGCGACTGCTAAGTTGCGCTCTCCAGGAGCATGGTCTCCTAAGTAGTGAGCGACCAATGAAGAACATCGCGGCTCATTTAGAATGAAATATTCCTCTATATATTGACCTAAGTGCTTTTGCACGAGCGTTGCATGCTTCACAAATAGCTCAGTCGTCCTGGGATGCCTCCAACCACCTTTCTCATATAAATACTGTGGGAGCTCCCAATGATAGAGCGTGGCATAAATACGTATTCCATACGACTGCAGGCGAGAAAAATACTGCTTGTACCACTGAAGTGCTTTCACATTTTCATTTCCGGATTCCGTCAATATTCGAGACATGGATATTGATGTGCGATAATCTTTCACACCCAGATCGCGCATTAGGTCCGCATCCTGTGACCAAAGTGAATATCTATCTATTCCTGCCCCTGGCGTGTCTATCCCCTTATCTAGACAGTAACGCATC
>CAYUJW010000007.1:24978-33293 GCA_964445135.1 uncultured Gammaproteobacteria bacterium
GGGTCTGGGTCATGCGGGCCCGATGATCGGAGACGCGATCGGTCTTCAGAAATCACCTGCAGGTCGGCGTCTGCTATACCAAAGAAAAAATCATTAGGAATATTCATATAGAAACTATACTACCAACATGCACTCTGCCTCATGCCATATAAAAATGTACTCGGTATGGTAAAGGCATTATCACAAGCGTGTAGCGCATGTACTCCCGCCATATTTCCCAACAGTCGGCCAGTCTGCGCCACATCAGTGTAGCGCCCATCTTTGCGCACTTCATCCAAATGATGAGGTAGATCAGTGCGAATGATCATGTTGCTTTTTGCGCGCCGCTCTTCAAGAATGGTTAAAACGTTTGCAAGTCGTGTTGATTCGAGTTGGAGAAAGGAATTGTCTTGAATCTGCGCGCACTCATGCGCTTGTTGAGCATGAAGATCGGTGAGTAGTCGACGTAATTGCGCCGGATAGACCACAACACCAGATACATCTTCTGTCCCAACAGCTACCCATTCCACCCACCCTTGCCCCATCGGCTCAAGTACGAGAATTCCTGCTTGTTGCGCCCCAACTTGCGCAAGAGCATTTTGCAAATACACATGGTCTTCTCCCCATTGCAGCTGCTGTCGTAGGGATGCGTCAGGATTTGGCCTATCTTGGTCAATAATATGCACCTGTTCGTTCACATATATCTCGCCCTTACGGCTCTGATAGAGCGCCGCAATCATATCCTCGGCACTACCATTTGGCATTTGCACATAGGCATTGTGTGGACCAACTGCCCCAGGATGCATGAGCTGTCCGGTTGTTTTTCCGGCGATTTGACTGGAAAACGCAACAATTGACGCAAGATCTGCATTGCCATCTGGTCTCCACAAGGATGGCAATACTCTATATTCCTTTTGCGACCGACCTGGTTCTCTTCGATCTTTTTGTGCATATGCCTTTTCTACATCGACCACTAGCTCAACTACACCGTTCACGCTTTGCGCATGCGGATGTTTTTGCAGTGTCTCATACATGCACCCCACAGCGTCATCTTCAATAAACGCCGAGTCTGAATCGATCAATGCGATAGGACCGCGTAGATCCGACGATTGCTCACGAACTGAGCCAAGATACTTTAAAGCCTGATTGCGTGCATATGCTGCATTTTTTTCGCTTGGAATTCTTGGCTGCGCACTCACCACATGTACGTCAATTCCTGAATTCTCCATATGTGAAATAACTCCGCGCATATCGCACTCAGCAACGCCGTTATCAGCAAGAATCACAGCGGGAGGGACCTCATCGTTTCTTTGTTGTTGGGCGACAATTGATCGCACCGTAGTTTGGATCGTTTTAAATCTATCTGGACTCTGGTGTATTGGAATTACATAGACAGGATCTCTTCCCAACTCTTGGGTAATGCCGATATGTGCAGGAGTAGTTTTCACAATCTCATCAAGCGTAGCTCGCGCTTCACCAAAGTGAGGCGGCGACACATGTTCTGGACTAAGCATAGAGGATCATTATAATAACAGTCCACAAATGCGCATGATCTTACTCTGACAAAATTATGATGTTGTTTTCTGCGTCCTATCAGACCGAATCCGCATTTACGCTGTATAATACAGATATGCAAAATGCAAGACAAGAAAGTCATTACCCATTGTCGTTTCGGACAACTGATGTGAAGTTTTTTGAAGAGCTCATCGCGAGGCGTCATTCCATGCAACTTATTGGCATGAAGCGCGTGGGAATAAACAACCTCATTCAACATTTTTTTACCCACAAAAATTATCCGTCAAATCACACCTACCTCTTTGTAATGGTTGACTTGAATAATTTGGTCGAGCGCGAGGCGTTTCCTTTCTGGCAACTAACACTCAAGCGCATTGTTGATGCGGTGCGAGATGGCGAAGTTCCATCGCCAATTGAGAAAAAGATAACGCGTATTTTTGAAAACTGCATTCAATATGAAAATATACTCATGACATATGATGGTGTGCGAGAAGCCTTACATACAATTGTGACGGCCGACATTTATCCCGTTGTGTTTTTTACTCGATTTGATCGCATTGCAAACCTACTAACTGAAGAGTTTTTTGACAACTTAAAAGGCATTCATGACGCGGCTCATAATCGCATTTCGTATGTGTTTACGAGCTATCGCAAACTCCAAGAGTTGGCGCCTTTGGCCTCGCGAAATAAATCGATACTCGACTTTTTATCAACGCACTACATTAAGCCAGCGTGCCCCGAAGATAGCGACAGTATTATTCGCTCATTTGAACATGCGTTTCATATAGAAATTCCTCAAAAGGAACGAACATATATTATTGAACAATCAGCAGGACATGTGCAGTATTTACAGCTTGCTCTCACTTCGTACTATGAGGCGGATATGGAGGCGCGCGCAAAGCTTACCTATGTGAATGATGAGCGAATTGCGATGCAATCTGATGAGCTCTGGGAAAGTCTCAGTACGCAGGAACAACATATCATGCGCAAAGTACTTGAAGGAAAACAGATAACAAGTGAAGATGAGCGATTGGGCGCATATTTGTTTAACACCGGTTTGATTACCAATGCTGAGTCTCTCAAATATCGCATTTTCTCACCTCTTCTTGCCGCGTATATTAAATCTCGAATTGATGTCAAAAAAAGTGATTCGCTTGAATTTACTAAAAAAGAGCATTTGCTATTTACCTGCCTTCTCAATCATGTTGAGGAAATTTGTGAGCGCGAAGTGATTATCGAACACGTGTGGCCGGAGGACGAGGACTTTGGTATTTCAGACTGGTCAATTGACAAACTGGTTGAACGACTCAGAATCAAGCTTGCCCAAAAACATCCGGAGTATGAGATTGTTACCGTGCGAACACGCGGCTATAAAATGGTCAAGCAGTAATTGGCCTGCCTTGTGGACAAATACACCTACTTCTTTTTCCCCGGAAACCATGGAATAAACATGCTTGTTCGCGACACATAGTCTTCCCAATCCGCACGCCCCTTGTACTTCATTTCCAAAAGCGGCACACCAGAAACAAAAAGAATTAAGACTGTGATGGTCAATGGACTAATGAGTGCCCATGCTGAAGGCAATACCGCGGCCGCCAGAATATAGATGCCCCACCATTGAGTCACCTCTCCAAAATAATTTGGGTGCCTGGTGTATTTCCAAACTCCCGTTGTCATCAGCTTTCCATGGCTTTTTGGATTTTTCTTAAACTGCATCAACTGCCAATCACCAACCGTCTCGAAGAAAAACCCAACCATCCAAACAGCAAGTCCCACCATATCCATGGCGCCAAGCGGTACGCGATACGGAGCACGAATTGCAAAGATGAATGCTCCGGCTATAAGCAACATTAATGCGCCCTGAAGAAGAAAAACTTGAAGGTAGGATCGAATATACACATAGGAACCCCACTGTTTTCGCCAAGCCTCATAGCGAAAGTCTTCGCTCTTGCCGTGGTTGCGGCGGTTGATATGCCAGACCAAACGTGCCCCCCAAAAGGTCACTAAAAGCGCCAACAAAAACGATCGATCGCTTGGATCAGGTTCAACAAATAGGTGATACCATGCCAGAACGACAAACCCAGCGCCCCACGCAGTGTCTGCTAAGTCATTGCGTTTTTGAATAAGTGAGGCCACAAACCAAGCGGTCATATAGATAAAAACGATGAGAATGCTTGTAGTGACAATCGACATGTATTTTAGTATGCCATACTTTTTCACAAATGCGCGATACAGAGTCTCATGTTATACTATTTGATATGAACCCACAAACACCCACTACTCAATCGTCCCCTGCTCAGGCTCCAAAGGCACCGAGCGTCCATTTGGATCCGGTCATTGCCGCACGACACCAAAAAAAGGCAGAATCAAGAAAAAGCGTCATATATCGCATTCACCAATTTATTTGGTATGTGTTGTGGGTTATTGAGGTCATACTGGCAATTCGTATTGTCCTCAAACTCTTGGGGGCATCCACGGAAAGCATTTTTGTGACATTTGTCTATGGTCTGAGCCAACCGCTTGTTGAGCCCTTTTATCGCATGTTTCCTGACACAATCGTACAAAAGACAGTTTTTGAGTGGTCAGCAATCACCGCAAGCTTCGTCTACGCACTTGGTGCATACGCGCTTGTTAAGCTGATCAAACTTGTCAAACCAACTTCGACTGAAGAAGTTGAAGCCACAATTGATTATTAAGAAGCTTGTTTTTTGGTTTTAGAAGAGGATTTACGCATGCTTTTTTGCTCCTCTTGAAACACCACTCTTCGTGGATAGGCTGGGCCCACTCCTGCCATATTGAGCTTTTCAATGAGCTGTTTTCGCAACTCCCCAGACACCTCCCACTGTGCGCCGGCTGCCACTTCTCCCACGATCTTCACAAGCACTGCCGAATCAGTAACATCCTCAACACGCAAAAAATGCGGTGCAATGCGAATTTTTGACTCGAATGCTTGGTCGTGACTTATAGCTTTTCCTATCTCATCAATCACATCGCATGCTCGCTTCAAATCCACATCAAGGGGCAGTCGAAAATCAATATTTATCGATGCATAATCGCGCGTCAAATTGGAAGTTAAGCGAATTTCGCCGTTTGGAATAACATGCACGGTGCCGTTCATATCGCGAAGCACTGTTTTTCTCAGACTCACATCTTCTACACTCCCGCACACCGTTCCAATACAGGCCACGTCACCGACAACATATTGATTCTCAAGGATAATGAAGAAGCCGGAAATAATATCTTTGACGAGATATTGCGCGCCAAAACCAATTGCCAAGCCAGCAACGCCTGCCGTGGCCAACAGAGGACCAACGTTAATCCCAACAATCGACATGGATGTCAAAATGGCAACCGTCCAAATTGTTGTGCGAAGAGAATAGTCGATAATACGAATCAATGTATTTTGTCTGGCCGATTCATGCGATGCGTTTCGCGAAATGGTTCGCTTCATGATCCGCTTCACAATTGAGATGATCAAACGACGGACAATGACCAATGCCAAAACACTCAAAAGAATCACTACTCCCACACGAAATGCCATGTACAAAAACGTTTGATCGCGAATAAAATCGTACCAATGAGTGGGGTTCAAAAGGGGCGATTGCACCGAATCGGTAAGTGTGAAAAAATCTTGTGTCATGTGTGTTTACGTTGCATGTTTAATTGCGTGCTCAATCTCCACATAATATACCACTTGTCCTTGCTCGTTCACAATTGGCGCAACATGAACTTCGGACATATACTCCTGGCCATTGCGACGCTTGGCTCGAACAATACCCACCTGCTTTGTGTGGCTTTTTGCGACTTCATTTAACATCTGCTCAAAGTAGGCGGCGTCGGGGCCCGGCACTGCCCACTTGTGTCCAATGCGTGTCCCTAAAAGTTCGTCATGTCCATATCCCGTAATGGTTTGGGCTGCTGGATTTACATACACAATACTGCCATTTGAGTCAGCAATCACGATATGATCTGATGCTCCGAATACGGCAAGCTTAAACTTTTCCAACTCAGTTTTTTGCTGCACCAACTCCTGCTCAATGCGCTTTCGCTCGGTGACGTCTTGCAAGCTACCACGCATATATGCTGGATTTCCATCAACATCGGCGACAACAACGCCTGCGCCTCGCAAATATCGACGCACTCCACCTGGCAACACCACCTCCACATCATCCTCGGGCAACCGAGTGATTGGCGCCTTGAATGTACTAATGGCATGGTACATAGCCTGCGTAATTCGTGCGCGGTCTGCTGAAACCATTCGTTCAAATGCATTGTCGCGCTTTGGTTCAAAATCACGCTTGTCGTATCCAAATATCGTATACATTTGATCAGACCACGCAACTTTTCCCGTTTGCAGATCAATTTCCCAGCTTCCCAGATGTGCCATAATATCTGCCACATCGCGCATTCGAGCAGTAGAGTCAAGCTTCCTTGCCTGCTCTTTTAGTTGCTCTTGCATCAGGTGCTGTTGGGTCACATCAGTATGTGTGCCCATCACTCGTATAGCACGGTTGTTTTCATCACGGCTCACCACACGTCCGCGATCAAGTACGAAGATATATGAGCCATCGCGCTTTCGCATTCGATAGGTCACTTGAAACGTCTCGTTTCCCTCCCCTTCAAGGGTCTTTCGTACATGCTCGTTTACGCGCTCAAGATCATCAGGATGTACCAGTTTTTCCCACTCCTCGTGGGTATTTGCTAGCTCACTTTCGCCATAACCAAGCATTTGCTTCCACAAGCTTGAGTAGTATGTCAGGTTTGTTTGCGGATTCCAATCCCACAACCCATCTCCCGCCCCCTCAACCACCATTCGAAACCGATCAAGACCCTGCCTATTCTCATCTGATGTCTGGCGTTGCTCAGTCACATCTGATCCAACCACAAAGATTGTTCCATCTTTTGCTGAGGCAGTGAGCGAAAATGTGCGATAAGCTCCAGAGGAAGTTTTCAGACGCAGATCAAATCCTTCAATTGGCTGATTATGCGCCAACACCTTAATGTGTTCAAAGGTATGTGCAATGTCGCTTGGATGAATAAACTCAAAATACGTCTTACTTAACAATTCCTCACTACTCCACCCCAAGTGTTTTTCAAATGCACGATTTACCCGTTTAAAGTACCCATCTGTTCCCGCAATACACATCAGATCAAGCGAAAGATCAAAAAGTTGCTCGAACTCACACGCTGCCTTGTGCGCAGAATTTGGCGAATCAGTGGAGATGATTGTTGTCGGATTCATATCAATTCATAAAAAAGCACCTGGGACTTACATTTTTCAAAGAAAGAGTGCAATGTGCAACGTACATTCATTATGCCACGAAGATGGGGCCAGACACAATACCCGGACAACAATATGGCGCAACCATATCTCTGCCGCGACTACCCATTTGTGCGAAATAGACTACAATACCCATATGATTACTGCCAAACGAATGAGCCGCATAAAAAGCGTTGTTTCAAACCGTCGAGACGATATTGTATTAGTGCTTGAAGACATTCACGATCCACACAACGCCGCCGCAATTCTTCGAAGCTGTGACGCTTTTGGCATCCAACACGTGTATTTTATATTCGATAAAACGAAGCCTTATAGCCCCAAGCGGGTTGGTCGCGTGTCGTCATCAAGTGCAAATAAATGGCTCACCTATCACATATTTCGCGACACCGCGTCTTGTTATGATGAGCTGAAAAAAGAGGGTTACAAGATTGTTGCAACAATCCTCAATAGCGAGGCCATCCCGCTTGATTCACTTCAGCTAAGCAATCAAAAGGTCGCATTAGTGCTTGGCAATGAGCACGCGGGGATTTCTCAAGGTGCCGCAGATGGTGCAGATTACCAAGTGTATCTTCCGATGCGCGGCTTTGTGGAAAGCCTAAATGTTTCAGTATGCGCTGCAATTTGCATGTATGAAATAGTTCGACAGAAACAATCAAGTGACCATCTTGGGTTAACTGATGAACAACGAGAAGCACTTGTTGAAGACTTTCTTCAAAGATAATACGCACTATGAAATCGCCTCATGTACGAAGTGCCCCGACAATTGCACTTGAGCAGGAATATTTTAAGAAGGGTTATCGCTTTGTAATTGGAGTAGATGAGGCAGGACGTGGTCCCTGGGCTGGCCCCGTTACGGCGGGCGCGGTATTAATCGATGCTAATTCAATGCCAGTTGTCGGTGTGGCAGACAGCAAGTTCCTTTCAGCAAAAGCTCGCGAGACTCTACAAGATAAGATTGTCGCCCAAACGGTGGCCCATGCAACAACTTCAGTTGATGCGGCAACAATTGATGCAATTGGCATACAACAGGCAGTTTGTGATGCGATGAGTCGCGCCGTCATGCTTTGTATTCAACGCGCCGAAGGGGCAACAATCGACAATACCTTTGTATTAGTTGATGGATCAAAAACCATGAAGCTTAAGGGGTGTCAGTCGATCAAAATTCTTCGAGGCGGCGCTCTTCACTACAGCATATCGGCCGGCTCAATTCTTGCCAAACTGATGCGTGATGAAATGATGTGCAAATTGCACACGTCATACCCTGCGTATGGATTTGACGTACACAAAGGATATGGCACTAAGCAGCATCAGGCGGCACTTGTGAAGTGGGGGCCGTGCCCGATACATCGTCTGTCTTATGCGCCAGTTGCCCGCGCATGGGTTGGCTCGTAGTGAGTAAGTAAGGTGGTGTAGACAAGGTAATTTGCAACCAATAATGGGCCTGAAACACCAATCAAATACGCGATGTAGCCCACGGCTCCTGCGGCCGCAAGTATCGTAAGCGGCCACGCATATGCTGCCACATCTTGGTGCGCAAGAA
>CAYUJW010000008.1:0-30601 GCA_964445135.1 uncultured Gammaproteobacteria bacterium
ACGCGAAGTGAGCGTTCAACTTCTGCCGTAAAATCTACGTGACCTGGGGTATCGATGATGTTAATGCGCACATCACGCCAAAAGGTGGTAGTGGCCGCCGACACAATAGTGATGCCGCGCTCACGCTCTTGATCCATCCAATCCATTTGGGTATTTCCTTCATCAATGTCACCAATTTTGTACGATCGTCCGGTATAAAACAGAATTCGCTCCGTTGTGGTTGTTTTGCCTGAATCGATGTGGGCGATAATGCCTACGTTTCTAATCATGTTCAGCGGAACATTGCGATCTTTGGTGATGATATTATTTTGTGCCATAGAAATATAAAATTATGAATTGAGAATAGAGAATTAAGAATTAAGGATACCATGTTTTCATGCTCAGAAGTTGCACGAGTAAACCGGTAAAATTACGCACAGATAATTCTTAAATCACCACTCTCAAATACGGGAAAACACCCCTTGAGTAATGGTTATGGATTTACCACTTCAAGTGAGCAAACGCTTTGTTTGCATCAGCGAGTTTTTCAGTCTGCATACGCTTGGCAACTGCATTCCCCTGATTTTGAGCAGCCTCTTTGATTTCAGTGTACAGTTTGTCAGCAAATGTTCGAAACTCTTTGTTTGAGCGGGTTTTTGCGGTATCGATGATCCAGTTAAGAGCCAAGTATAGTTTGCGTTCACGACGAACGTCAATTGGCACCAAGTATGACGCGCCGCCTAATCGTCGAGGTTTTACTTCGTGTTGTGGCGCAACGTTGTTGATGGCCTGCGTGAGGATCTTGAGAGGATCTTCTTTATCAGCTTCAAACTTACGGCACATTGAGTACACAAGGTTTTGTGCAACACTGTGTTTGCCGTCTACCATTACGTAGTTGATGAGCTTTGCAATTTCAAAACTGTTGTAAACAGGATCTTCGTGAACTGGTTGTCGTTTATATGCGTGTCTTGGCATGGAATATTTCTATAATTTATTACTTAACTTTCTTGCTACCGTACTTTGAGCGTGAGGTCTTGCGCTTATCAACACCATTTGCGTCAAACTTTCCACGAACAATATGGTATTTTACACCTGGCAAATCTTTCACACGTCCACCACGCACAAGAACAATTGAATGCTCAGCAAGATTGTGGCCAATTCCCTGAATGTACGCAGTTACTTCCATCTTGTTTGATAGACGTACACGTGCCACTTTTCGAAGCGCTGAGTTCGGCTTTTTAGGGGTCATGGTACGAACGACAGTACACACACCTCTTTTCAGAGGAGAGTTGTGCGCCACGTATCGACGCTTAAGGGCATTAAAATTTTCTTTTAAAGCAACCGCACGAGATTTTTTAGTCCTCTTTTGGCGCTTGTGCTTTATCAGCTGGTTGATTGTCGGCATATGAATTTAAAAATTGACCGTAATACTTGTCAATAAGCTCCCCAGTAACTGGGATGAGCCTTCCAATTATAACATTTTCTTTCAAGCCCAGCAAGTAGTCAACTTGACCCTTGATAGCGGCTTGTGAAAGCACATTTGTTGTTTGTTCAAAGGACGCTGATGACAGCCATGAATCAGTGTGAATAGCGGCCTTTGTGATGCCGAGAATTGACACTTTTCCAACTGCTGGCTTTGCGCCTTGTGACAACATCTTTTTGTTTTCTTCTTCGAAGCGAATGAATGAAACCACTTCGTCTTTGAGGAATGCGGTATCACCTTCATCTTCGATAATGATCTTTTCGCTCATTTTGCGGATAATCACTTCAAAGTGCTTATCATGAATGCCAATTCCTTGTGATTCATAGACATTTTGCACTTCGCTTAACAGATAAATCTGCGCAGAATGGAGACCCTTGATCGACAACACATCGCTTACATCAAGTGATCCTTCAGAAAGCGCTGAGCCCTTGGCCACCAAATCGCCATCTTTGATCTTGAGTTGCTGTGACATAGGAATCATAAACTCTTGTTCCGTGTGGGCTGTTGCATCAGTTGGGGTCACTTTGATCATGTACGCTTCGCGTGTTCGATCTTCCGTGATCTCGACTTTTCCAGCAAATTCAGCAATTGGGGATACCACTTTTGGTGTACGAGCTTCAAACAACTCTTCAACACGTGGCAAGCCTTGGGTAACGTCTGAAATAACGATTCCTCCAAAGTGGCGAACACGCATCGTCAACTGTGTTCCTGGCTCACCAATGGATTGAGCAGCCATGACACCAACTGGTACGCCGATTTCGACTGGGCGACGAGTTGATAAGTCAATTCCGTAACACATCTGACATACGCCGTATTTTGCCTGACAGTAAAGTGCTGAGCGAACGACGGCCTGGCTCACTTGATGTTTGGCAATTTCTTTCAATTCTTCCTCATCAATTAAAGTGCGGTCGGCGAATAAGACGGTTCCTTTGGAATCTTTAAGGTCGGCGGCCAAGTAACGTCCACGGATACGATCCATAAACTTCTCGCCTCGAATGTCCTCGGTTGTGATGTCAAGACCATTCACGGTGCCACAGTCAACTTGGCGCACAATCATATCATGTGCCACATCAACCAATCGTCGTGTCAAATATCCGGCATCGGCGGTCTTTAAGGCCGAGTCAGTCAAACCTTTTCGCGCACCTCGAGCTGAGATGACGTATTCAAAGATTGACAAACCTTCGCGGTAATTTGATTTTGTAGGTACTTCAATAATCTTACCCAATGGATCAACGACCAATCCTTTGATTGCTGAAAGCTGTTTCAACTGTTCGCGGGATGCACGTGCTCCTCCTGACTTAATGATAATCTTGACAGGATTTTCCTCGTCAATCTTATCCCAAGTTTTGTCAGCGAGTTTTTCAGTGGTGTCAATCCATAGTTTGTTTGAGTGACGTCGTCGCTCATCTGCGGTGAGCAATCCCTGTGCATAGCTGGCTTGCAGCTTTGCCACTTCAATTTCTGTCTCATGGACGATTTGATCCTTATCAGGAGTTGTTTCACAGTCAAAGACAGAGACTGACAATCCAGAAGCAATGGTTGCTCCCCAGAATCCAATTTCCTTCAGCTTGTCGATGAGTTCACCAACTTTTGAGTTTTCTTCATACAACTTTGATGCTTCCACAATGATGTTTTTCACATCAGATGCTTTCATATCTTCGTTGATAAATTGAAGTTCAACAGGCAAGAGTTGATTGACCATCACGCGTCCAACTGAGGTGCGCATCATTTGACCACCAATCATGGTGATTATTGGCTGGCGCAAAGTAATGCGCTCCAATTGATAGGCGCTAATTGCTTGATCGGTGGTACCGTAGCTTCGCAATTCTTCATCCTTTTTAGCAACAAACGTATTATCAAGTGTGGTGAGGTAATAAATACCAAGTGCCATTTCTTTGTTTGGTAATACGATTGGTGAACCGTCTGCTGGCTTTAAGAGATTGTGATATGGCAACATGCGGCTCTTGACCTCTTCAATCGACTCCTTCGAAAGCGGCAAGAATACACCCATTGCGTCTCCATCAAAGTCGGCGTTATATCCGGCGCAGACTGTTGGATGAAGCTTAATTGCATTTGAGTCAGTAAGTACTGGATAAAATGCAAGAATCGACAACTTGTGTAGTGTAGGCGCACGATTCAAGAGCACCGGGTGATCTTTGGTTACTTCTTCAAGAATGTCGTAAACCACTGGTTCTCGCAATTCAAGGAAGTTTTTGGCGCTTTTGATGTTTGGCGCAAATCCTCGGATGATGATCTCGTGAAGCATATATGGCTTGAAGAGTTCAAGTGCCATTTCTTTTGGAATACCGCACTGATCAATGCGAAGTTCTGGTCCCACAATAATGGTTGAACGACCTGAGTAATCAACACGTTTTCCAAGCAAGTTCTGTCGGAAACGACCTTGTTTTCCTCGAAGGACGTCAGACAGGGACTTTTGAATCTTGGAAGCTGATCCTTGATTGCGTGCACGACCTCGTGATTTTTGCAAATCCAGAAGTGAGTCGACTGCTTCCTGAAGCATGCGCTTTTCGTTGCGCAAAATGATTTCAGGAGCTCCAAGCTCAATGAGTTGTTTCAAACGATTGTTACGATTGATGACGCGTCGATAAAAGTCGTTCAAGTCAGAAGTGGCAAACTTTCCACCAGGAAGCTGAACCACTGGGCGCAAGTCTGGAGGGATGACTGGAAGCACTGACAAGATCATCCAGACAGGCTGTGTTTCACTCTTGATAAAGGCTTCAATGACACGAACTTTCTTTAACAGTTTGCTTCGTCGTTCTCCCTTGGCCTTGGCCAACTCGTTTAATGTTTCTGAATACAGTTTTGGCAGGTCGAGGTTGTCAAGAAGATCGTAGATTGCTTCTGAACCCATTCCAACTTCAACGCACGTATCAAGTCCATATTCGCGAAGATATAGATAGTCATCTTCTTCGATAAGATCATTGACCTTGATTGACTTAACAATCTTGATAAATCGTTCAAAGAAGGCTGACTTTGCTGCCTTACGATCAACATAGCGGTTTGAAAGCTGTTTATAGTGCTCTTTTTCTTTGAGAGTAATCTCGGAAAGTGCAATCTCGGCCTGCTCCTTATTGCCAAGCTTTTTTTGCATGTCTTCTGTCTGTTTGACATAGGTAAGACGTGCCGCTTCTTTTTCTGATTCATAGCGGTCTTCTTCTTTTTTCAATTCTTCTTTTTTGATTTCTTCCAGCTTTGCAACAGCTTCTTTTTTCTGCTCATCGTGTATTTCAAGTACCAAATACAGTGCATAGTAGATGACGCGCTCCAAGGATTGTGGAGGAATGTCAAGAAGGGTGCTTAAGGGGGCAGCGGTGCCTTTAAAATACCAAATGTGTGCAATTGGTGAGGCGAGCTTGATGTAGCCCATGCGTTCACGGCGAACAGCAGAAGTGGTGACTTCAACTCCGCAGCGATCACAGACAATACCTCGATATCGAATACGCTTATACTTTCCACAGTAACACTCGTAGTCTTTGGTAGGTCCAAAAATTCGCTCATCAAAAAGACCATCTTTTTCTGGTCTAAGTGTTCGATAATTAATGGTTTCTGGTTTGGTTACTTCGCCACCCTTTGCCCAAGAAAGCACGTCTTCTGGTGAAGCCAGGCGTATGCGCAATCCGCTAAAGTCGACGATATTGAGATCTGAGTTTTCCATGATTATTGTTGGGTCGTTGGGCGATTTATTTCATGTAATCAATTGATAATCCGAGCGCATTCAACTCTTTCAAGAGTACGTGGAATGATTCGGGAACGTTAGATTGTGGAATATCGAGTCCTTTGATGATTGCTTCAAACGCTTTGACACGTCCGCGAAGATCGTCTGATTTGATGGTCAACATTTCTTGCAACACGTGTGGTACGCGATGTGATTCCAAGGCCCACACTTCCATCTCTCCAAATCGCTGTCCTCCCATTTGGCTCTTTCCACCGAGTGGCTGTTGAGTGACAAGTGAGTATGGTCCGACTGATCGAGCATGGAATTTATCTTCAATCATATGAATAAGCTTCATGATGTATCCAACACCGACTAAGGCTTTTCGCTCAAATGGTCGGCCAGTTGCTCCGTCATAGAGTGTGACTTTTCCATCTGCTGGAAGTCCAAGCTTGGCAAGTTCTCCAATAATAAATTCTTCTTGAATCTTTTCAAAGATTGGGAAGGACATTTTGGTCTGTTCTGACAAGGCAATCAAGCCAATGAGTGTTTCATACAACTGTCCCAAGTTCATGCGTGCAAGAATCGAAAGTGGGGAGATGATGATATCAACTGGCGTTCCGTCTTCCATATATGGCATGTCCCACTCAGGCAGAATGCGCGAGATGACACCTTTGTTACCATGTCGGCCTGCAAGCTTATCTCCAACTGAGATTTTTCTCAGCTGAGCGATGGTGACAAGCACTCGCTTTAGAATGCTTGGTTCAAGCTCGTTTGGATCCTTTTTGGTATCGATGATATCAATGTTTACGACTGTTCCGCGCTTACCGTAAGGTACGCGAAGCGAAGTGTCTTTGACATCTTTTGCTTTTTCTCCAAAGATTGCACGAAGCAATCGCTCTTCTGCTGATAATTCTTTTTCTCCTTTTGGCGCAACTTTTCCGACCAAAATATTACCACCTTTGACTTCAGTTCCATTGAGAATGAGTCCTTCTTTGTCAAGATGTGACAAGATTTCTTCACGAACATTTGGAATGTCTCGTGTTAATTCTTCAGGTCCGAGCTTGGTGTCTGTCAAATCTGCAATAAATTCTTCGCTTGAGATTGAGGTGAGCAAGTCTTCACGAACCAATCGCTCAGAGACTACAAATCCGTCTTCGTATCCCAAACCGTTTAATGATGTGTATGCAATGACCAAGTTTTGACCAAGAGCAAGCTTTCCATCTTCTGAGGATGGTCCATCAATCAACAAATCGCCCTTTTTGATTTTTTGCTTTGCTTCAACGCGTGGGCGCTGATCAAATACGACATCTTTGTTTGTTTTGATAAATCGTTCGAGTTGATATGTGTATTCCTTACCACTCTTGCCAGTCATCGATACGCGACGTCCGTCAATGTAGCTGATAACGCCATCTTCAGGGGCAAAAATAGTGCGATTTAAGGCGGAAGCAACCTTGCGTTCCATACCTGTTCCAACGTATGGAGATGAAGGTCGAACCAAAGGAACGGCCTGACATTGCATGTGAGTACCCATGAGGGCACGGCTTGCATCATCATTTTGCAAAAATGGAATGAGTGCGGCTGAGGCACCAACTGCCTGACGTGGTGATAGATCAATATAATCAAGTTTGTTAGGAGTAACTTCGATCACGTCACCATTGTGGCGAGCAATCAAGCGTTCGTCCTGAATGACTCCCTTGTCATCAATTTTCAAGGTATCTGAAGCAATAAAGTATTGCTCTTCGTCATCAGCTTGGAAATATTCGATTTTGTCTGTAATTCGTGCTTTTCCGTTTTTGACTTCAATCTTTCGATAAGGAGTCTCAAGGAAGTTGTATTTATTTACACGACTGTAGAGGGACATGTATGTAACGACACCAATGTTTGGACCTTCTGGCGATCGGATCGGACAAATACGTCCATATTGCGATGCAGAAATATCACGGATCGAGAATGAGGCGCGCTCTTTTTCAATACCGCCTGGACCACCAACGGTGATACGACGTATATTATCAAGCTCAGAAAGTGGATTTGTCTGATCAACGATTGTTGACAATTGATTGGTTCGATAGAAAGAATTCAAAGCAACAGTGAGCGGCTTTGAGTTTACAACCTGAGAAGGAGTGACTGATGTTTCGCCGGCCACTAAGCTCATGCGCTCTTTGATTTCGCGCTCAGCTCGCACCATACCGACACGAATGCCGTACATGCCGATGAGTTCGCCAACTGTTCGAAGACGTCGATTTCCAAGATGATCGATATCGTCAAATGATCCTTCGCCTGAGGCAACGCGCATCAAGTTTTTAATGGATTCGAGGATATCTTCTTTATCAAGCAAATGATGTTCATGATCGACTGGCTTATTGAGCCCGAGTCGTTTATTCATTTTGTATCGTCCAACGTTGGACAATGAGTATCTACGATGGCTAAAGAGGAGGCTGTTGAGGGTGTCAATGGCATTTTCCAAAACCAAAGGCTCACCTGGCTTAACTTTCTTATAGATCTCTAAAATAGCGTCATTTTTACTTTGGGTATGATCTTTCTTGAGAGTTGGGGCAATGTATTTTTCAACCAAATTCACATCGATATCACGGAATTCGTTCATGATCTTTGTGTCATTGTCGCCGTCGAAGGCTCGAATGAGGGTGGATGCATAGAATTTACGCTTTTTATTGACTTTGACTTCAACAAGACTATTTTTGTTGATGGTAATGTCAATCCAAGCACCGATATATGGACGAATTTCAGCGTTGTATAGGGTGAGGCCGGTTGTCTTGTCAATCTCGGCTGTATAAAAGACGCCAGGTGATCGAACAAGCTGGGAAATAACAACACGCTCAATTCCATTGATGATAAAGCTGCCGCGATCGGTCATCTTTGGAAGATTGAAAAAGTATACGTCTTGCTTTTTTTCTTGACCGGTCTTTTTGTTTAAGAGTCGTAGTTTGACGTAAACTGGGGTATCGAAGGTAAGCTTTTTCTTCAAGCAAAGCTCGAGTGGATAGCGTGGATCGCCAAAGTAAATGTCTTCAAAAAACAAGGTAAACTTTTTTCCGGTATAATCGTTGACTGGGAAAAATTCTTCTAAAATGTTTCGGAGATCGTGTTCTAAGAATCGTGTCCAGGATTGTTTTTGTATTTCTATGAGGTCAAGTTGTTCAAGTTCAGGTTCGCTTTTGCCAAGAAGCAGATTTTTGTGGGCTGGTTTAGATGGGTTGAGTGTATTTTGCATTTACAGTTCAAAATGAACAACTAGTGAGGAAGGGAAATAGTCCCTAATGACCAAAGAAAAGACCCCCATACGTATTGGGGGAATCATTTTCAAGTTCCTACATAATACATCATGGCGATTGTGATGTCAATATGTATTTTGCACAATATATACATAAAACAGCAGTTTCACCAGTTATTCTTTTTGTTTGGTATGTGCCAAGAGCCGAGGCTTGCTTGGCGCGACTTCCTTTTTCTTGTTAAAAATGACTTCGTCAATAAAATCAGAAACGATCGTTTCCCAATTCTCAGAAACCTTTAGTATACGAGTTGTGTGCTCGCGTCCGTGCTTTGTTCCCAAAAAATACGCCAGTGCTCCAGCCGTCAGCATACCAACCCCAATGCCTGAGAAAAATCCTGGATTGCTGTCGCGATGATTATTCATGAGAGCTGCGCGATTTAAAGAAACTGACAATTTTTGAAATGCCTCGAAAGCCGGTCACCATGTCGGCCGCCTCACCGATTCCTGCTTGGATCCCAATACCCACTTGCTCAACGCGCGCCACAATACGATTGGTTCGATTCATCAGCTCACGCGCTTCTTGTGCAAGTTTTATGGCTTGATAGCCAACAAGCGCCAATACAACGGACGCGGTTAAAAGAAGTAATGCGCTAAGGAAATCAATAAGTTGCATAATTTCAACTATACCATATGTTTGGGTAGGAGTGGATAAAAAAGGAGGCTAGACGATGTGGCGTGCAAGCGTCGCCGACTCTTGCGAGGTCGCTTGTACATGGAGAATCTCGCCTTTTGCGATATTGTGCGACTGATCTTCTTTGCGACTCCACATGTGAGTGGGAATTGGGATATGGGCAAGATGTCGGTAAAGGAGGGAGAGTGGGGTGCCATGTGAGACAACGACGGTGTCCGTTTGAGCCATAAGTATATCTTGATAGAATGCGAGCACGCGTGCAAGCACCTGTGCGTGACCCTCGTATGTTGGGGCATCTTCTTCGTTCTCAATAGTAAAGGTTGGGTCTGGCGTTTCTTGCAATTGTGGACAGCGCACTTCAATAATTCGCTCATCAGCAATTGGATCTGGCGCTCCCGTTTGTGTTTGAATTATTTGGGCAGTCTGAAGTGTGCGAAGAAGTGGACTGGTGAATATGGGGAGCGCACCTGTTGTTTGTGCAAGCCATGCACCGATTCGTGCAGCATGCGCTTTTCCTGCGGCGTCAAGGGGCGCCGGCTTATGGAAGTAGGGGTGTGGCTTATCCCAATTGACAGTGGTATGTCGGACAAAATAGATGTTCATGATGGGCTTTGGGGTCTGTCGTGCTCTTTGAGTACGAACTCAAGATAATGACGAGTATATTCATTAACCATCTCACACGCATTAGTAATGGGGAGCCATTGATAGGCGGCAATCTCTTCGGGCAATATAGTGACTGTTTGATCGGGCTCAATATGTGTTAAAAATACCACCCCAATGTGTTCTGGTTCTTGCTGAGTTCGGGTAAAGTGCATGGTGGCCACAATCTTGCTTGGATGAATGACGATACCCAGCTCTTCCATTGCTTCTCGATGAAGTGCTTGTTCAAATCCTTCGCCTTGATTGACTCTCCCAAATAATATTTCCCAGCTTCCAGGATTGACCGGATTGTGCAAAGCGCGCTGAGTCAGGAGTACTTCGTTTTTATCATTGAGAATAATTCCACCCACTGCTGCATTAAAAAGGCCAATTGCAGATTGTGCAATATATTCATTTGGCTTGTCCGAATGGTCTGTGTATGTTTTTATCACTCTTGTTTCTCAGCTTTTTTGGCCCAATAATTACCAGCACGAAGCAAAGAATCGAATGTGCCCGCATCTTCCCAAATGCCCTCGATGATGTCGACTGAAAGCTCACCCTTTTTTAAATACGCGTTGTTCAGATCGGTAATCTCAATCTCGCCACGAGCAGAAGGCGTGACGTGGTTGGCCATTTCAATTACTTGATTATCATATATATACATACCAACGACGGCAAAATTGCTCTTTGGTGACTCTGGCTTTTCCTCAATCGAGAGCACTTTATTGTTATCGTCAAACTCTACCACACCAAATCGAGCAGGGTCGTGAACATGTTTGGCAAAAATACGCGCACCTGACTCAAAGCTTTGGATGCTTGGCGAAAAATCATAATCAAATATGTTGTCTCCAAGAATCATGGTCACATTGTCGTCGCCAATAAAGTTTGCCCCTACCCGAAACGCGTCGGCCAGGCCACGTGGTTCATCTTGAATTTCATAGCTAAACTTCACGCCCATCTCTTTTCCACTTCCAAGCAGGTTGAGAAACTGCCCTGCATATTCAGGAGCCATGATGATGAGAATATCTTTTATGCCACCTTGAATCAGCGTCTCGATCGGATAATAGATCATCGGCTTGTTATAGACAGGTAACAGTTGTTTGCTGGTTATTTTGGTAAGGGGGCGAAGACGTGTTGCTCGTCCTCCTGCTAATACGATTCCTTTCATACTTATACGGTTGGTTCAAATAGTAATTGGCGTTTTGAATAAAAGCACCTTTTTGGTTATTCTAGCACACACAGGTTATTGTGAGTGGTGCGGATTATATCAACATGTAAAATAAACTCACGAGAACCAGCATCAAGAAGCTGACTGCGATATACTCCAGCACATTTTTCATATGGAGGGTGTTGTTTCTCGTGTGGTGAACAATGCCCCACATGGTATAGAAGCTAGCAAATATGAGAAGTGTTAAAAAACTTTCCAAACGCTCACCTTGAAAGATGCGCAAGTAGAGCAAAAAAAGCGCGGAGCCACTTGCAAGCACCAAGTAGTCTATCGCGTGCTTTCTTACTTCCTGAATGATGTGTGCAATCATAAAAATACCTAGGGTTGATTTCAAATTAGATAATAGCGCCGTTTGCCAAATATATCAACGCTCCAAGTGTCACAATAATAATAAATACCAAATGAGCAAGTGTTTTTCCGTGCACATGGATGATCTTTAGGCGAGAACCAATATAGAGATCGAGTACGAGTGCGAGAATCAGTATGCCGACAAAGATATAAAGCATAATGCCCGTTGATGCTGGGGCAGTTGCCGCGTTTTGATCTGATTGCGCAAGCACGGCTTCTCCGTTGCCCAGCGTTGTTGTTTCAGGTGCGTTGGGCGCTGCATTTGAGGCAGTTGCTCGAAGTGGCTTGGCAAACATTTGTACAACAAGTGTCGTTTCCTCACCTTCCAGGACGCCATTTTGTATGGCATATCCAACTTCAGTAAACTCAGGTCTCAGAATATTCTCTCTGTGTGTTGGTGACTTCATCCACGCATCAACCACATTTTGTGAGTAGAGAAAATTCTTTGCTAAATTCTCACCAGCATATTCGTATTCATATCCGGTTTGTTTGATAAACCCCCAGGGCGAGTCGCCATTTGGGGAAAAGTGTGACCAATAATTGTTAATAAGCATGTGATGCGACTTAAGCGCGGCAGCTTCAGCCAGCTTGGGACTGTATGACAGGGGCTCAAGGCCGTTTTTTACCCGCTCATTATTTGTGTCATCTAATAATTGTTGGGCTTGGATGTCAGTTGCAATTCCCAAAATTCGCCCACCAATCGTATGATGATTTGCCTGCGCAATGAGCAAAAAAGCCAAGGCGACAAAGGTGTATGCAAGGAGGGAATCATGACGGATGAGGTGTGCGCGAAAGTTGTTATGTTCTCCCGGAATGAGCCAGCGATGAAGTATTCGACGTATTTTTTTCATAGAAAATACTTGAGTAATGGGATTTTTTGCGATTTGACTGCACTCATTGCGGCAAAGGCACCCACCGTGTCGATCGCCACATCACGCAGAGTCCCTTCACGTGTCGGAACAAATGTTTGATGCATTTCATCGCTTATCGCATATAAAACAGTGAGCACGAATGCGCTTACGTACTGCTTTTTTTTAATTGTCCGGCCAGAGGCAAGTGCGCGAAGAATAAGTAGGTATAAAATGGCGTATTCAATCACATGCAGCGACTTAAAAAAGGCAAAGTTCATCCAATACTCCTCACTTACTCCAATGCGCTGTCTAGAGGAAAGAGTAAATATGAGCACCATCCAGATGATTGCCGGGAGTTGGTATTTTATAAATCGCTTCATAGTTTCGTATTGACTGCCTTCAGTAGGTCTGCCGCAACGATTCATTGTAATCGGAAATAGCCCAAGAATCAAAAGGATGCGTGCGAGCCCATGTATCCGGCATGGGTCACCACGGTTTAAGCTTCATGCCCAGCCTAATAAGCGTAAGGACAGATGTAACAATTGTGGTAATAGAGAGAGCAATTTGAGACGTGTTCACGGGTTTTTGTGAAGGTGGATGAGAGGTGGTGGGCTTTTGAGAAAGAGGTGCCACCGCAAACAGACCGGCCACTTTTCCAGGCGCCGCAGTTGATGGGCGGGTCGTGTGTGGCGCTGTCGTTGTGTGTTGAGGGTTGGACAGCGCAGCAGTCTGTGCGCTGTCTGCCAAAGATTTGGTCGCGGCACTGCTACTTGCTGACTCGGATTCATCTGGTTCATCATCTGCGCTTGCTTCGGTGTGGGCGCACGGCAGGTTTGGTAAGTTGCGCGTCGGACTGGTGGTACAGATAGTGTGGGTGAAGATGTCATTTCGCGAAAAGCTTATTTCGGCCACAGCATCTGTATACACAAGCTCGTCAACAAGACTTTGGTTGCTATTAAGAAGTCTTACCGAGTCCGCATCATTATTGAGAATGGCGCTTGAAAGCTCGTATGTCGCGTACGAATAGGCAGGTATGGTAAGAGTCGTAATGGTGCGAGGCGACGATCCACCGTTGGCCACATCGTCAATATACCAGCCCGTAATCGTGGTGGAAGAGGGATTTGGATTGTAAAGCTCGACCCACTCAAATTGCCCTGATGCTGGGCGCGGCATAAATTCTGATATGTAGATTGGGGCAAATTGCGCCGAGTGGGTGGTTGGGGTCGGGGTGGTGCTTGGCACGATCGTGGGAGTTGGGCTCATGGTGGCAGTTGGGGTTGGTGTAGGAAGAGGACTGTCCGATGGTCGTGGTGTTGGTTGGGTGGTTGGCGTGGGAAGCGCGCTTTGGTGCAGGCAGTCGTTGCTGTTTTGCATATTTTTTGTGCTCGATTGATGGCAATATGTACCATCTACAGTTGTTGCCCATGTTTCGCTCGCGTAGCTTTTGGTATAGCTTGTTGAGGCAGTTGACACCGATGCGTCGTTTAACAAACGCACCTCATCCGAGCTATTATTGAATATGGCGCTTGGCAGCTCGATGACTCCATATGATTGAGCGGCAATTGTGGATGAGAATGAATAAGGAGTTGATCCGCCATCTGCTACATCGTCAATGGACCAATTGGTAAGGGTTACTGCGTATGAATTCGGATTGTAAAGCTCTACCCATTCGGGGTCCGGGCTCACGGGGGCTATCATCACTTCTGAAATGACTATATTATCCACGACAGGTGGGGTAATCGTCGGGTGTGGTGAAGGTGTGGCGCTTGGCGCCGCAGTTGGTGTAAGAGTAGGTGGGTTCGTGGGAACAATTTCCACCTCGACTGCCGGATTGGCACAAGGAATCTGTAAATTATCATGAATGCCGATTGATTCGGGTGCAGTTTGTGCGTGAGATGATATGAGTGATGAAAAGAAGCTATAGCCGTTTGTCAATGCTTGATTATATGAGGAGGTTTGGACGATTGTGCCCGCGGGCGAACTAAGTGCGATAGACGATGATGCAGCAGTGGCAACATTTTTTGTAACCAAAAGCATGCAGGATTTGCCTGAAAGACTCGTCTGCGCAGCAATTGTCGCACTTCGAGTTGGTGATCCAAAGTTATAGTTCCAGCCGGATATATCTACTGCTTCCTGGCCATCATTGTATATTTCAACATATTGAGCCGTATCTGTTGGTCGAAATTCACCAATTCGTATTTGTGCATTTGCGGCCGCGACATGTGTCGCACAAACAAGCGTAAGAAACAACAGGGTTATAATTGATTTGATAGTGTACATGTGATCGCCACTATAGCTGTCATGAATGATGCACTCAATGACAAATACGATGACAACGCGTCATGGTTCATGACAATCTAGCTTTGGCCGAAGAGATTATTGTGGGTAAACGTGCAAGTAGAGCGTTGAGAGGTTGGAGTCTTTATGTTGAAGTTTGACATACGATAACGTACATCCGACAGAATAGCTTCCACGATACAGTGTGCCATCGGCTACTGCAGTCACGGTATTTGAAGCACCGATAATGTCGATACCGTTGTGAAAATTGTAGATGCTTCCAACCCAACTATTTCGAACAGCCCACGTTGAGCCATACCCTTGAAACATCTTGATTGTTGGTGGGATTGGCCAGTCCCAATCACCCGAGGCACCAGTTGGATCGCCATCTCCTGCGCCACAGCTTGAGCCTGAGCAATTTTCGATGGAGACTGGTTTGAGTCGAGAAAATGGACTTATCGTGCCGCTACCTTCTTGCACAATGAAGTGGAGGTGTGATGCTGATGAGTTACAAGATGCGCCAGCAATGATGCTGGCAATTGCCTCACCTTTTGTTACCGTTCTCATTTTGGTTTCAGTTCCGCCTCCTGATACGATGCCTTGAATTGCAGCAAATTCTGCCCGTGCCCCAGCTAATAACGACTGGTACTTTTGTTCGTCATTTTGTGTGTCGCTCAGAAGTCGCTGCTTTACTGCTTTTTGTGAATCAAGCGCTGCCTTTTGATCAACGAGCACCGCGTTTAATTGTTCAAGTTCTAGTGCTTTTTCTTCACGTTTTGTTTTTTGATCTTCAAAGTTGAGTTTGGCCTGCTGTACCTGTACTGCAAGTCGCTGATCGTTTTCTTGCGCAGTCTTTGCATATTTCATGCGATTGATAAGTGCGGAAGCATTACCCGGATCAATGACGAGATTTATAAATGGAACATCGCGTCGCTTGTAGTCTTCAGCAATTTTTTGAATGAGTAGCTTACTCACGTAGTTGAGCGATGTGTCAAGTCCCTCAATTTTTCCGCTTAAGCTTTCTACCTCATCTGTCAGCTTTATTACTTTTTGCTCAGCGTCTGTGATACGCAAGCCAGTGAGATAGATTTGAGTGTCAAAATACTGCACTTGTGATGAGAGAGTATTTTTTTCTTCGCGAATTCCCGAAAGCTTCTGCTCATATTCGGCAATTTGTTTTTTGCACTCATCTTCTGTTTTACAGTTTTGGGCATTTGCCGTGGCAAATGGCATCAAAAAGGCAATCATCATCAAAAGAAGAACTGGCACAAAAACACGACTTCGTAAAGACATAGCATACACATTATAGCCAAATATACGATCTGATTCGAGCTGATTTTATCGGTCGGATATGCGCTCCCAACCGATATGTATCAGTTAGGGGATTGAAGGTTAGATCTTGATGTATTTGGAGGTCGCCAGATAGTTGCCCATGAATCCGATCATGGTTCCAAAAAACACAATGGTTGCGTAGGTAAGTCCGATATACTCCCATGACGGTGGCCAAACGTACAAATTATATGCTTCAAGTCCAAAAAACGGTAGATTTGTGATGCCGGTAAGATATGAATCGAGAAATGTTTTGCTGTAGAAAAAAAGCGCATAGTAAACCATAAAGGCGAAAGTTGCGCTTGCCCATCCAAAAAACACCCCTTCATGTAAAAATGGGCGGCGTATATACCACTTACTTGCTCCCAAAAAGCGCAAGAGCTGTATCTCATCTTTTTTAAGTGCGATCTTAAAGGCAGACGTGGTCATAAGTACAATAAATGATGTCGAGACAAGAAACGCAAGGATCAAAAGGGACATGCGGCGAAGATTGTTTGTTAAGCTCACGAGCTTGTCTACGATATCGCGTTGGAAGACAACCTCATCGACGATTGCTTGCTGCCTTGCATACTGGTCGATTTCAGATAGGTATTCTGGCTTTGTGGTAAATATTTCAAGCGAGGCAGGGAGGATATCCGCGCTTACCATCTCCAACAGAAGGGGATTTTTTTTATTCAGCTCCTTGTAGATGGTGAGTGCTTGCTCTTTGGATACGTACTCAACGCGCGCGACCTTACCCGTTGCCTCAAGTTGTTGCTTCAGTTGCGATATGTCGGCCTGTTTCGTTTCTGTTTGAAAGTATACGGTCACTTGTGGCTGTGTCGCGACATATCCTAATATTCCATTAAAAAACGCGGTCATATTGAAGAAAAAAAGCGCCAAAAATAGCGTGAAGAATAAAATCAAAAATGATGCCAGGGATTGGTATGGTGCGCGACGAATAGAAGTAAGCGTGTCTCTCATAGGTCATATCCCCCTTTTTTCAAATCCTTGTCAATGCGACCATTTTTAATGACAATCACCCGTCGTTGCATGCTATTGACGATATCTGCATTGTGCGTTGCCAAAATGATGGTTTTTTGTTTTTCAAGTTTCTTAAAAATTTTCATAATCTCCCAAGTGGTTTGGGGATCAAGGTTTCCCGTTGGTTCATCCGCCAAGATGATATCGCGGTCACCAACAATAGCACGGGCAATTGCAACGCGCTGAAGTTCACCAGCTGAAAGTTGCTGAGGAAACATATGTATCTTATCTACTATACCAACAAGTTCAAGCGCCTTCTCTACCTCTTCTGCAATATGGTTTTTTGGAAACTGGCTTACTTGAAGGCTGAGCGCAACGTTGTCAAATACAGGTTTGTTTGGGAGAACTTTAAAATCTTGAAATATGACCCCAATCGTTTTTCGGTATGTTTGGGTTTTGGAAAATGAGGGTGAGGAAATCTCAACATCATTCACCACCACGCTTCCCGCAGTTGGAAGCTGTTCACGAAGAAGCATGCGTAGAATTGTCGTTTTGCCAGCGCCTGAAGGGCCAACGAGGAAGATGAATTCGTGGTCGGCGACTTCAAAAGTGACGTCCTGCAAGGCTTTGGTGCCTGAGGCAAATGTCATGGATACGTTATTAAATGCAATCATAGATTATGTGAAATATCTCTTTCGTTAGACACACCTTATCAAGTTTTTCCTCGGTTGTGCTGAGTGCGACTTGTGTGTGGAGCAGTCTTTATAGCTTCTCCACATATCCAACATCCATCAACCATCCAGCTTTTTGCCCGGCGAATGTTTCGCCCCATACACGCACGTTCTTACCTGTGTATTCTGAGAGATCAACAATGCTTGAAGTGAGATAAACATTTTGTGACTCTCCACCTCGGCGCTCCAAGTGATAGCTACCCTCACCATCGATTCCGCCTTTGACGAGCTTACCTTCGGCTTTATCTGGGAAACGCTTCTCATCTTTGATACCGGCCGATTTTGCAGTTGTTGTGGCTTGAGGCGCCATGCTTGGACCACTTGAGGAGTTGTTGGCCATTTGTGCCAATCCAAATCCAACAGTCATTCCCACAATTGCCACAATTCCCCACGTCATCAACGCACTTTTCATACTCGATTCAGCAGGTGCTTGGTCTGTGAGCGTAGAACTGGGGGATGTGGTTTGATCAACGGGTGTGCCGTCGAGGGATCGTACAACAGAGTCTTGCATAATAAATACAGGATAACAATTTGATGTCTACGAGTAAAGAGGGAAAAACAGCAGCTACGTGTAAATAGTTAGGAGTTTGTAAGTGTAACCGCAATAGCCATTCACTCTGAGTTACCCCTTAATTCCCACATCATAATTCCCCGTTTGGCAGTACTTTTTCCAACTTGACCAATACGCCCATGGCAGGCGCGCCACGCAGGAAAAATACGCCAAACAAAAAAGTGGCTTGGAGATACCTAGGCTTCGGTACAAGATGTGAGTGGCAATAGGGGTGTACCTATTGCTATTCACTCTCGACGAGGAGTTTTTTGAGGTCTAAGGGAGCGGTCTTCATCATTATTTGGCCATTTTCGTCTCGCTCCCACTGAGCCCGGGGAAGGTCGCGATAGAGTTCGATACCATTTCCATCAGGATCATTTAGGTATATTGCCTCTGATACTCCATGGTCGGCGGCTCCGGTGAGTGGATAGCCGCCATCAACCAAACGCTTCAGTACCGTAGCCAGTGCCCGTCGATCAGGTAACAAAATGGCAAAATGATAGAGTCCGGTGTGTCCGGTTGGGGCGGGGAGGCCACCCGCACTTTCCCACGTATTTAATCCGATATGGTGATGATATCCACCAGCCGATAAAAAAGCTGCATGGTCACCGATGCGCGTTACGACATCAAAACCCAAGAGCTTTGTATAAAAGTCGACTGCACGATTGATGTCTGCAACTTTTAAGTGCACATGGCCAATTGATGTTTCTGCAGGAAGTGTCGTGCTCATGGAGTCAAGTATAGCGATAATGGTTCAGCAATGTATGGCGCGCAATTACTGTGCGTTGTGCTTGAGATAGGCTTCAATAAAGCCGTCAAGATCCCCATCAAGCACTGTTTCAGCTTGTGTACTCTCATAGTCTGTGCGAAGATCTTTGACAAGTTTATAAGGATGAAGAACATATGATCGAATCTGTCGTCCCCATCCGGCAAATGTGTCTCCCTTCATGCCTTGAACGTTTGCAACGCGTTTTTCTTCTTCAATTTGCCACAATTTTGCCTTCAGAAGCTTCAGCGCTGATTCGCGATTGGCACCTTGAAAACGCTCGGTTTGTGAGGTGACGACTATGCCGCTGGGTTTGTGAGTGAGGCGCACTGCCGTTGAGACCTTGTTTACATTTTGTCCACCTGCCCCACCTGAGCGGTAAAATTGCCATTCCAAGTCGTCGTCTTTTAGCTCAATATGAGCGTCTTCAATGACAGGGAGGACTTCAACGAGCGAAAATGAAGTTTGTCGCAGTTTGTCGGCATTAAATGGTGATTGTCGAACGAGTCGGTGAGTACCTGCCTCGGCTTTTAGGTAGCCATATGCATACGGCGCACTTACGTTTAACGTGACGCTTTTGACTCCGGCTTCTTCCCCGGCCACACGGTCCATTTCTTCCCACTTCCATCCCTTTAGCTCAAAAAATCGCGTGTACATGCGAAGGAGCATCTGGGACCAATCCATGGCCTCCGTACCACCTTGACCCGCATGGATTGAGAAGATGGCATCATTCTTGTCAAACTCACCAGACAGAAACATGAGGGTTTCATATCGCTTCATAAGCGGGAGTGCCTCAGCGTACTCGCCCTCCTCATAAAGCAGCTCAAGCATTTCCAAATCATCAACTTCCCCCTTCAGGTTGCTGATGCGCTTGCTCACATGACCTGCTTTTTCCGTATTCTTCCAAAAGTCCGCGTCATAGGTGAGCTTCTCAAGTTGATCAAGCTCTGCTTTTTTCTCTGTCACATGTGATTGCTCGAGAACATTTTCTATACGTCGTTTTATTTCTTCAGGTTCCATGATAAGTTTGCTTGTGCCCGGGCTCCCCGAGCGAATTGAGTATATTATACCGCAGTTAGTGGCCAATCTGACTTCAGGCCTCAGATTGGAGCAGTTGACGCGCGTGCTCTGACCATACTATTTTTGCGTATAATGAATATTAGATATGGATAGACTACTTATTGCATGTGCGATATTGCTGATGTTTGTGGCGGCCGAAACGGTGGTGTATCCTCATCGCAGCGCACTCCGATTGCAATACAATGTTCCACTTGATCCACAGCCGCCAGACGGCGGAGGAGGTGGGAACAATGACAATCCGCCACCTGATCAACCACCAGGGCAGACAGGATATCCAACTGCCGTAAGTACCGGTCCACAGACACCTCCCTTAAAGGCATATGCGGGGACCGAGCTTGGTCCCACTGCATTTCGTATTGATACACCTGGAGTGTATGACGGATTCACGTTTGATCGTTGCGTGACGATATATGCTAATGATGTCACCATAAGCAACTCGGTGATCAATTGTCGCCAGCCAGATTATCCTGCCATTTGGTTTCGCGATGGGGCAGCAAACGGACGAGTCATACGAAACGAAATTAATGGAATTAAAGTGGGGAATCAATCTCCAGGCATCGGTATTACCTGTGCAAATGGTTGTGTGGCAACTCAAAATAGGATTGTTGGTCCTCAAGATGGCATTGTGCTGTCTGGTGGCTCAACAGCCGAAGACAACTATATTGGACAATCGCGTGGCGCAACTACTGCCTCTGGCCCATCCCAACACGATGCGATCGTGGTTACCGAAGGCAATGCGACGATATCACACAATACGATTGACAACATATGTGATTCTTTGCTGAATCAAGATGATGCACAGGGCTGTAATGCAGCAGTATTAACAGAAGCAACAGCCGGCGAAGTGCTTATCGATCGAAACTACATCAAACGGTGGTCATGGACGGTGTTTAATATTAAAGCGGGAATTGCCACAATCAGTACTAATTACTTTGGAGACATTGGCCTGCAGTGCGTGATAGACGGGGGAACAGTTGGCGCCACATCGACTCAATGTCGACAATAATATTTGACATTATCTCAATTGAACATCTTTCAACGTCCCACTCCAACTCGCCTTGTATATCAGGGTCAGCACCGTGGTCATGAGGTGGTTATTCGTCACCTTGAAAAGGGAGATGTGAGTGCGCTCCATCGCTATATTAATGAACTATCGCAAGAACGTACTTTTATTACGTTTCAAGGTGAACATATAACTCTGAAAGATGAGCGCGCCCATGTCGCCGACATGATAAAAGGCATAAAGAAACACCAGCTGGTCAAACTTCTCATGTTTGTTGATGGAATTTGCTGCGGATCGTCTGAGATTATTATGGATGGGCGCGTGAGTGCGCATCGCGGATCATTGGGTCTTTCGATCGCAAGGCACGTTCGCGCCGTGGGATTGGGGCAATTATTTTTACAATCCTTAATCGATGAAGCGATAATTTGGATTCCGAACCTGCGTTTAATCCAGCTGAGCTGCTTTGCCACCAATGAAGTGGCGCTCAAACTTTATAAAAAATTGGGGTTTATCGAATCAGGACGCATCGTTGGTGCGATATTATATAAGGGAGAATATATTGATGAAATCATCATGACCTTGGCCACATTGCGCGCCAAGTAAGCGAGTAGGGTGTTGTTATAATTACCCATCATGAAACGAATTGTACTATCGCAGATTGGATATATAAGCCTGGTGTTTACTGCCTTGATTTATGGAGTATTTCCGATATTTACTCGAATGGTCGGCGACAATCTACCTCTTTATTATCAAGCCTGGTCGCGCGCGTTAGTCACTGGTTTGTTGATGGGTGCCATCTCCTATGCTACGAATCCTCGCATCCCCCATATTTCAGTACATGATGGCTGTTGGTTAGTGCTTCGCGCAGTCTTTGGTGTAGTGGGTTTTGTGGGAGTCTTTCTTGCCCTAACCAATATGACAGTTGGTGAGTCGTACATGATTTATTTTGCACTCTATCTAGTCTTTGGTGTGTCGGCCGGGCGCGTGTTGTTTGGTGAAACTCTCGACCGCACTCGGGTGATCTCGCTTATCTTGGCAGCAGCTGGGCTGTGGGTGGTGTATGGAGTGCAAATTACCTCATTTGACCCTTATCTTATGTGGGCAGGTGCTGCAGGTATTGGATACAGTGGGTGGAGTATATTGCCCAAAAAGCTGGTTGGTAAATATAGCGAGCTTGAATTGAACTACATTGACATGTTCTTGTTTACCGGAGTGGTATTTGTCCTTTCGGTTATGTCGGGGGAAGCGTGGGTCAGGCCTGCGGCAAATACCGTTTGGTTTGCGAGTGCGGCACTTGGCATTATCTGGATCGTCACCGGATATCTCATCATCTATGGGTTTGCGCGCGTTGACGCGGCCTTGGGAAGTGTTGCTATGTTGACTGAAATACCATTTGCGCTCATTGGTGCATATTTGGCCTTTGGCGAAAGTCTAGCCATTAATCAGATAGTAGGAGGCGTCACGATTGTCTGTGCCATGGCCTATCCTGAGCTTGTGCAATTTATTCAAAAGAAAAAACTCAAGATAGGCTCATGAAAAAGCGATTTTTACGCGCCAGGCTGGCACTCTTTGCAGAGCTTCATGTGAATTAAAAGCTCATTTACTGTGCTCAGTCCAACTGCTACGTACACTACTTGTTCGGCAACAGGCCATGTTCCAAGAAGTGTGGTGACGAGATTAAAGTTGAACAATCCAACCAATCCCCAATTGAGGCCTCCGACTGCAAGCAGTAAAAAAGTGAGTTTGTGTAGTCCTTTCATGATGTGTCACCTCCTTAGTATTTGGCGATCAACATGTATCATGGACACTGGTTTTTCAACCAATATGCATTTATTTGAAATCTTTGCCAAGCGTCACAATTACATCTGATGTGTCATCCTCATCAAGCGTCGTGATCGTGATCTTTGTATTATCGTCTACCGCGTCCTTCATTGCTGCTTTGATCTCGTCTGCCGCTTGAGCAAATTCTTCTTTCACCTCAATTTCAGTCACATCAAAATCAAATGTCGAAGCGTTACCGGTTAAGATTTCTTCATATCCTGCGTCGAGCAATACCGTTTTTGCATCAGCCGCCAAACCAGGAGTTCCTGAACCGTTTAATATCTTGATCTTGACCTCTTCTTTCTTAAAAGCAGGAGTAGGCGTGGCCGTTGGTTGTGGGGTAACTGCAATTGTTGGTGTTGGGGTTGGTTGACTCAATGAAGGTAGGCTCAGTGAGGCGCCAGATAGCACGCCAGATCTCATCAGCCCAAATACTGCGCCACCTGTTATCAGGAACGCAACGAGAAAGAGCAGAAGTGACTTTGGAAGCGCTGGTAGCTTGCGTGATGATGATTGTCCGTAGGGAACGCTTGCCGATTGCTTATATGCGACTGACCCTTTTTTGAGCAATTGAAACTCTTTGTTTTCTGAGCAAAACAAAAATGCTCCAAAACAAACGTCAAAGGAAAGAATGGGAAATGGCTTTTCTGGCGCAACAACGAGCATTTTGACATACTCCTCGTAAAACGTTGGAATAATTCTTTTTAAAGGATTTGTCCATGCGCCAATATCTTTCGTGAATAAGTCTTGTCGTACGCCTTCTGATGCTTCACCAGATAGAATAACACGATTAAGCTTTATCCCTTGACCAGCTAGGTCTTCGACATATGATTTGAGTGCCTGTTCAACCTTCACTTCATCGCCAATGCTTTTTGACCACTTATCGCTTGATATGAGTCCGCTGGAATCATACAAATATCCTTCAACTCGATCTTTGTGATATGAAGCGTAGAGCACCGTCTCTAATTTGCCGCTACGTAGGGTTTTGTCAAACAGTTTAAAGATCGCAAGTGTCTCGGGAATGATGGAAACAAGCTTGTACCCCAAGAGACTCAAGGTCTCTGAGAAACCATCAACTGACGATTTGCTCATTGCGTAAAACGACACTTTATTGATCGTATCAGTTGGTCGCATGATATAGCTTGAGTAGGCGGACTCCATATCAATTCCCAAAGAAGCGCGCGCTTTATCCATGATAAAGGCGGCAACTGCCGTTGGAGCAATGTCAGTTGGTACATCAGCTCGGAGAAATTCGAAGCTATTTTGTGGAAGGATAAGATATACTTCTCGGTCCTGAGTATCGGCGATATTTGAAACCGCCTCTTTGATAGCTGAAGCAAGTATGTCTATGTTTTGGGCCTGGCCCTTTTCCAAAAGTGGCGTTTCATGCTTCTTTTCGTAAAAATCCACTTCGTATTGTCCAAGGAGTGTCTTTTTTAAGGAAAAAAGTTTGATTTCTCGTTCTGTGAGTTTTATATACAACATACGTATTCATTATAGTGGCAATAAAAAATGAATGGCAAGAGCAAATTGCATAAGGGGGGCTCGCAATTTGAGGTACAATAGGGAAGTTGAAGCTCCCGCCTTATATATACATCTGATTGCATATGGACGAAATTGAGGAAGTAAAGAAAAGAATTAACATCGTAGATTTCATCGGCACCTATGTGCAGCTGAAAAAAGCTGGGCGGAATTTTCGTGCAAACTGTCCCTTTCATCAAGAACATTCCCCGTCATTTATAGTGTCTGCCGATCGACAAATCTGGCATTGTTTTGGCTCGTGTCATGAGGGGGGAGATGTGATTGCGTTTCTTATGAAGTGGGAGAATTTGACCTTTGCTGAGGCGCTACGTGAGTTGGCCAAACAAACGGGCGTAGTCCTCAAACAACAAACACTTGGGGATGATGAATCCAAAAAGCGCGAACGTTTGTATGGAGCAAACTTGCTTGCAGCCAAATATTATCATTACGTACTCATGCAGACTCCCCCGGGGCGGCGTGCAAAAGAATATTTACTGACGACACGCGCCGTGCATGAAAAGATTGCGCAGACCTATCAGATTGGATATGCGCCAGACTCATGGGATTCTCTCAAAACATATTTGATCAAAAAAGGATATAGCGAATTTGAGCTTGAAGCAGCAGGACTTGTGTCGCGGGCCAAATCGGGGCGCACATTTGATCGCTTTCGTGCACGTCTTATCTTTCCCATCTCCGATACGCGAGGCAATATTATTGGTTTTTCCGGACGAATTTTAGATGGACACAATGAGGCGGGTGAGACAGCCAAATACGTCAACACTCAAGAAACTTCAATTTATCATAAACGCGAGAGTCTGTTTGGTATTTATCAGGCCAAAGATCATATGAAAAAACTTGGCTTTGCCCTGTTGGTTGAAGGTGAGTTTGACGCAATATTGCCCTATCAACACGATGTTGGGAATGTGGTGGCCGTAAAGGGTTCGGCAATCACCCGTGACCAGTTACAACTTATTAAGCGATATTGTCCAAAAATCGTGTTTGCGATGGATGCTGATTCATCGGGAATTGATGCGATAAAACGTGGATTAGTTGAGGCAGAGGCGTTGGAGATGGAGATGGCCGTTGTGCAATTGGTTGGGGCAAAAGACCCAGATGAAGCTGTGCGCGCTGATGCGATCGCCTTTAAAAAAGCGGTGACTCACCCACTTCCCGTCTACGACTTTTTGTTTGAGCAATTACTCGCAGAACACGCAACTGACGGCGCATATGGAAAGAAATATGTCATCGATGGCATTGTTGAGCATTTAATAAATATCAAAAACCCCATCATTCAGTCGCATTACATAAAGCTTTTTGCCAAGCAACTTGAAGTGGATGAGGAGAGTGTGAAAAAAGCCATGAAGATACGATGGGGAAAAATAATGAAGCGTAAATTTGGATTGCCAACTAAATCTCAACCCAAACAGTTTACCCGTGAACAAACGGTTCAGCGATATGTGTTAAGCATGCTTATTCAAAAACAGCTTGATGAGCAAAGCATCAGCGTGGTAAAAGAACAAATTAGAAGTGAGTATTTTGCAGAAGGTGCATATCGAAAGCTTTATGAGCTGGTCAAAGAACACATGCTTAAATCAGCACACACTGATATCACAGCGACCTTGCCTGCCGAATTGATGGACCTATATAACGAGCTATATTTGTTGGGAAGTTATGATGAAGAAGGAGTTTTGGAAGAGCATAAAATACGCATGATATATGAGCTAAAACTCCTGGCTCTGAAGCAAGCTGTGATGGCATCAAGTAAGCAGATTCTGGAAAAAACCGATGAAGATGGTGACCATGAATTGTATCAGGATTTAAAAAAACAGCTCGCTGAGGTGGAAAAAACCATGAGTTCGTTATAAAATGTACAAGCTATGACTAGACAAAAACTCACACGATCCTACAAAGACCTCATTAAACAAGGTGAAGATGATGGATTTTTGGTTCAAGACGACATCCTGCTCGTATATCCCGAACCAGAACATCACGTTGATGAAATTGATGCATTTTTTCAAGAAGCGCTTGAAAAGGGTATTGATATTTTCGAGACCGTCTCAACACGAGATGAGGAGGATGCACGAAAATCGGCAGAAGAAATAGAGCGAGAAATTGAGTTTCTCATCACTTCCCGTCACGGTGAGTCTCTCGATCCAATTAAGAAATACTTAAAAGAGATCGGTAAAACGCCATTGCTCAAATTTGATGAAGAAGTGGCGCTTGCCAAGCGATACGAAAACGATGATGCAGAGGCCAAAGAAATGCTCATTAAAGCAAACCTCCGATTGGTCGTTTCTATTGCCAAAAAATACTTGGGAAGACGATTGTCATTTCTGGATCTGATTCAAGAAGGAAACAAGGGTTTGATTCGTGGAGTTGAAAAATATGATTGGCGACGAGGATTTAAATTCTCAACATATGCCACGTGGTGGATTCGTCAGGCAATCACTCGTGCAATTGCCGATCAGTCGCGAACTATCCGCATTCCGGTCCACATGGTTGATCAAATCAACAGATACTACAAGACTCAGCGAAAACTCACTCAAAAGCTCGGCCGCGAACCAAAAACGAAAGAAGTTGCCAAAGAAATGCAGTTGACTGTCGAAGAGGTTGAAAACTTAATGCGTATTTCTCAGCAGCCAAAGTCACTCTCTACTCCAATTGGAGATGACAAAGAGACTACTCTTGAGCAATTTATTGCAGATAAAAATCAGCCTTCATTGTATGACAAGGTTTCAAAAGAGTTGCTCAAGGACGCGCTTTCCAAGGTTCTTGACACTCTGTCTCCACGTGAGCGCAAAGTGCTTATGCTTCGATTCGGACTTGAAGATTCAAAACCAAAAACACTCGAAGAGGTGGGGCGAGAATTCAAAGTAACTCGTGAGCGAATCCGTCAAATTGAAGCGAAAGCTATTCGCAAACTCAAACATCCAACGCGAGCGCGAAAACTCAAAGACTTCCTCGACTAACCCCAACTTCCCAAAAGCATTTTTAGTTCTGAGTTTTTAGTCACTCATTCTGTCAATTGGCGATCGATTTGGTATGTATTCCACCTTCTCAATGATGTGTAAAAAAGGCCTACGCCTAGAACAGCTAGTTAGTTTTTGGCACATGGATATAAACCACCCTTAGCTTATCTGATTCCTTAAACCCATCCTTCGCCAGCGCCTCGCGAAAAGCCCGCTTCCCATCCTCGAGATTTTTTGTATAAATTTCTACAGTTATTTGCTCACCATTATCAATCGCCAATTGCTCATGCGAACAAAGCATCTCAATAAAATGATACTCAGAAGTTTTTAAAGCATAGAGCGGGCGCTCAGAATTGAAATTATATGCTAAATACTTAACAGGACATTTACTTTCAAATGTTTGTGTTTTGTTATTCTGCCATTTATTTGCAATTCGAATAATATGATCCTCAAGCATTGCGTCGATATACGTTGCACTCTGCATATGAAGCGGGTCTTGCACTACTCTAAATTCCGCCCTATACTTTGCTGGTCCTAGAAGAGTATTCCAAGTATTAAACTTTTTACTACTTATTTCAATGAAGTGGTCGTTTTCCGCCAAAACTTTACTCAAGAACACTATTGCCAACCTACTTTCTTTAGTCGAATTTACTTGACTTCCTAGAAATTCACTTTTAGGAATTTCGCGGATCGCATTCGCAAATTGACTGTGGTTTTGAAGATAGGTATCCAAGTATTCTATTGTCATATACTGCTTTATTATTTCTTCTCCATTAATTCTGATGATGCGTATGCCTGGTAGGCTTGACGCTATTGAATAACTTTTTTCGAAAGCTGAAACGCTCTTCATGCTTTCAACTTTAAATCCAGAATTTAAATATATCGGTGACGTATTTTGAATAGTCTTTGGAATACGAATAAGTGAGGATACTTCGTTTTGAGAAATGCCATACTGGATATACTGCACAAGCAGCAAAAGTGCTACGCAAAAACAAAGTATGTATATATTTGAAATTTTTCTCATTTACTTTATTGCTATTTATTTTCTTTTTAGCCAATGGTTGAATGGGTCGTTCCCGGCAATTGTAATTCTACCATTTTGATCTACTGCGTAAGTCTTGATTGTTTTAATCGTATTTAAATTTCCTTGAGTAATAGTTATCTCTCTTGTCTGTGTGTTTATTTCGGTAATGATACCAATATGCATTCTGTCCCAAACGGCTAAGTCCCCCACACTTGGCGCGACTGAGGATATTCCTGATGTATATACGTTGAATTTATTGGCCGCAGTATATCCACTCCATAAATTCGCATTTCCCATGCGCCCAGTATATGGCCTACTAGTTAACGCGTAGGAGTGGACTACAAATGCAACACATTCAATATAATCTTGAGGATATATGGTAGGATTCCAACTGTTTGCTTTTGTGTAAATAATCCGATCAAAAGAGCTTAATCGCAAACACAACAGTGCTGATTATTTTGGCGCGTGGATATAGGCCACCCTCTTCCCACCATGTAAGATATCTTGGATCGTGAATAATTATTCCCGCTCTAAGGAATCTAGATTCATGATTTTGCACCAACACGTGGTGAGCGTGGTGAGCGACCTCATTTGCTGCATTTCGACCACTCTTCCTTTACAACCCTCAAAATGTTATTAAAAAACTTCATTTATTGACAGCGTTGTCATGAACTACGGTCAACTATGAAGATCTTAATCAAATATATACGTAGCTCCACAAATTCTGTAATCCTGCTCGTTATTTTCTAAAGTCTTCTTTGTCGTGGCGCAGAACTCCAGATACGGCACTAAATAGCTGCCATCAGTAACGAAGTATTTACGCTCTACTGAGTCGATGTGTAATTCATTAATTGGCATACTAACTAAACCGTTTTCTCCTCCAGGATTTGTTACTGAATAAAGCGAATAATAGCGCCACTTTCCAGTCTTTATTAGCTGAAGGATTTGATCTTTATTCAACAAGTTTTTTTTCAGCTTATATTGATCTCCAACAACAAACTGATTGGTAATATTTATATTTACTTCACTACAGTTATCTTGAGAAAATCTAAAAGAAATATTAGACTCTATCGGATTACCAGAGTATTCGTCTGTTTGTTGAACCTTTATGCCATCTATTAGCTCATTTGCTGAATAACTGACTATATTAAATTTATTATTGCCACATACACCTAATTCCTGTGCGGCCTTTTTACCCAATGACGTAACCGTAGCCGTTTCGAGTTTGCCAGTGCCATAATCGAAGTACTTTTCACCTGATGAATTTGAAATTAACATCATTTCATCGTCACTTTGTTTCCAATCATTCACTTCTTTTATGCTTTCTATCAAACTATATACACTCTTATATTCTGAATGTACAATATATTTTGTAAAGCTTTTTGAATTCACTACCCCACTATAGATAAACATTTTTCTACTGAGGTTCACAGTGTTTGAAGCATAATTGCTATATGCCTCATCGAACCCTGTTATATTGAGGCTCTTGTTTATTATTGGCGCTTTTCCTGGAGGAAGTTCAGCCAAAAGCATTGACATTTTGCTTCCCACATTTATTTTATTACCACTTCTAGCATTGAGGCTACTCATTACCAATATAACAAGCAGGAGGAGAAACGTTACCGTGCCTATTGACCTTAGATAAGAGTATTTCATGGTCGAATTTGATGAGTTGAATTAATTGTTGTCATATTTGCTTCTGAGATTCCAATTAGCTGAGATAACTCGCTTTTTGTTAATTGAACTCCATTCTTTGTTACTTCATAGTGTAGATGAGGTCCGCTTGAATATCCACTTGTTCCCATATTGCCGATGAGCGCACCTCTTGAAATGGATTTTGTCCCAACGTCCTTTGACCCATTCCAGTTACTTGATAAATGTCCATAAATTAACTTATAACCAGATGCGTTTGTAAGCACGTCATGACAACCATATCCGAGAAAGTTGTTAGCTAGACAATTAGCAGATGCATTTTGTGCATTATTATATGCATTTTGTGCGTTAGAAGTTGCCACTTCCTCCGATTGGTTTAGAGTATTTTTGTAGTACGAATATATTTGATTATATGAAGGTATGGTTTTTTGAAAATTAATCGTTCCGTTCATGGTCGCATAGAGCTTCACCGTATTTAATTGCCCTTGAGAGTTGTTAAATGTGAAATCAATTCCTGAAACATGACAATGTGAATTTTGAACTCCACCTGACCATTGATAACAATCTAACGCTCCTTGCATAACAAACACCTTAGTCCATTCTGCTGCAACTCCGCTTGGAGGATCGCTAGGCAAACCAATTGGGGTATTCGCATTGAGTGACTGCGGATTAAGAAGGGGTGTAGCCGCAGTAGAGGCGCTTTGAAGTGTGCCAGAATTACTGAAGTTTGAGCCCGCAACGCTACCAGAAATTTGAATTTTTGACGCAGCTCTTATTGAGCTCGTCTGAT